>CAYNFG010000021.1:0-1386 GCA_964396455.1 uncultured Nitrososphaeria archaeon | reverse complement strand
CTCTCCAGCCGGTTAATCTATTCTCGGTATGAGGTTTATGTTTCCGGTATATGCTGCGTAGAGGGTTGGCTCCATCAGCCTCTCGATATCCCCGGCGTCCGGGTCCATCGGTATCGGCATGTTTTTGAGCTTCATCTTGAGCTGGGGGTCTTTTGCCGCCTCAGCCATCTTCTGGATATGCTTCTCGGTGGCTCCAGCCTCTCTTAGATTAGTCGGATAGCCTATCCTCTTCTCGAATTCCATCCAAGCTTTTGCAACGGCTTCGGCCAGCCTTCTCCCCTCGAGATCCTCCACCTCCTCCCCAAGGATCCCGGCATCTCGGAATATCCTCGCGAGCCCTCTTAGCTGATCTTGGATCGCGGATGCGAATAGGATTGTGTAGTATGGGTTTAGGATCGCGCATGCGCGGCCATGCGGTAGGATATCGACTAGCGAGAAGCTTCCTAGATGGGCTGCATTAGTCCCGCCCACCATTATCGAGTAGCCTCCCAGATCGGTTCCGAGAGCAAGCCCATATCTCGCCGAGAGATCCCCCGGATTCGCAAGAGCTTTCGGCAGATTTTCTATTATCAGCCTTATTCCGAGGGAGGCTATCTCGCTAACCAGCCGGTAATCCCGCCTTCCCGAAGCCCCCATCCAAACCTCCCAGCAATGCGATAATCCATCTAAAGCGCCATCCTTCGTAAGATCCGGGGGAGCGGTCCTAGTTACATCATATTGGAAGATCGCCTTGGGCGGGATTATCGCCTCATCTACGATCAGCTTCTTCTGGAGGCTGGCGAGATCTGTTATATTCGAGTATTTTGTTAGATGGGAGGCTGAGCCGCTCGCCGTCTGAATCGCTAGGAGCGGGATGCGTCCACCTCGCGAGATTTGGGAGATCCTGCCGACCCCGAAATAGTCTTCGATTAACCCGCCGTATAATGCGAGGACTAGCGCCGCCTTGGCCCCATCTAGACAGCTTCCGCCGCCGATGGCGATTACGAAATCCCAGCCTAGCCTTAGAAGCTGATACGCCATTCTATAGACGTCTTCCTTAGGCGTATTCGGCCTAGCCCCCCTAATAACGCCTACAACCTCTATACCTGCCTCCCTAAGCTCTCGAACGATCCTATCTAGCAGACCGGTCCTCCTAGCGGTCGAGCCGCTAATTATAGCCGCCCTCGAGCCAAGAGCCTTAGAATATTCCCGAAGCCTATCAAGAGCATTTAATCCAAAAGCATAATCCCCGCCCTTAAACTCTCTTAATAGCTTCTCAGCCTTAACCCGATAATCCTCAAACATGGCTAATCATCTCAAAGGCGGCAACCAGTAGATAAAGAGGTTTGGTTATGGCGCCGGGGGTGGGATTTGAACCCACGCGGCCCCGAGGGGCCACGGGCTATC
>CAYNFG010000020.1:0-17154 GCA_964396455.1 uncultured Nitrososphaeria archaeon | reverse complement strand
GATTCGGGATCAGAATATCCGATTCCACGAAGGATGTTGCAAGAACCTTCCCCGAAGAATCTACAAGACAGCTCTTAGTTCCAAAAGTCCCTATATCCGTTCCGAGAAAAACCGGCGCATCCATACCGGATCAGGTAGAATATTCCATAATTTCATATATAAGTTGTAGGAAGCATTATATCCTACTCCTCAGCCTTTAGGATGGAAGCGGGAGAGGTTTATGGATAGGTCTTCTGCTGTAGTCTATATTAGGTCTGGTAGGATTGGGGGCTATGAGCGTGGGCTGGCTAGGATCGGCGGAAAGCCCATGATAGAATATGTTTTAGATGCGCTTCCGGATGAGGTTGATGATCTCGTCATAGCTGTTGAGAATGGCGGAAACGCTGAAGCCTATAACGAGGTTGCAGACAAGTATTTCGCTCAGATCATCCCTTCAGGCAAGCTTAATGAGGGGGCTAGAAAATTCGTGGAGTTCGCGGTCAATAACGTTCATGGGGATAGGGTTGTTATTCTTCCAGGAGACGCGCCCCTGATTACGAGAGACTTCGCGACATTCTTACTCGAATGCTCTAAGAAGTTTACGGCGGCTCTTCCAAGGACCCCCGCTAGAAAAGCGACCTATCTAATGGCATCCTATCAGACGAAGCCGTTTAGAGAGATGTTTACCGCTCATCCGGATGCGGATATGGAGGAGATCGTTAGAAGGGTTGGTAAAGCGGTCTATCTCTCAAGCATAAGCCTTAAGATCTTCGACGAGAGGCTTGGAATGTTCTTCAGAGTCTCCTCGGTCCAAGATTTAAGGAAGGCGGAAAAGATTTTGAAGACACGAAAGAAGACCGGATTAGAGATAGTATGAAAAGGTTTGGAAAAATCGATCGGAGAACCCTAGAGGAGATAGTTTTTAGGAGACTTGGATATAGAAGGCGGGACGTCCTAATATCGCCGAAATTCGGAGAGGATGCAGCTTTAGTGAGGTCTAGGAGTAGGCGGATAGTGGCTGCGATGGATCCGATAACAGGCTCGGAGGCTAGAATCGGATGGCTTGCAGTTCATGTAAATGCGAATGATGTGGCGGCTATGGGAGCCGAGCCGAAATGGTTTTCGGCAGCGATCCTATTGCCGGAGGATGGCCTCGACGTATTGGAGCATATAATGGAGGAGGTCCACGAAGCCTGCGTCAAGCTTAAGATCTCTCTGATAACAGGGCATACCGAGGTTACCCCAGGCATCTCGAAGCCTATAATCGTTGGCCATATGCTCGGGGAACTCGTCTCGAGGAGACCCCTCTCTTCATCCGGCGCGAGACCTGGAGATCTGCTAGTCATGTCCAAGACCGCTGGAATCGAGGGGACCGCGATCCTCGCCTCCGATTTCGAGGAAGAGCTTAGGAGGAGAGGGGTATCGTCGGAGGTTCTTGAGCGGGCCAAGAGGTTTTATGAGAGGATCAGCATCCTAGACGAGGCTTTAAGGCTTGCGAGGCGAAACCTTCCAACCGCCATGCATGACCCGACCGAGGGAGGGGTTCTCGGAGGAGCCTACGAGCTCGCCGAGGCGAGCGGCTGCTCCTTCATAATCTACGAGGAAAGAATACCAGTAGCCGAGGAGACTAGGCTTATCTGCGAAGCCCTAGGCTGCGATCCGCTTAAGCTGATCTCCTCGGGAGTCCTCCTCGCGGCAATCCCGAGGCAGAAGGCCAAGAGACATCCTAACCTAATCCGAGACCTAGCCATAATCGGCGAGTTCAGGGATAGAAGGAGCGGAAATATCCTCGTGAGATCTGATGGATCAGAGGAGAAGATCAGGGAGGAGATCCTAGATGAACTCTGGAGACTTATAGCCGAGCATGCTAAATAACCTCCTTCGAGCCTTAGCCTAGAGTCAACAATAAATTTTGGTAAATCATTTTGGCGGAGGGAACTCGGTGGCGAAGTTCCTAGACTGTTTAGGTCTCTCCTTCGATGATGTCCTCCTAGTTCCGAGAAGATCTCCCATAAGATCTAGAAGAGAGGTCGATACTCGGAGCAAGTTTACGAGGAGACTCTGGCTGAATATACCGATAGTCTCTGCGGCGATGGATACGGTTACCGAGTCTAGGATGGCGATAGTAATGGCTAGAGAGGGCGGAATCGGCGTGATCCACCGCTTCATGCCGCCCGAGAAACAGGCTGAGGAAGTATCGAAGGTTAAGAGGGCTGAGAATATCGTGATAGAAAAGCCCGCGACAATAAAACCTAACTCAACGATAAAGGAGGCCAAGGATCTAATGAGCTTCCTCGGGATAAGCGGCCTACTCGTCGTAGACCCCGAGAACAGGCTTCTAGGAATAATAACTCGGAGAGATGTGATCTTCGAGAAAGAGGATAAGCTCGTAAAAGAGTGCATGACGCCGAGGGATAAGCTGATAACCGCTAGACCGGGAGTATCGCTCGAAGAAGCGAGAGAGATCTTCCGAAAGCATAAGATCGAGAAGCTTCCATTAGTCGATGAAGAGTGGAGGCTTAAAGGGCTGATCACAAGCGTAGACCTAATTAAGCGGGAAGCATATCCAAACGCCTCGAGAGACTCTAAGGGAAGACTCCTAGCCGCAGCCGCGATAGGGGTGAGGGAGCGGGAGATAGAGCGGGCGAAACTCCTAGTAGAGGCAGGCGTAGATGTGCTGGTCGTAGACGTAGCACACGGCCATAGCGAGATGTGCATCAAGATGGTGAAGAAGATAAAGCAGATCTACGGAGACTCAATAGAACTCGTCGCAGGAAATGTCGCAACCCCAGAAGGGGTTGAGGATTTAGCATCAGCAGGAGCAGACGCCGTAAAAGTCGGGATAGGCCCCGGATCCGTATGCACAACAAGGCTCGTAGCAGGAGTCGGCGTCCCCCAGCTAACAGCGATAATGAAGTGCAGCGAGGCAGCAGAGAAGATGAACATCCCGATAATAGCGGATGGAGGAATTAGGGAAAGCGGCGATATAGTAAAGGCGCTCGCCGCAGGAGCATCAACCGTAATGATAGGAAAACTCCTAGCCGGAACCGATGAAAGCCCCGGAACGATAGTCCTGAAAAACGGTAGGAGATATAAGATCTATAGGGGAATGGCGTCGATGTATGCGATGCTCGGAAGAGAATTCAGGCTAAGAGAGAATGAGGCAGAAGCACTCCTAGACGCATCAGAATACTCCTACTACGCCGAGGGGGTCGAAGCCTACGTCCCATACACAGGCTCCGCATCAGATGTCATAAGAAGACTAGTCGCAGGCCTAAGATCCGGAATGAGCTACCTAGGCGCAAGAACGATAAAAGAACTCAAAGAGAACGCGGTATTCGTAAGAGTAACCGAGACAAGCCTAAGAGAAAGCGCCCCACACGACGTAGAAGTAGTATAAAAATCCGAGAAAACTCTCGTTCTTTTGCTACTTATTTCTCCAAATATCAACCAAAAGTTTACCCTAGCCTCGACGTATAGACGTTGATAGAAAGTTCAGAAAGAACAGAGTTTTAGTAAGCGATTACCGCACATTCTTCTCACATTTTTCCCATATAGCTCCACGGCTTTTATCCAAGACTCTTTCTTTGTTCGATAATCTACCTAATAATTTCCTCAAACAAGATAGGAAAGGATGATGGTAGCCCGGGCCGGATTCGAACCGGCGTCCCCGGGGCTCTCCTCCTCTTATGGATCCAGAGCCCGGGATCCTTGACCCCCCTTGGTCTGACCAGCCGGATTGGCCGCTAGACGACCGGGCTTCCTCTTCTCGGAGTATAGGAGGGGATTGGGGGTATTTTATCCTTTCCGGGGGATGGCTTGTGGAGCTGAGAGGGTGGAGATTTGGATTTTGTTGCATTTTTGAGGATATTATTTTGTAGCCTACTAGGGTAATCTTCTGGAGGATACGGCTGGCTTATCCTCAGTTTGGGATTGTTTATGGAGGGTCTTTTGTGATCATATTCTCCTATAGCATACTTGGGCGTATATTCGAGAATTATTTTCTGGGTTTTGGAAGCTGAAGGGATAAAGCTGTTGATTCGATGATGCCGCTGCCTTGGAAGCGATATACCTTCAGAGTAGCTATGAGATCGGGGATTCGTGGAAGTATGCTAGGGATGGTTGGGGTATAGCTCTTCATAGGATATGCTCTAGGACCGGGAGTTTTCCGCCAGCCCTCGCATACTACTTCATCGTGAAGTATTCTAGGATAGGGGATGTCGTATTAGATCCCTTCAGCGGTAAGGGGACTGCTCCGCTCGAGGCTTGTCTTAATGGTAGGATAGGTATTGGTAATGATCTATCCCCGGAGGCGTATGTATTGACGAGGGCTAAGGTTAGACCCGTCCCTTATAGCAGGGTTGTTGAGTGGATAGAGTATGCTAGGCGTAAGCTTGATCCATCGAGCTATAGGGTTTCTGATGTTAGCGATGATGTTAGAGCATTTTTCAGCGCCCATACTCTTAGGCAGATTCTCGCTGTCAGGGATTTGATAGAAGAGACTGAGGACGAGGATTTGGCGAACTTCATCAAGGCCTTGATGCTAGGGATACTTCATGGTCCGACCAATATTCATCTTAGCGTTAAATGCTCTCATTCGTTCTCGATGGCTCCTAGCTATGTTAGGAGGTATGCTAGGAAGAATGGTTATTCCAAGCCTAGGAGGGATGTGCTTAGATGCCTTAAGATTAAGGCCGAGAGGGTGTTTAGGGATGGGATACCGGCTGTTAAGGGTCAGGCGTTTATGGAGGATGCTAGAAAGCTTCCGATAGAAGATGAGTCCGTTGATCTTGTCTTAACCTCGCCTCCATACTTTAACATGCAGACCTATGCTTGGGATAATTGGCTTAGGCTCTGGTTCCTAGGCTATGATTACGAGGATATTGCGAGAAAACTATTCCATACGGAGTCTCTTGAGAGGTTTAAGCAGTTTATGAGGGAGGTTTTGAAGGAGATCTTCCGAGTTCTTAGATGGGATAGGGCTGCGATAATAGTTTTGGGAAGGGTTAGGGTTAGGGGTAGGATAATCGATATGGCGAGGGAGGTTGCTCCGATAGCGGAGGAGATAGGATTCGAGGTTGCTGGGATAATAGCGGATTCGATACCGAAATCCAACAAGTATCTATGGTATCTTAGGGAGGAGGATGGTGTTAGCAAGGAGGTTATCTTAGAGCTTCATAAGGGCGATTATGAAGCTCGGAGGATTAAGATCGATTGGAGTAAGGCGAAGCCTCTCACGGTAATCAAGGAAGAATTGGGGGTGGATAGGCGATGATAATGGAGACTCATGGAGATATCTGCAGGCTGGGCTACCTGAGAATAATCCCATGCCTACTCGAGGATCAAAGCCCGAAGACCTATGATTTCCTCGCAGCGGTCTTATATGAGATCGTTAAGGGGGTTCATGATGAGGATTTCCTCGCGGAGAAGCCTATAGGATTGATAACGCGCCCCGTGAATGCGAGGAACTACGTTACTCTCGCGGCCGAGCTTGATTTGATCGATAGGAGGAGGCAGAGGCTCGGGTTATTCGGCAAGCTGTATCTATGCATGAAATCCTCGATGCGGTTTAGAAGTCTTGTTGAGGGTGATAGAAGCCTGAGGCTGATAGATTTGCTGATGCTTAATGACGCTGAGAAGATCTTCTTCCTCTGGGCGCTGTTTAACCGGGATTACCCGTTCATCCAGCTTATCACGAGCTGGGCTATCAGGAAGGGTAGGTTTAGGAGGCAGGAGGCGATGATCTATGCGATGGAGGAGGCGTATCCGCAGGCGCTTAAGAAGATTCTTCCGAGCAGCAGGTCTCGCGAGGTGGAGGAGGCTGAGAGGTTTAGGGAGAGGAGGCTCGCGATCGGGGATAAGGTTGAGTGGATTAAGAGCAGCCAATATGCCAAGTATAGGCATATAGCTCCGCCGAGGTTTGAGTGGCTCGTCGATTGCGGGATTCTAAAGCGTAGCGGTAGGGGCAAGTACGAGGTAAATGCTCAGATGATCTACGATCCTCAGAGGATATTGAAGCTGGCGAGCCTAAGCCTGAATAAGATCGACCAATACCTGTTCGGCGACTTCCTTAAACCATTATTCAAGCTCTATAGGCGTGCCGGGAGATATGATATATTCAGAACTCTGGTCGAGGTCTATGATAGGATGAAGAGGTATTTCGGCGAGGAGGTTGATCTCACAAATCTCGAATGCATGACAATACTAGCGCTGATCGAGAAGGATATGATCGCCGACCTAAATAGCATACACGACTCCTTTAACAGCTTCGCGATACAATTCCCCGATAGGATATACGTTACGCCGGGTGCTAGCGGGAGATTGGGGCTAGCTTATATCGATACTAGGAATCTGGAGATCTAAGCTACGCCGAATAATGTTAGAAGCCTCGAAGCCAAGCCTCCTAGGATTATTGCCAGCGATATCTCGAATACCGTTATTATCAGGGCGTTTCTAACGCCCGTCTCCTTAATCAGGGTTGATATGGTGGCGATGCATGGTATATAGAAGATCGTGATAAGCGAGAGCGTTATCATCTGATTTGCTGATAGGATTCTGGAGAAGTCTAGGGTTCCCGTTAGGGAGGCGAGCATCGCGAGAATCAGCTCCTTCCTCAGGATTCCGAAGAGGAGTATGACCCCGGTTTCTGGTGGAAGCCTGAGCCAGCCTACGGTTATCGGGGCTAAGGTTATTGAGATCATCGGAAGTATTCCAGATAGCTCTAGTAGCTTGATTACTATCCCGGATACCACTATTAGGGGTGCGGCGATGTAGAAGTATTCCTTAAGCCTGAGCCAGGTCATGGTTAGGATAACTTTTAGATTCGGGATCTTATAGCTCGGCATCTCCATTATCAGCTCTATAGCCTCTCCCGGAAGTATTCTCGACGCTATGCTGCCTATTAGGAGCACCATTAGAAGCGTGAAAACGTATAATCCTATCACCCAGCCTAATCCAAGATATCTCCCGACAAGCCCCATTACGACTACGGTTACGGCGGAGCATGGAATTAGAGTCGTCATGAATACTGTGAGAAGCCTCTCCCTCCAGGTATCCATTATCCTAGCTGCTAGACATGCTGGAACATTACAGCCAAACCCTAGGATCATGGGTATTATCGCCTTCCCATGAACGCCTGCCTTATGCATTAGAGAATCCATGAGAAAGGATATCCTTGCTAGGTAGCCCCAGTTTTCGAGGAGGAAGGTTAGGAAGTAGAGTGGGAGTATGTAGGGTATCGCCAGTCCGAGCAGGAATAACAGTCCTTCCACAGCGGACCAGCCAAGCTCTGAAGCCGCCGAAGCTCCGAATAGGCTGTTCCAAGAATCTCGGAGAAGCTCTGAAAGATCTTCCTCAAAGAATTCTGCGACAGATCCTCCGAACCCGAATATTAGGAGGAATATTCCGAGGAGGAATAGGAATGCGAGCAAATATCCTAAGATGGGATGAGTTGCTATCTGATCGAATCTATCGCCTAGGCTGGGCTTCCTAGGCTTCGTAATCCTTACAGCCTTTAATGCGATCTGATTTGCTAATCCCGCACGCTCATTCGCTATGACTATCGAGGAGTCGTGGCCGTGAATCTGCTCCAGCTCCCGGATTAATTTATCCGCAAGCTCCAGAATCTTTGGATCCCTCTCGCCGATAAGCCTACGTATCTCCTCATCCTTTTCTAAGAGCTTTATCGCGATCCATCTCCTAGGATATGGGAGCTCTATCCTCTCCAAAGCCGATCGAAGCTTTTCGATCCTCTCTTCGACCTCTCTCCCATACTTGAAGGTCTTCGGCGTATATGGTTTCCGGGTTAGCTCTATCGCCTTATCCAGTATTCTGGTTACACCCCGCCCTCGAGTAGCGATGGTCTGGACTACGGGTATCCCGAGAAGCCTCTCCAAAGCCTCCACATCTATCTCCAGACCGCTTTTCTCCGCCAGATCCATCATATTGAGGACTAAGATTAACGGCCTCTCGAGCTCGAGAAGCTGGAGCGTGAAGATCAGATGCCTCTCCAAAGCGGTTGCATCAACGATATTCACGACGACATCAGGCTTCTCCCTCGCGATGAATTCTCGGGAGATCAGCTCTTCAAGCGAGTAGTGGGTTAGCGAGTAGATTCCAGGCAGGTCTATAACATCTATTAGAAGCCCCTTATAGAATAGAGACCCCTCAGCCTTTTCAACAGTAGTTCCAGGCCAATTCGCTATATGCTGATGAAGCCCGGTAAGCTGATTAAAGATCACGCTTTTACCAACATTAGCTTGGCCGGCTAAGGCTATTCGGAGATCGGGCTTAGGAGCATGCTTAACGCGAGATCGATCTATCCTCAAGAGGCTCCACCTCAACCAGAATCCTCTCCGCCAACCCCCTACCGATCATAAATCTAGAGCCTCCGACCTCGATCTCGATAGGCCCTCCGAAAGGAGCCTTCCTAACAACCCTAATCCTAGTCCCGATGAGGATTCCGAGATCTGCAAGCCGCTTAATAGCCCCCCAGCCACGCCTCCCCCGACTCCAACCCCATCTAAACCTCCAGCCGAAAGCTCTCCAAAATCCGGCTCCTGGAGGAGGTCCTCTAGGCTCGGGAGCTATATCTACGACTACGCCCTCCTGTCCCTCCTTAAGCATGGTTAGTGGAATTCTCATATATTCTCACGGACTTATTCGACAAGATTTTTATTAGGGGGCTGTATTTATATTTGCAGCGTAAAGCGATGATTTTACGCCGTAATTTTCGCACAATCGCCCAAAATATGGAACAAAACCGGGGAGGTTATCCTAAATGAGGCTCGAGGAGGTTCTTTCGGGGATCAGAGCGTTAATCGCTAGGGAGCTTATCATGGAATATGGTTATAGTAAGAAGAGGGTTGCCGAAGCTCTCGGCTTAAGTCAGCCGGCCATAACCCTTTACCTCAACGGGAGGAGGGGGGCGGACTCTTCGAGAAAAATCTCTCAGAATCCTATTGCGAGACGCTATATCGAGAATTTGATCGAGAAGATATTGTTAAGGGGTTCTTTAAGTAGGTCTGAGCTTTATGATGCCGCCTTTAGCCTTTGGAGGATTTTGGAGGCTGAGGGGTTCGAGGAGAGGAGGATGGAGCTTGCTCCCAGTAGGGAGAGGGATGAGAGATCGAGACTGCTACAATCTCTACGCGAGAGGGTTCAGGCCGAGCAGGAGTCTGCCGAGGAGTTTATGCGCGTCGCGATGAGCTTGAAGGATGATCTTACGAGGATGATTTTCAGGATGATAGCAAGCGATTGCATAAGGCATGCGGATATACTGATGACCCTCATCTCGGCGATCGATCAGGGGAAGACCGTGAATATCGATCAGCTTAAGAAAGTAGATTTGGCCAAGCTTATAGAGAAGGAGGAGAACGCGCATATTAGGAGTCTAGACGAGGTTAAGAAGCTGCTACCTAACGGGCTGGCATCCATACTCGTGGAACTCATACAGGATGATGAGAGAAAGCATTCAAAGATCTTGAAGAGGATTATGAGCCTGCTGGAGGTAGGCTAGGGAGCTATTATTATCGGCCTCCTCTCAACCAAGGCTTGGACAAGCTTCCGCCTACCGCTATCCAGCGCCCTCCAGAGAGTTCCACGAGAGATTTTCATAAGCCGGGCGGCCTCCTCCTGCGTTCTACCCTCTAGATAAACTAGTCTCAGGGCTTCAAACTCATCAGGTCTAAGATATATTGGCGGACTCTGCATCGGCGTCCCCGAATCGTCTATGGGTGCGAAGACGAAGCTCCCAAGCCCCGCTCTAATCCAACGCTCCTTCGGCGGCCTCCCCCTACCGCGAAGCCTCCAACACCATCTACCCATAAGACCCTCCAAGCAATTTCTACGGAGAGCGATTAAAATAAGTATTAGAAGTGGCGGATTCTTTGGAGGTCTGCGGTTTCTGAGCTATTGCACACATTTATATCGAGGTCTAGCTGAGGACGGTCTGAGGGAGGATGCGCTACCTAGTCCCCCTGGAAAGCGATCTGGGATCTCACTCTAGGGTCTCGAGCCACTTCGGTAGATCACCATACTACGCGCTAGTTTCTCATGATCCGTTAAGCGGGGGGCTGAGGGTTGAGATAAAATCCGCTTTGGGCGGGGCGGGTGGCGGAGCATGCTCCGCCGGGGATCTCGTTAGGAGGCTTAAGGTCGATGCTGTGATCGTAAAGGGGATCGGCATAAGAGCTATTCAAGTCCTTCGAGAGCTAGGAGTGGAAATCTACAAAACAGGTTCAGAAACCTTAGATCAGGTGATGAAGGAGATCGAGGAGGGGCGCTTAACGCCCTTCACAAGCGATGAAGCTTGCAGAGGAATGCATTCACGAAGCTAGCATGCTGGAGCGGCTAGACCATGAGTAAAGATTCCATGATGACTATTGATGAGCTGAAAGCAGCGATCGAAGCTAGGATGAAAAGTATCGGACGTAAGGTCTTGATTTTAAGCGGTAAGGGAGGCGTTGGGAAGAGCATCGTAACAGCGAACCTAGCTGTAGCCCTAGCCAAAAAGATCGGAGAAGGAAGGATAGGAATACTCGACGGAGACCTAACGGGACCCTGCATCCCGAAGATTCTAAAGGCTAGGGGTCAGCAGCTAAGCGCGGGACCTCCCGGGATCTTTCCAGCGAGGGGGCCTCTCGGTATAAAGATAGTTTCCATGGATTATCTCCTCCCCAGCGACGAGACGCCGGTTATCTGGAGGGGGCCTATGAAGGCTAGGGCGATAATGGACTTCCTCTCCCAAGTAGTCTGGGGGAGGCTCGACTATCTCCTAGTCGATCTTCCACCCGGAACTGGAGATGAAGCCCTTACGATCGCTCAATCGATCCCCCGAATAGATGGTGTGGTAATCGTTACTATCCCCTCAGAGCTCTCCAAGCTTATAGTCGCCAAGGCTGTAAGCTTCTGCAAGAAGCTGGAGCTTCCGATTCTAGGAGTTATCGAGAATATGAGCTGGTTCACATGCCCTTCATGCGGAGCGAGGGTAGAGATCTTTACCGGCGGAGGCGGCGAGAAGCTTGCAAGGGAGATGGGCTTGAAGCTTCTCGGAAGAATCCCGCTGGATCCAAACATCGCTAAAGCATCAGATCTCGGGGAGCCGTATGTCATTAGCTATCCAGATAGCCCTGGAGCGCAAGAGTTTCTTAAGATCGCTGAGAAGATCGAAGAGACCTTGGCTTAGATAATCGCGCTATAGCATAAAACGTTAAAGCCTGGCTAGCTCATACCACGCAAACTTATCCTCCAAGCCTATGTCAGAATAAAATCTTTCATGCATGAAGCTCTTACCGTTAAGGAGAATGCTATTTACGTGAAGAGGAATCGTAAAAGGCTGATCGCCTGCTGAGGATATTATTTTTCTGATCTGTGAGCGAGAGGTTTTCTGCGATGAAGAGGGGAGATGATTAGGATCAGGGTTATCGCCGCATTAGCATTCGTGTAGTTTCGTGTGTTTTTGTTGATGTGTTTGAAAAGCTGTGAGGCTTGAAGGGGAGGTATTTTGTGCTATAGCACGAAAGATTAAAAATCGGCAAGGATATTATCTTAGCCGGTGATAGCTGGCATGTGGTATCCCTACTGGTATGGATATCCGTATACGGGCTTTGGGATGCCTTATCCGCCGCCCTTCTATCCACCATATCCTCCGACGCCTGAGGATGAGCTTAGAATGCTTGAGGAGTATAGGCGGGAGCTTGAGCGGGAGCTGGAGTATCTTAGGGAGGAGCTCGAGGGGGTTAAGGCTAGGATCGAGGAGCTTAAGAGGATGCTAGGTGAGAGGAAGTAGGTTGAATGCTTATATTTTCGTGCCATAGCACATAATTATGGAGGTGAAGAAGGAGAATGGGATGGAGAGGCGGATGGGGTTGGGGAGGCTGGTGGTCTCCCTGGCCGGGAAGAGGACCCTTCAGCTACCTACCGCCATGGCTTAGACCGGGCTGGCTATTCGGTAGAGGAGCATGCTGGTGGCTATTCGGCTGGCCATGGGGGCTAAGATGGTGGCTACCATGGATCTACGGATACTATCCATGGTATAGCTACTGGTGGCTAAGCCCATGGACCGCCTACTACTGGCCGCTGTATCCTTATTGGTGAGCATATGAACAGTATTCACGTGGTGTCCGAGGAACGATGAGCTGGTGGCCTCACCCATGCTATTGGCGGCCTCCCTACGGCGGTCCCGAGCCTCTAAGCCCTGAAGAGGAGTTGAGACAGCTTGAGGAGTATAGACGCCAGCTCGAGGAAGAGATTAAATGGGTTGAGGAGGAGATGAAGCGGATAGATGAGGAGATTGAGAGATTGAAGAAGGAGCTTGAGAAGCCTGAAAGCCGGCAGCCGATGCAGGCGTATCCTTGGCCAGCCTATCCGCCCACGCCACAGCCCCCTATGCCGGCTTACGGCTATGGCTACGGTTATGGATATGGATGGGGTAGAGGAAGAGGGATGGGAAGAGGATTCGGTAGGGGAATGGGGCCTGGATTTATGCCTGCTCCAGCAGCTATGCCTCAGCAGCCGATCCCGCCGCCCCAACCAGGGGTTAAGAGGATCGTGGCCTCCGTCGAGGAGAATAATGGCCTTAATTCGAGGATCTCGCCGAGGTTTGGAAGATGCCCGTTCTTAGCCTTCGTCGATATTGGAGATGGAGAGGTTAAGGCGGTGAATATCATCCCGAATCAAGCTGCATCAATGCCGACGGGAGCCGGGATGGCGGTCGCTCAGATGGTTATAGCTAGCGGAGCCTCCGAGGTCATAGGATCGAACTTCGGCCCAAACGTCTCGATGGCGTTCCAGCAGGCGGGCTTAAAGGTGAATACCGTCGAACCATTCATCCCGCTTGGAGAAGCTTTGAAGAAGCTTGGGCTCATAAGGTAGAGCTGGCTTGGAGATCGTCATCGCATCGGGGAAAGGCGGAACCGGGAAAACCTTCCTAGCATCAAACCTCTCCATATTTTTTGATAGAAGGCTTGGAGGAGCTGTGGCTGCGGACGCGGACGTCGAGGCTCCGGATCTCGTATTAGCTCTCGGCGGCGAGAAGACCATAATCTCGAGGAGGGAGGTTTGGGAGTCTGCTAAAGCGCATATAGACTATAGTCTCTGCACGGGCTGCATGAAGTGTCTAGAGGTCTGCAGCTTCGACGCCATAATCGTCAAGGATTCGAAGCCGAAGATTATCGAGGAATTTTGTGAGGGATGTGGAGCATGCGCCATTATATGCCCATCCAAGGCGATAAATGTGGAGGAGGCTTTAACGGGTCATCTATTAACCGTCGAGTCTGCTAGCGGGATTCACGTCGTTATGGGAGATCTAGAGGTTGGTGGAAGAAATACGGGACATATAGTTTACGCTGTTAGGGAGGATGCCAAAAAGCTTGCAGGCCAGCTGGGAAAGAGGTTCGTAATCGTCGATGCTGCTCCTGGGATAGGATGCCCAGTCGTCTCAAGCCTAAGCGGAGCAGACGTGCTATTGATAGTGGTTGAGCCGACGCCCCAATCGCTCCAGGGAGCGAGGAGAGTGCTTGAGGTCGCGAGGGCGTTTAGGCTAAGGAGCTATCTCGTCCTCAACAAATACGACTTAAGCGAGGAGTTTTCCAAGAAGGTATGCGAGAAGCTCGGGCTAGATGTATTGGGGTGGATACCTTACGATGAGGAGATCGTCGAATCCTATACGATGATGAAGCCGATAGCCTTGGCAGGCTCTAGAAGTAGGGTTAAGTCGGCTCTGGAAGAGGTGTTTGAAGCTCTCGTTGAGAAGATCATGGGGTGAATGGTGGATTGACGAAGGTTTTAGCAGTCGTCGGAGGGAAGGGCGGAACCGGGAAGACCCTACTCGCCCTAAACCTCGCCTACGGCCTAAAGCATTATGGTAAAACGCTTCTAGTGGATGTAGATGTGGATAACCCTTGTAGCAGAACCTTCATCAAGTCTAGGCCGATCTCTAGGGAGATCGTAGAAGAGTTCAGACCTAGGATAGATGAGGGTAGATGTAGGCTATGCGGGCTATGCGTTCAAAATTGTCATCAGCATGCGCTCATACTAATCCCCGGCAAGAGGATTCTCCTTATGCCCGAGCTCTGCGAAGGATGCGGGGTATGTAGGCTCGTCTGCCCCTTCCAAGCGATCGAAGCAGACTGGATCGAGGCCGGATACATAGAAGAACACAAAGCCGTAGATGGTCTCGATGCGATCATCGGAGAGCTTAAGCCCACGACCAGACGAACTCCACTCATGATCCTAAAGACCCTACGATACGCCGAGAAGAAATTCAAGGACTACGATTACGTGGTGATAGATTCTCCACCCGGAACGGGATCTGGAATATATGCTGTGATGAACTTTTCAGATCTAATAATTGCCGTAACCGAGCCGACTAGGCTCGGTTTAAGAGACTTCATGAAGCTCTATAAACTGTATGAGAAAGCCGGCTCAAAAGAAATATTCGCTATAATCAATAAATCCGGCTTGAGAGGAGAGATCTTAGAAGAGCTTAGAAAACAGCTGATGGAGATGGGGATTAGCTGGATCGAGATCCCATATGATGAGAAGGTTGTTAAGGCGTATATCGAGGGATCTATCCTAATCGAAGATTATCCGGAGTCTCCGGCTGCAAAAACGCTCGAATCATTCATCAGGAAGCTTGTTGGAAGATCGTCCTAGGAGGCTTCTATCCTAATCCTGCTCCCCACATGGCATGCGAGATAATTATCGGAGAACTCCTCGGCCAGAATAGATCTTATGGTCTCGCCGCTACAGTGTATCGGGGCGATCCTCACGACCCCGAGATCGAGCAGACCCCTAATCACTCTTCTACATTCGCTCGGCGAGGCTCCCCCCATATGGAATCCGCCTAAAACGAGATATGGCTTAACTCCTAGATCATTAACAGCTTTCTCCACGATCTTTACAACCCCAGGATGGCTGCATCCCACCAGAATCACGAGGCCCTTACCCTCGACGTTTATCGCGAGAGCCTGCTCCTTAAGAAATCCTCCAAGCTGGCCTATTATCGCGACACCCTCTGCTATCCGCATAGTATCCTCAACCTCCACCAATCTTAGTCCAAGCCTCCTAATCTCGGCCTTAACGCCTGAGCCCATGCCGCTTGGAACATAAACTTTGAGATCCGGCTTAGCCTCGGCTAGATACGGGAGGCCGCCAACATGATCATGATGCTCATGAGAGATCACCACCATATCTATCTCGGATGGATCTATCCCAAGCCTCCTCAGATTTCTAGCCAGGACCCCCGGATCCGGCCCAGTATCGAAGAGTATCTTTAGATCATCCACCTCCGCTAGGATGCTTACCCCCCACGCGGTCTCAAGTCCTCCACCAGCGTTATTATCGACTACGACCGTAAGCTTGCAGCTTTTAATAGGCTCCAGCTTAACCGCCTCTTTCCCGCTGGCTTCCGCTCGCTTGACACTAGGTTGTGGAAGCATTAATGCTACCGCGATCAATAGGATGATAGCCGCGACCACCAGAACTATTAGCAACCTCACATCCAACAATAGGTTATCCGACTTCAAGAGATTTAAGCATAAGCACAAAAATCCCTTCTATTCTCTAAAGCCTCGAATCAAAAACTTCCTCCCACGATACTCGGCGAGCTTAAGCTCGCCCTTATCGATAAGCCTCCCGATAACCTCCTCAGCCCTCTCCCCTCTCCTTGAAAGAATCTGGATTGCGTAATCGACCCTAATCGGGTGAATCGACGTGATCGCTAGCAGATCCTTAACCGGATCACGGCCTAGCTGAAAGCCAGAGCCCTCATAACCTGTTAAGAGCTCGACCCTCCCAGCCCCAAGAACCTCCTTAAAGACCTCATAAGCCTCGACGAGCTTCTCCTCGGCCGCAGGCTTAACCCAGCCCTCAGCTGGAGGTCTGGTTGGAATCGCGAGATAAGCCTTATCCGGCTCGATCTCCCTCAGAAAGTTCGCTATGGATTCTAGCTCGCCGGAGAAAGTATTTACGCCATCTATCAGCATGGTCTCGACGATCAGCCTACCTGAGAAATCTCTTGCAAAGATCTTCAAGCCTTCTAGGATCTCGGCTAGAGAGAGGGATGGATGAGGTCTATTAACCCTCCTCCAAACCCCCTCCGATAACGCATCCATCTTGATGGAGACGAGATCGAAATCCAATAAATCGGCTCGGACATCGCTTCTAAAAATGAGGGATGAATTCGTTAGTATCGCCAGAGGCTTATCGGAGACCTCGCGAATAAGCTTGACCTCCTCTCCGAGGAGCCTGTCGAGCGTCGGCTCTCCATCGGGAACGAAGGTTATATAGTCTATCTGGCCGCCGATCTCAGAAATCCTCGAGCCAACAGCATCGGCTATACTCCTAGAATCATGGAACCTCCTTCTCTCGATCGTAAGCTCCCAAGTCCTCCCGAGCTGGCAGTAGATGCAAGAATAGGAGCATTTCTTCGGAGGAGGGATATTGTTGATGCCTAGAGATCTTCCAAGCCTCCTAGATGGAACGGGGCCGAAGACTAATTCCATCGACCATTCTCGACCGCGGCGTTTTTTAAGGACTTGCTTTTCAGACTTGAACCCTTCTGTTTACTGCTTAGATCTTCGCAATCGCCGTGAATCTACCTCTAATTATCCTCCTCAGTCCTCTAGAATGATCTTCTCCATTTCCTCGGCTTCAGATTCTTCGGCTAGAGGTATTCCGGTTACCCTAGCGGCTCGCTCGGTTAGGGCGAAGAGGTCTTCTCTGGAGGCTAGGTGTAGTTTGAACTTTCTCATTCCCGCGAGAAGCTGCTGCAATCCGACCCTAATCCGCTCCATGTAGCCGTATAGGCCTAGAGCTCCCCACGGGATCTTGGAGAGGTCGCCCAGCTCCTCCCTCAGCTCCGGGAGGAATGAGAAGAACTTCTCGGGATCCTCCCCATAATATCTTGCGAAGTTCCTCGGAAGCTTGCCCTCCTTGGCGAGCTTCGCGAAATACTCCGCCTTCATCACGGCGGTCAGCATAGCCCTACCAATTACCGCAGCCTTAACATACGGCCCGTCTCCGAAATTGCTTAAAGCTATGGCTTTCAGTATTTGGGTCTCGTTTATGAAGCCCCCGGCCATTACTATGTCTGGAACATGTCTGCCCTTCTTCTTTAATAGCTGGGCGCATCTCAGGACTTGGGCTTCGAGATATACGGTTGGAACGCCCATC
>CAYNFG010000019.1:0-18124 GCA_964396455.1 uncultured Nitrososphaeria archaeon | reverse complement strand
CCTAGGACGGATATTCTAAGGGCTGCGAGGCTTCCCCTCTTGCCCGCCTCGGTAGTTCTCACGTTGGTTCTAGTGGATGCATCCATGCTGAAGAATGCTGCTGCTATGGATGCTCCTCCGCCGATCAGGGTCGATACCCCGGTTAGGAGGGCTTCTCTAGCGGCTATCCCCGGCTCGACGTTCATCGCCAGCGTATAGATGAAGTATATCATCGCGGCTATCGCTATCGCAAGCCCTAGGGTGAATAGCATTATCGTCTTAAGCTGCTTATTCATATACGCTCTCGATCCTTCCCTAATCGCCTCCCAGATCTCTATCATCCGCCTACTTCCCATAGGATACTTCCGGACGACCGCGTAGAGGAGTATTGCGGCGATGATCCCTATAACGCCGGAGAGGATTGCTAGGAGAACAACGGTAAGCGGGAGTCCTGATAGGATCATCCCCTTTCCACCAGCCGAACGAAACCCCTCCTAAACTACTCTTAAACCTTGCCTTATGAGACCAAATATTAAATTCCCGGGCTTCTCCTACTCTTCTTGAGGAAGGCTTGTGAAGATAGCCGGGGTAGCTGATCTACCGCTTCATGATGGCAGGGTTCCGGGCTGGCTTATGGCTAGGATGAAGTCTCTAGCCTCGGCGATAGTGAAGGTTATAGTCGAGGATTATGGTCGGAGGGAGCTTCTAAGAAGGCTTGGAGACCCGTATTGGTTCCAGTCTTTTGGATGCGTTCTAGGCTTCGACTGGCATTCAAGCGGGTTAACGACTACGGTTATCGGGGCTTTACGAGAATCTCTGAGCCTCGGGGAGCATGGGGTGGCGGTCGCCGGCGGGAAGGGGATGCTGGGGAGGAGGATCCCCGACCAGCTTATGAGGATGGGGCTTGACGAGGATAAGGCTCTCAAGCTCATTAGAGCGAGCAGGCTTACGGCGAAAGTGGATAATGCGGTCCTCCAAGACGGCTACCAAATCTACCATCACGCGATAATCTTCACCGAGGAAGGCGAATGGGCTGTAATCCAGCAGGGGATGAACCCGGATAAAGGCTACGCAAGAAGATACCACTGGATAGGCGAGGCCGTCAAAAGCTTCGTAGTCGAACCCCACTCGGGAATAATATCATCGAGAAGGGAGAAGGGCGTCCTAAACATGGTCTCAAGGGAGAGCGAGGAGGCGAGAAAGGTCTCCGTAGACCTCGTAGCGGAGAACCCGAGCAAGCTAATACGATTGATAAACCTAGTATCTAGAAGGCAGGAAACCTTAACAGCGATAATCTCTGGAGAATCCATGCCCCCGATAAAGAATCTTCCGGATAGGCTCAGGATGCCTCTCAGGATAGACTGGAAAGCCGTCAAGAAGGCGTATGATGTGAAGCCTAGAGATTATGAGGAGCTGATAGAGATTAGAGGGTTCGGGCCGTCGACGATCCGCGCGCTCGCCTTGATCTCCGCCTTAATCTATGGGGCTAGGGTAGATTGGAGGGATCCCGTGAAATTTACCTTCGCAGTCGGCGGGAAGGATGGAGTACCCTATCCGGTCTCGAGGAAGACCTATGATGAGGCGATACGATTCATGCAAACCGTCTTGGAGGGAGCTGATATAGCTGCCGAGGAGAGGAAGCTCGCGTTAAGGAGGCTCTTAACGCTTGAGAGAAGATTATTCGGCTAGTCCTCCTCGAGGAGGCTGTCTAGGATAGACCTCCGCCTAGCATACACCTTCTTAGCATACCTCGTATGGCCGCATGTGAAGGATTTGCAATACTCGCAGTATAGCTCTCCTTTAACGATGGTTACGGGGACGATCTCTTGGAGGAGCTTATCGATCACGTTTATCCGATCATATCTCATCGAGAACCTCTCAAACCTATCCTCGACATAGTCTTCGAGCCAGTCTGCGAGGAGGGATGCGACGAGCCTACTCCTCTTAACCCCCTTCCTCCTAGCAACCCTATCGAGGCTCTTCACGAGATTTCTCGGAAGCCTAAGCTTCACGGTCATATATCTCGAATCCGCCATCCCAGATAGATTGTGGATAACTCTAGGATATAGTTGTAGAAGACTCGGGCGAAAATGAAATCCACTTTCAGAAAAACGGGCACCTTTCTAGCGAAAGTGGAGGATCGTTCATCTTATGGTTACGCCTCCTATGGAGGGGATCTCGATCTCGGGATTTCTCCAGATGAAATACTCCGGCTTCGCCCTCAATCCCGCCAGAACATCGATCAAGGCATCGCCCTCCATCCGCCTAACCCTATTCAAGACTCTTTTGCCTCTAAGCTTGGCCTGTGCGATCTTCTCGATCTGCTCGGCCGCACGCTTAAGCTCCCGCCTACCCATCCTAGAGAAGACCTTCTCCAAGTATCGCTTCGATCCTATTAGATTCGGATCTATCCCGAGGGCTTCGAGTTCTACGAGGGCTTTAGATATCCTCTCTTCCAGCTTCGACCTGTATTCTATTCTCTTCATTCCGGCTTTCTCGAAGAAGGGGTTGTATCTCGCCATGACCGCGAGTGCTTCCACGTATGCCGTCCCAACCTTCCTCATGGTCTCCTTAACGAGCATGGTTCCAACCCCTATCCCCCTATACTTTGGATGGACTATAACCCTCGAGATCCTGCTAAAATTCTCGTCGATGAACTTGGCATATTCCCTCGGGCTAAGCCTTCTTCTCAAATGCTTTAGCTCTGGCACGGCGATATTTCTAGCGGAGACCTCGAGGTATGGATGCGAATAGACTATCACTCCGGCGAGCTCGACTCTATCGTCGAGTTCTGCGACCGCCTTGAATATCCTCCTGATGTAGCCGGCGGATCTCCCGATATAATGGAATGGTGCTAGGATCTTATAATCCCCGTAGGAGCCTTCCATTATCCTGATCCTGCGTAGAATGCTGCAGGGTCTAGGCGAGGGCTTTAGCGAGATCGCCTCCACGTAGGGTCCGAACCTCTTCTCGATCACGAGGTCTGGGTTGAGGTCTTCTAGGAGGTCTTCATGGGTTGTTGCCACTATAAGCGTTCTACCGGTTTTTCGGCAGAATTTCTGCGCGAGGTAGGCGACTATCTTAGCGGTTACTCGGTCTAGGGTTGAGCAGAATTCGTCGAAGATTATCGTCTTCTTTCCGCTCCAGAATGCCTTGGCGAGCTTATAGCGGTATTTTTGGCCATCGCTAAGCTCCCTATATCTTCTTAGGAAGAGGTATGCCTCGTTAAGCCCCACCATGCTTAGGATCCTCATGGCCTCTGCGTGGTCTCGGCCAACCCCGTGAATCAGTATCTCGTTCGGATTTATCTCGATCCTCCAATCCGCTATTACGCCCCCGAACTCCTTATGCTTTGAAAGCTCTCTGGCAAGAGCTCTTAGGAGTATGCTTTTGCCGGATCCGCTTTCGCCAACGATATAGACTACGTGGCCGGGCTCTATATCGACCTCAAAATCCCTAAAGACCGTAAACGTCTTCTCTTCATCCACGCCGATCCCAAACGCTTTCGCGACCTCTAGCGTTCGCTTAGTGATCCTGCTCCTCGTCTTAAACTCCTTATCGACTCGGATTTTGAGCAGCGCCTGCTTCTCGGCCTCCGAGAATCCTATCCTCAGCCTAACCATCTTCCACCACGAGCTAGCTTCTCCAAGATTTTCTCCAGGCTTTTGAGAGCCTTATCAAGTAGGACCGTCTCCCCGGCTCCCCTGAGCAGTAGATCTGCATCCGATAGGCTCTCGGCTCCTAGAAGGCTGTTGAGGGATGCTAGTATCCCGGCGAGGATTATCGTCTTGAGGAACTTCCTCGTCTCGAAGGGTTCTCCGCTTAGGCTGCTTTTCAGAAGAGCTATCAGGGCGTAGGCTGCTCCCCCGATGAAGCCTAGGATAAGCTTCTCCAGCGTCATGGAGAACCTCTCCCCCCATTAGCGTTGAAATAGAGCTTGATCGCATCCAGATTCTCCCTCAGCCAGTTCTCCGCCTCCTCCGGATCCCGCCACCTGTTTTTATCGAAGATCGCCGCCAAGATCTCCAACCCATTATCCGCCTCATAGAAGGTTAATCGAATCCCCCTATCCGGATCTATCACGATGTCTCTCACCGATTCGGGCTTAACCTTCTCGGGATTCTTCAGCTGAACCACTATCTCCCTCTCGGATTCTATGATCCTCCAATCTTCTCGCAGCTCCTCGCTTATCAGGGGGAATCCAAGGCTTCTCAGAATTCTTCTAACCTCCTCCCTCGTGAGGGCTGGCTCGACATGAGGCGGAGTCGTATAGAATCGTTGAACATCCTCAAGCGTGATCCTAGGCTTCTCGGGGATCCCCCAGTTAAACCGGATCTCGGCCTCGATCGGATCTATGTCATAGCTTCTTAGAAGCGGGTCGTAGATCTCCCTCTCCACCACCCGCTTAACTGCTCGCTGGATCGCCGCAACTATGTTCGCCTGAATCCTATTCGCCTCCCGGGCGCTCGCCTCCGTGAAGCCGGGCTTCGTGAAGAGCCTGAGGATGGAGTTCATCAACCCTATGGTCACCTTGTTATCGAGATACTCGACGTATGCGTCGAACCTAGCCCTCGGATCCATCTTAACCTCGATCACCTTGATCTCCTGGTTCGTTATGATATCCTCGCCGGGTAGCATCCGCTTAATCTTCTCGGCATACTCCCTCTGAGCCTCGCCCCCGATCCTCGGGAACTGGTAGATATGCCTAGGCGGATACTTCATCAAGACCTTCCACATAGCCCACTCCATCCCCCACTTGATATCATAATAGCTCGGCAGCTCGTGAACCGCCCCGCGATCCGGATCGTAAATCGTCCTGGATTCGAGAAGCGGCCTATTAATCGGCGATCCCAAGACCTCGCCCCCATGCTTGATGAAGTAGAAGTGGGCTATCTTCTCGAAGTCTATCTTCAGGATGCCGCCGCTTAGGGTCTGGACTTCGAGAAACCTGATCTCGTAATCGTCTCGATGTATCGCGGATATCATGGTTAATGGTATATGCCTTAGCCCGACGAGCCTCCCGGAATCATAGATCTTGAGCCAGAAGCTATTCCCGGACCAGAGCATCTCTGATATCGCCTTGAATAACACCTGATCCATCCCAACCCTATAATTGAACTCGTCCACGATCTTGACGGCATCATCCCTGCCGGAGACGTGGAATCCCGATCCAACTACGAGCGATGTTAGGGAGAGGACCGCGGTATACGTGTCGGGATCCTTTAGGAAGCATTCAAGCCTCCGCCTAAAGATGTTTCCCGGAATAATCGTCGAGCCGCTGTAGCCTGCCGAGCCCGATCCCTCGAGAAACCCCTCCCTCGCCTTAAAGCCGAGCCTCTCCAAGATCCTGCCTATGATGCCCATCGACCAGACTCGATCTAGAAGAGAATTTTACGCATCGATGCGTAAAATTCGTAATCCTCGCACGGTCTTCCCGATGTCGGCTCGGGGTAAGGTTGGCGAGATACTCGAAGACCTCGTTAGGAAGTATGGGCTTCTCTCGAAGAAGATAGATTCCTCGCTTGGAAAGATCTCAGCCAACCAGCTGGTTAGGCAGATTGATGCCTTAACGAGGATTGCTAGGCTTATCCTAAGCTATCGAGGTGTTTTAGAGCTTGAGGAGAGGGAGCGGGATCTCACTAGGATCTTGTCCATGCTTAGGGAGGAGGATGAGCTGGATAAGCAGGCTATGAGGGCTGTGAGGAGGATTGGAGGTGGATCGTCTAGGCTTAGAATGATCTTGGAGTCTATTCTGGATGAGGTTAGGAGGATTAAGCTCACCCTTCTAGGAGGTGGAGAAGATGAGTAGGATCCTGGAGAAGCTTAGATCGATTAGGCCGGGGGAGTACGTCGAGGTTCTTTGGGGCGATGCATGCATCTATGAGCGGGTAACCGAGAAGATGCTTAGAGATCTTAAGCCCGAGCATCTGGATACCCCGATGAGGAATGTTGGAAGATATCTCGGGATTCGGAGCGGTAGGCTAATGGATTACCTCGTCCTCTGGATAGGGCAGGATGATAAGGGCCATAAGCTCGCCATAATCCCCGTCTCGCTCGTCAAGGACGTAAGCAGATCTGCTGGACGGGAGGCTCAGAAAAAGCCCTTGATCTCCCATAGATTTCACAGGCTTCACGGGAGAGCGATAAAGAGGTTTGGGGTGAAGCGGGATGCGGCGGAAGATTAAACGCGCCGGATTCGTCGTAAAGCGGAGAAATCAAATCAAGTGGGGTAGAAGCGATTGGGCAGCCCTAATCCTAATCCTCATCACCATCACGTCCATAGCTCTCATCGTTTTTGGCGAGGATGAGGCGGCGGAGAAGCTCTTCATTTTCCTGGCCGGAGGGGGATTCGGCCAAATCCTCAACACGCTTGTAAATCGCTGACTCCTTCCACCTCTTCGACCTCCTCGGAATAGTCCTCAGGGTAGTCCCGCAGCATATACAGGTCTTCCTCCGCTTCGAATCCAGCTTATAATAGATCTTAAGATCCGGGAACGATGCCTTGCAGGACGGACAATAGAGATATCGGATCTGCTTAGGCTTCCACCAAGGTCTATGAAGAACGTCTGGAAGAAGCTCGCATAAACCCCTACAATCCTTATGGCCCATGCGAAAATAGGCTTCACGCGCATATTTTGTTGAGATTCTTAATAGCAGGTTACACTTTCGGCGGAATGGACACCGTGAAGCATCATTATATCCTAGGCGAATGATCTTATCATCTCGGAGATGGTTACGACAATCATAACGTTCAGCTGCGATGTCGAGGACGCTTTAGAGATCGAGAGGTATTGTAGGAGGAATGGGTATAGTAGGAGCTGGTTCATCCGGGAATGCGTTATGCAGGTTGTCGAGGGCAGGGTCCCGTTCATGCCCAGGGATATTAAGCCTCTTCTCCGCGAGAAATGAGGAGGCTATAGGAGGAAGCTTCTAGCGGGTCTATGATATAATGCTAGGGCGAGGGCGTATGCTAGATCATCGTAGGTTCCGGGTCTATGGGTGAATCTGAATCCTCCTCTCCAAGTCCTCTCATATTGGATGCAGTTTAGATGGCTTAGAAGCTGCGTATCGTTCGGCAGTATTAGCTCGCCTCTCTCCAGCATGAGCTTCAATCTTCCGAAGATCTCCTCCTTAACCTGCTCCGTTAAGACTACCCCGACTACTGGTAGCCCCAGCTCTCTTAGATGCTCTGCTATCGGCCCGCCTATCCCCGTCTCATCGACTACTATGGCCTCCATCGGCGCCCTTCTATGGATGTCGTGGATTAACGCATCGAAGTCCGTATAGCTTTCACATCTCTCAGCCCTCCAGTAGATTACCTTCCACCGCCTGTTCTCGGGATGATATTTTACTCCGACGAGCGCTGCCAGGCTCTCCCTACCACCCGGATCATATCCATATACCGCTCCCTCCTCGATGCTTGGCTCATAGTCTTGGATGCATCTCCTCAGCAGGGTCATGGGGAAGAAGCTCGATCTATCGTCTAGGAAGCGGGCTTCATACTCTACTAGGAAGCGCTCTTCTCCTATGAGCTTACGCTGCTCTCTTAGGAAGGCTTCTCCGATCCTTGGGTTTAGCCTGGACGGCCAATAATATCTTCTCCAGCCCTCGTATTCTCCGCACCAGATCCTATAGAATATGTGGTTTTTATCCCAGGGGGTTGATAGGAGCCAGCAGTAGCCGTTTGTCGCGGCTATCATCGGTAGAACGACGTTCGCGATAATCTTCTCCGGGATGAATGCGGCCTCGTCTAAGACTATTAGATCAGCGGTGTATCCTCTGATAGTGTCCCCGCTCCCGGATGGTAGGGCTATTATCCTGCTGCCATTCTCTAGGATTATCCGGTTTCTCGTCTTCCGCCTTACGCTATATCTTAGGATGCTTGACTCGATGAAGCCGGCTATCTTCTCGAAGAGGAGCATGCTCTGCCTTAGGGTGGCGGAGACTATGAGGGACGTGGAGTCCGAGTGGGTTGCCGCGAAGTGTATGGTCTTGACCGCTGCTGAGGTCGATTTGCCGGCCTGCCTCCCGGAGCAGACGATGATACGCTTACCTGGATCATTCAGGAATTCGGCTTGATATGGGTATGGCTTGAATCCGAGGATTATCCGCGAGAAGAGCGATGGGTCTTCTAGAAGCCTTCTAAGCTCCTGCCTATGCGATGTCGAAGAACTTGAATCTTCTCTCGATGAGCTTTTCAAGCCTCCTCTTCGCGACCTGGACGTAGATATCCTCCTCATGCTGATCCACGCTCCTCCTCTGCCTGATCAACCCGGCAACCCACTGAGCCTCGATATCTGCCAAAATCTCTACTAGGCTCTGATCGGATATGGGAGTCTCAGCATACTCTGAGAGGAGGTCGTTTATCTCCGCATCAACGGATTCTAGGACGCTGCTTATCTCATCATCCAAGCTCGTATCATCTTGCGGATGCTTAAGCCACCACTTCACATCCGAGATGCTCGCATAGGTCATATCGGCCACCTACGACCCCTATCCCTTTCTAGGATTTTTCGCATATCCTCCTTCAGCTCACCAATCCTCGAATCTAATGCATCCAGCCTGCACTCGATCCTGACGAGCCTGGCTTCGAGGTCGCGGATGAGATAGGTTAAAACGCTAATCAAATACCGTTCCAAGCTCTTCCTCGCCATCTCCTCGATACCTCTCCAAGACTATCATGAATATGAGGAGGGAGAACAATATCGCATATACCGCGAGAACCACTTCTAGGACTGTTGAGCTTATCTCGCCGCCATACTCCAGAAACTTGGATAAAGCCTTGGAGATAAAAAGGAGGGAGATTAGGAGGAGGGATAATGCTATCAGCTTTCCGAGCATCCTCTTATCTTCTCGCCGTGGCAGCGGTTATCCTCCGATCAAGGTATTCCAGCTTCTCGTGGAGATACCTGTCGAGGTCGTTTAGCCTCTGCTCGATCCTGATTAGAGCCGAGTATATCTCGCGTATGTCCAGCTCTCTTATCGTGAGGTCTTCTCCAGGCTTCAAGCCCTACTCACCTACGCCGTGATGATCTTTACTATCGCCTTATCCCACTTCGCCTTGGCCGCTATGCAGTGGCTTCCGGCGACATAGACTTTCCGAGCCTTAACGTCTCTAAACGTCTCGATTAGAAGATCTCTGCTCACGGCCATTATGAAAGCGTCCCTCTTCTTGAAGAGTATCGCGTGGTAGGTTGTCGTATCGGCTCCAGTCCCGGTTTTAACTCTCGGGCTTACGAAGATATCTACTCCGAAGAGCCTCGCGATGACCCCGGTCTGCGGGTCGAATGTTCCGAACTGCATCGCCGTCTTAACGTAATCCTCCTTCAGCAGGTCTTCATACTGCTTCGGATGCAGGACTAGGACTAGGTCTCCTGGAGCGAAGCCGACGTTGTTATTCCTCAGCTGGGTTAGGGCCGAGAGTATTAGATCGCTCGTGAAGATGTCTGCCGAGGTTAGATCCGCCTCGCTCTTCCCTCCCGGCGTTATCGTAGTTCCAGCGGATGCATCTAGCTCGCCTAGGATTACATCGTCCGAGCTTAGCTGGGCCGCCTCCGCGAAGCATCTCGCTATCACGGCTCCGAGATCCTCGGTCATCCGCTCGGCATCAACATAGGTGAAGCTCTGGATTGCGCCGTATTCCGCTGGCTCGACCTCAACGAAGCTTATGGTCTGGGATGATTCTGGAGGCTCGCTTCCGGGAGTAAGCTGGCTAAAGGTTATCGAGCTTATAATCGGTAGGGTCGCGGTCTTCTCGCCGCGTTCCAGGGCGACGATCTCTCCGAAAGCCCTTAATCCGAGCGGCGCTCCGGCTGGAATTCTGAAGAGCGGCATGGCGTGGGTTACAGGCTGGTCGGCTGTCCCGGTTACGGCCTCCCTCGCCTTCAGCTTAACGCTCTCAGCAATCTTCCTTCCGATAAGCCTACAAAGCTCGTTGAAGGTTCTAGGCTCCTGATCCAACCTCTCAACTATAAGCTCCTTCTTCTCTTCCTTCGCCTCCATGCCTGGAGCATCCTCGCCCCGAGAATATTTCGTATAAGATTCGCTCACAATAGTCTTCAGCAGATCCTGCACCTCATCCGCCAGCCCAACATATTCTAGGATCCTGAGGCTTCGTATGGGTTCCTCGATCTTTGATAGCTCGATCAGCTTATCGAGGCTTGGAGGCGTTTTCCCAAACTGCTTATAGTGGGCTGCGAGATGCCTATAGACGCTTGGCTTATCCTCCTCCGGGATCTTCACCCCTCCTCTTGCTCCGAAGAGCGCTGCCATAGCTGCTGCGACTCCTCTCCATACGGTGCATAATTTTCCGTTGAGCACTTCGTGGTGTGGGAGCTTGTAGCTCTCGAAGCTTTCAGGATTCTTTTCATCATACCATGCGAATCCTAGCCTATACTTCGCCCAGTCGATCGTCTCTTTCCTGCCGCTTCCATCTCTGCTAGCCCATTTCCTTAGGGAGGCTATTGCTCGATTCTTATCCCATGACCGGTCTAGGGGGGCGAGGTCCGTTTCGTGGAGCTGGACCGCCCGCTCGACGGCCTTAAGCTTGATAGGCTCGACCAGCTCTATACTAGCCTCCGGTATCCCTGGAACGGCCACGAGAGATATCTCCCGTAGGTGGAGGTTTCTCGGGATCACGACGCCATCCACCAGGTCTATCCGCTCGTAGTCTGCTCCGAGGCTTACATGCTTGACCAATCCGCTTCGAATCTTCTCGGCGGCCTCCTCGTCGAAGATCTCGGCCTCGTATCGGATCGCCTTATTCACCTCATCCCAATACACTCTAGCCTTGCCGATGGCGTTCTGGGCGGAGACGTGCTCCCAGTAGACCGGAACCTCCCTGCCGTTAAGCTCCTCGACCATCCTCCTAAGCTCCTCCGGGAGATATAGCCTATCATTCCTGCTAACCCTAGCGGACGTCAGAATCCCCTTAATCCTTAGGATGCCGTTGGCCCAGCCTAGGACCTCTATACTCATCGAGAACCCGATCACTATGATGAGGATTTTACGCATCGATGCGTAAAATTCGCAGAGAGCGGTCTCGACACGATGAGCATAGAGGAGCTTTTCGATAAGGTTGAGAATGTTCTCCTATCGATAGCTGAGGGAGTTGAGGGTGTTGAGGAGGTATCGGTCTCGGAGCCCTCCCTCGAGAGGGGGTTCAAGTCTCCTAGAGTCTTCATCTGGATAAGGGATGGCGAGATGAGGGATGTTACGATAGGTGGTAGGAGGATGCATAGCTGGAGATTCGAATACGTTATCGATGCGGTCAGCGGAGATCCACGGATAGCCTATGAGCAGGTTAAGCGGATAATGTGGAGGATATACTCGGAGATAATGAATGATAGAAGCCTGGGAGGCTTGGTGAAGGATGCGAGGCCGATAGGCTTTGAGCGGATCGAGGCCCCCTCAGGCAAGGCATATGGTCATAGAATCTACCTCCTAGTAGAAGTTTTGGTCGAGGCATGAGGCTCGAGGGATTAAACGCTTTAACGAGCTTCCTTAAAAGACTAGGCAGCCTCGCTAGATCTATCTCGAGAACCTATGCGAAAGCAGTGTATCTGGAGGCGGTTAGGCTCGCCCCTAGAAAGACTGGAAGGCTTAGGAGAAGCATCAGAATCAAGAGCGCTAGATCGGGCTATGAGATCGCTATGGGCGGGGCTGGAGCACCCTATGCCCCATACCTAGAATTCGGGACGAGGCCTCATATCATCCGGGCGAGGAATGCGAGGGCACTAAGATTCGAGCTCGCCGGAGAGATCGTATATGCTAGATATGTCAGGCATCCGGGTTTAAAGCCTCATAGGATTCTGGCATCAGCGTTATCGAATACGTCGGGAGACCTGAAGGCTATCGTGGATAAGATCTTCAAACAGCTCTAGGATGCGAAAAATACTCTGCGAATGATCATCGCTGCCGAGATGACCAGATACCTCGGATTTGGTAGGGAGGAGGCGTTTGGAGAGCCGGTAAGCCCCTCTAGATTCGTCGATCCGCTTAGAATAGATGTTTCATGCGAGAAGGAGCCGATCCTGCGTAGATCCGTAGCATCGAGATTTCCGTTGGATAAGGCTCCGGGGAACGTTGTCGTGACAGGCGAGGTGGAGCTGGAGGTAGAGCCTGAAACAATCGGAGACCTACTCCTAATGCTCCTCGGAGAGGTCGAGACAAGCCAACCCGACTCCAGCAACGCTCCAACAGTCTATGAGCACATATTTACTCCCTGCGAGATCGGGGAGACGCCTCCAACCTATACACTCGAGATAGGATCGGAGGCCTCCGCTAGAAGGATAATCTCGACGATCCTCGAATCGCTTAAGCTCGAGCTGGCTCCAGGCGAATATGCCTCGGCCACCGCCAGCATTCTAGGCCAGAGAGAGGAATCATCGAGCATGCTGACTCCGAGCCTCCCGGCCACGAGGCCATGGCACTCGGGAGATGCATCCATAACGATAAACGATGCCCAAGCAGAGCTCCAAGCACTAAGCCTCGAGATAAACAATAATCCATCAACCGATCATCACGTCATAGGATCTAGATACCTCACGAGACACGAGCTAGGCGAGCTCGAGATCACGGGAAGCATGGATGTGAAATTCTCCGATAGATCCCATCTGGATAGATTCCTTAACGATGAAGAAGCCTCGATAAAGATAACCCTGACCGGAGACGAGATCGAGGCAGGCTATAGGAATAGGCTCGAGATAGAGCTCCCGAGAATAGTCTATTCCGCTTGGAGCTGCGAGATCTCGGGATCCGAGCAGCTAGTCCAAAGCATAGACTTCGTAGCCATAAAGCCGTCTAACAGCCCCATCCTGAAGATCACTCTAACGAATCAGGTATCCGGCTACTAGGAGGATCCCAGCCTTGGCGTTGAAGATTAAGGTCGGAGACATCGAGTATCTCGTCGATCTCCCAGCCTACCTAATACCCTATCTAAACCTTATCGGAAACGGGTTGGCCGGGATTCCCCAGAGCGCTAGTAGCGCTAAGCAGGCTTCCGATGATCTAAAGACGGCTATGGAGGAGCTTAGCAAGTTCATCGAGCCGAAGCCCCGGCAAGAGCACTGGCTCGAGCTAGTCTTCAAGCTGATCGCAGAGGTTAGCGAGGAGATTAGGCGGGCTATTAGGGCTGCGGGTTTTTTCACAGAATCTATGGAGGGGCGTTAAGCGAGATCTGCCTCATATTGGGGGTTCCTCCAAGCATGCTACTAGGCTATCATGGTCCGGCGGCATGGGTTTTCGACCTCGCATTCCTCGAGCTGGGCGGCCTAGCTGATAGGGTTGGCGGCGTTGCTGGGCGTATCAAGCGGGGTAGAGATAGGAGGCTTAGCCCAGGTCAGAGGAGGAGGAGGCTCTATATCGGGTGATGAGCTATGGCTAGCCGAGACTACCTGGTCAGGGTTGTTATCGAGGGCGTTGATAAAACCTCCTCAGCCCTGAGGAATGTTAGTAGGAGTATTGCCAGAACATCAGCAGAGGTTGAGAATGCTTCCAAGAGCTTTAGCCAGCTAGCATCGAGGCTTAAGAAGGTCGGAGAGATCGCGGGAGGAGTGATCGCCGGGCTTATAGGATTCAATATCCTAGACGAGATATCGAGCGGGATAAGAGAGAGCATCCACGCCTTCGCGGAGTTCGAGGCCGAGGCGCTTAAGCTCGCAGCATTAACCCGGGAAGCAGGCCAAGATATACGGACGCTGGCCGAGGCTTATAGGATCGCGGCATCCGCCGCCTCTAGAGAATTCGCGGTCTCGGCTAACGAGGCTCTCCAGGCTCTGGAAGCCTTGGTTAAGGCTGGGTTGAGCGGCAGGGATGCGATAAACGCCCTCGGAGCAGTAGTCCAGATGGCTAGGCTCGAGGCAACAGACTTCGCAACCGCCGGAAATAACCTCGTCCAAGTCATGGCTCAGTTCGGGATAAGCGGATCCCAGGCCATCAGGGTCGTCGATACGCTCGTAAATGCCTCGCGGCTCGGCATAGGGGCTGCGAACGACTTCGCTCAAGGCTTGGCAAACTGCGGTGCAACCGCCAGAGCCATGGGCCTAAGCCTAGAAGATGCCGTAACTTGGCTCGTAATCCTAGAGCGTAGATTCGGATCGGCGCAGGAGGCCGGAACCCATCTAAACAGATTCCTGATGGATCTCTACGAGATCGCTGGGAAGCTCGGTGTGCCGATTAGAGATCTGAATGGAAGCCTGAGGGATGCTAACGAGATAATCCTAGATGTTATAGAGGTTGCTAGAAGCCTTGGAGGAGATTTTGAGGAGCTTCAAGAAAAGCTTAAGGGAGTCGATGTCCGAGCGGTCAAAACGCTTGCAACCTTCATGCAGATGACCGAGAGCTTCGAGGAGCTCAGGGAGGAGATCGGCCGGCAGGGATCGACCTGGGAGGCGTATAAGCACTGGCTCGAAACGACTCAAGGCAGATTCGCGGCCATGAGCGCCGAGGTCGATAGAATGCAGCGTAGGATAGGAGAATCATTATCCAGGATCACGACCTATCTCGGAAGCGTATTCCTGCCAGCCATCGAGACAGCCTTCGCAGCATGGCATGGAATAATAGCACACTACACCGGCGATGTAGCAGGAAACTTGGAATCTGCTATCGAGATCCAGCTAAGGCTTGGAAGAATCACCGAGGAGCAGGCCGGAAAATGGATCATCGCATACCTTGAGATGGGCAGGATAACCGAGCAGGAGGCATTAAGGATAGCGGAAAGCCTCGGGCTAATGACCCAGGAGATACAAGAGCTTATAGATCGAGCAACCGCGGCGGGCGTAAACGCTCCAGCCCAGCTATCCAAGATCGGCGAGGCGGCTTCCAAGTCTGCCGAGGTCGGGGGCCAGGCACTAGACCTGCTCCAGCAGAAGATATCATCGCTAAGCCTTTCCCTAAACTCGCTTAGCACGAGCCTAGACGTCTTCGGCCGCGCGGTTACGCTCGGATTAAACTTCTATGATGTTACCCTAGCGGTATCCCAAGCCCTAGGATACGATGTCCAGCTATCCAAGGAGGCTGAGGAGAGTAAGCTTCGGCTGATAGCGATCCAGCAAACCCTAAACTACGTAATGCAGAGCTATGGGTTAATCCAGCAGGCGGTCCAGCTATACCAGCTTGGAGCGAAGACGGCCGGAGACCAGCTTCTCAATACGCTGACAAGCCTGATCCAAGCAGCTCAAGATGGCGTGATAACCCATCAAGAATTCGTCAATATACTCGAGAAGCTCGGGGTAAGCGTTAAAAACGTTTCAGGATCCCTTAACGCGATCCTGATAAAATCGCTCCAAGCAACCGAGCAGGCGATTAGAGGAAACATTTCTAGAGTCGATGAGCTCATCTCGAAGCTGAATAAGCTCGATGGAATGGAGGTATCCTACACCATCAGAGAAATAATCGTAAAGACTATCAAGGAGGAGAGGGAGGAAGGCCGAAGACCTAAAAACCTCCAACTAGGAGCTTGGAAAATCCCCTACACAGGCTATATCGCGAGACTCCACCGCGGAGAGATGGTTCTACCACGCCCCGTCGCCGAATGGTTTAGGAGGAGCAGCCTATATCCTCCGCAGATCAATATAAGCGTGAATGTAGGCGTCCTAGGATCCTCAGATCCGCGAGAACTTGCCGAGGCGATAGCTCTCGAGCTTAAGCGTAGGATGAGGATGGTGATGTAAGCTATGCTCAGGATACTATTCTTCAAGTCGGCGGAGGATTACTGGGATGCCACAGCATGCTGCAATAGGCTTAGACATGATCTGAAAGCCCGAGATCTAGAGCAGGCCTCCATAAATCTAGTCCTGGATAATCCCTCATGGCAGCTCGATTATCTTAAGACCGGAAATGATGTTAGGATTGAGAGGGATGGCAGAACGCTCTTCGAGGGGGTCGTGTATGAGCGGAAGCTAGCTCAAGAAGAGAGAATCGAATGCGATATAACGGCATACACCCACCTAATCAGATACGAGCGGCATCTAGTCTATAGGCTCTACCAGCCCGGAGTAAAGGCTGGAGAGATAATTCGCGATCTAGCATCGCTTGAGCCAGGCGTAGATGTATCTAACGTTGATGATGGAGAAGACCTGCTAGCCCCCTGGAAGATCGAGAACCAGCCAGCTCTAAAGATAATGCGATCCATCGCTAGGGGGATTAATTACTGGCTTCGAATGAAGCCTGGAAAAATGCTCTACTTCAAGCCGAGGGCTTCTGGAGAGGTGAAGGCAACGATAACGGAAAACCTAACTCTAGCCGCCCAATACGTTGAGGATAGATGGGAGCTTAGAAACCGCATAATCTACATCGGAGCCGGAGGGCAGGTCCTGGCGGATGTAAGCGATGGCTCGGGAGACCTCCCATTGACGGTCCATGATCCATTTCTAACGGATAGGGGTGAGGCGGAGAGAAGGGCTAGGATGAGATTAAACCTAAGCAAGGATTATGGCCGCCAACTAGAGATCATAATGGCTTTAGAAGACTTTGAAGACCTTGGAATAGATCTAGGAGATACCGTTAGAGCCGACTTGCCGAAGCTCGGGCTATCAGAGGATATGATAGTCTTTGGGATAGAATATGATCTCAAATCCCTCAAAGTCAAATTGATTCTCGGAGGTAGGCAGCAGCTTTATGAAGAGTTCTTAGCCGAGCAGATTGGCGGGGATGTGGCTGCCAGGTTTGGGAGGGCTATGACCCTTCCCGAGCAGACCTCCACCCTCGCATATAGCTTAGATAAGATCGCTCGAATTCAGGCGGATCAGAAGCATGTGATTTACGTGAATAAGCCTCCGATCACATTCTATAACGCCCAGAACGTCATCCTGAACTCGAATGGGGAGGTTGAGCTGGTATCCGGGGCTACTGAGGGTAGCTTCGAGGCTCGGGTACTGCCTCCAAGCCAGCTCTTCATCAACTGGATAAAAGCCGAGTGGATGGCCGAGAAGGGTGAGAAAACTGTTCCGGGTTCTTCGGAGGATTGGCCTTCATCGCTTACCGATTGGAGTTATCGTAAGAAGATTACGATTCGGGAAAACGCCGGACAAAATTTAACAGATTACCAGATCAAGCTCGTAATCCATTATGGTTCTGGAACTGATTCAGGCTCGGATATTTACCTGAACGGTAAATGCAAGACCGACTTCGGAGATATTCGATTCGCGGATGCGGATGGCGGTCTTCTAGCCTATTGGATGGAGGAGAAGGTTGATTCAGATTATGCGGTATTCTGGGTTAAGGTTCCGAGCATTCCTGCTAACGGGGCTGCGGACATCTATATTTACTACGGCAATTTGGGCGCGGTTTATGACGGCGCCCCTCATCAGGTCTTCGACTTCTACGATGATTTTAACGATGATGATATGGCTAGTTACTGGGTTAAGGCGGATGTTATGGATCCAAGCTCCCACAACTTTGTCGAGCAAAACCAACGCATGGAAGACCAATACGTGGATCAGGGATATGCCGTCTTAATTGAGAACGCGGTAGGCTTCGACTACGGCTTCGTTTTGGAGGCTAAAACTTTTGTCCATAAAGGCGGGGCGGAGAATCCTTGGGGCGGCTTCTACATAGGACAGTCGAATCACGGATACTATATTGAATGCAATTCTCGTAGAAGCGGGATCAGAGAATGGATTAACACAACTCAAAAGGAACCTAATGCCTATGGCCCTGACAAGATAACGCTGGATGAATGGCACGATGTAAAAATAGTCAGGAGATGGGATGGAGCGGAGAACGCGTTTGAGATGGAGGTCGATGGCATTGCATGGGATCTAGGCGATTACTCGAACCTAGACCTAAGCATAAACCCGGTTTACGTCGGCCTCGTATCAACGCATTATCCGGGTAACTACAGATATTGGGACGACATCCGCGTTCGTAAATACGTTGACCCCGAGCCGAGCATATCAGCCATAGGAGGCGAGGAATATTATCTCCAAGAAACGACTACCGTAGCTGGCAGTATTTCAGCCCAGTTCCTGAATGCCGATGGAGAAATCCTGGGCCAGGTCTATGACGCCTATGATACCCGGTTTTACAGGTTCAGGAAGTGGCCTCAGGGCTACGGCTCATTCACCTATAGAAATGCCTCGAAATTTGGAGCAAGTAATGCCTCGGCATCGGATGCGAGAATGGGGATCTTACATGCCTACTGCCT
>CAYNFG010000018.1:16470-18738 GCA_964396455.1 uncultured Nitrososphaeria archaeon | reverse complement strand
AGCGCAGGCGAGGAGCTTAGGCGTACGCTGGAGAAAATCGTGGAGGAGAATCGCGGAATAGCGCGGGGTGTAAAGGGGTTAGGCTTAATGACAGGGATAGAGCTGAGAACGAACCCCACGCCGGTAATCCAGAGATTACAGGAGGAGGGGATACTCGCTTTAAGAGCGGGATTAACGGTTGTAAGGCTACTGCCACCCTATATGATAGGGAGGGAAGACATCCAGCTACTCGAAGAAAAGCTCAGCAAGATACTCCAGGCGATGAAATCATCTATCATTAAAAGGTGATGGCGTCTATAACGGCGGAGGCTAGAAGAGATGGATAGGGATTGGGTGGCGAAGACGCTTATAAGGCTTCTGGAAGTCTATACCCCTCCAGGAAGCGAGTCAAAGCTCCATAAAACCCTACAGGAAGTCTGCAGCGAGATCGGATTCCAGGAATGCTATATCGATGAGGTTGGAAACTTCTTCGCATCCTATGGTAAGGGTCCTACACTTCTTCTAGCAAGTCATCTCGATACAGTTCCCGGAGCGCTCGAAGTATCCTACGACGGCGCCGTTGCTAGCGGGAGAGGCGCCGTAGATGCTAAAGGACCACTCCTATCCTATATTCTCGGAGCCGGTATCGCTATAGAGGAGGATCCAGGTCTTAGGATAGTTGTCGGAGGGCTTGTAAGAGAGGAGCTTGACGGCCTTGGCGCAAAGCATCTGGTTGGAAGAGGGTTTAAGGCCGATTACATCCTAGTTGGAGAGCCGACGAACCTCGGAATAGCGATAGCATATAGAGGGAGCATAACCTTCGAGGCCCTTGCTCAGGCTAGGGGAGGCCATAGCTCAGCCCCCTACATCGGCGAGTCGGCGCTGGATAAGCTACTCGACTTCCTATTCGAGCTAAGATCAAGGTATAAGGGGTCTAGCTATGAAGACGTAACCTCCGCGATCACCATGCTGAATTCAGGCGATTGGCCGAGCAAGCTGCCGGAGAACGCTAGAGCATACGTGAATATCAGATTTCCAAGACCATATGAGCCGAACTCGATACTAGAGGAGGTTCTGGAGCTTTCGAGGAAATATGATGTGGAGCTTAAGCTGATAGATGAGACGCCGCCGATAGAGGTCAAGCTGAATACCAGAATCGGGAGAGCCTTGATCAGAGGATGTCTTAGAAATGGGGTTAAGCCTAGGATAGTTCGGAAGACCGGGACCAGCGATATGAACGTCCTAGCGAGGATTAGTAGGGATATAGCGGCATTCGGGCCGGGAGACTCCAGGCTTGCCCATACATGCTCCGAGAAGATTTCCATCGAGGATATAGTTAAGGCTGCCAAGATAATCTCGAGCATGATTAAGGAGCTTGCTCGATGAAAGGCCGTTACGTCGTCTGGTCTTCGGATCCCTCCGACTCCTCAACCTTCTTAAGCTCTTCCTCTATCTCCTTCTCAACCTCCTCGATAGGCTTTGGAGGAGGAGTCGTCGCCAAGGTATAGCCTATCCAGGCCAAAATTCCCAGGATCCCCGCGACCGCTATAAACGCCGTTATCTGCATCAGGAGAATTGACCATTGAGTGAAGAATAGTATCCAGCCATAGACTATTATCACGATTATCGAGACCGCGAGTAAGAGGCCACCCAATAACTGATCCCTATTCAATTCATCATCCACCTCCCATCTCTCTTCCCTATGATCGCTTGACCTCTCTAGAGTCAATTAATCTTCTTGCAAATCCTTGTTAAATTTTTCTAGGAGCCTCTGGAGCCTTACCTCCATGCTCCATATTCTTGAGAATCCCTCGCTATCCTTTTGATCGAATATGCTCTCGGATGAGTAAGTTATCAGCTTCTTTACGTAAAGGCTTTTCTCAGCCTTCCTACCCGTAATCCTCATCGAGCCCTTCTCCAAAGTTATCTTAACCTCCCCATTTACATCCTTCTCAAGCTCGTCAACGAACCTGTCTAGAGCTTTTCTAAGTGGATGATGCCATAGCCCGGAATATACCAGGTCTACCCACTCTCTCTCGGCTAAGGTCTTGAACTTTATACACCTGCCGACCAAGATCATCTTCTCGAGGTCCGCATGGGCTTTGATTAACGCTAGGGCTGCCGGAGCCTCGTAAACCTCCCTACTCTTAAGCCCTATCACCCTATCCTCGATATGGTCTATTATCCCATAGCCGTAGGCTCCAATCTTCTGATTTAGTAGCTCGATGATCTTCCTCAGAGGCATCTTCTCCCCATTAACGGCTACCGGGACCCCAGACTCAAATTCTA
>CAYNFG010000018.1:0-16370 GCA_964396455.1 uncultured Nitrososphaeria archaeon | reverse complement strand
GCGGTTCTCTCCAGGGATCTTCAAGCTCCGCCCCGCTTATCGATCTTCCCCAAAGGTTTTCATCTATGCTAAACCTGCTCTCCTTCACCTCTATCGGCAGATTTTTCTTCATGGCGTACTCTATCTCTTCATCCCTACTCCAGTTCATCTCCCGAACCGGCGCGAGGATCCTCACGTTCTCTGGCAGGAGGAATGAGAGGCTTGCCTCAAGCCTTAGCTGATCATTACCCTTCCCCGTGCATCCATGCGCGACCGCATCGCATCCCTCCTTTAGAGCTATCTTTGCAAGCTCTTCAGCGATCAAGTATCTGCTTAAGGCTGTTGAGAGCGGATACTCGCCTTCATAAAGCCCGTTAAAGACTATGTCTCTCGAGACGAAGTCCTCTGCAAACCTATCCCTGGCGTCGATGTAGTAATGCTTTGAGGCTCCAGCGGCATATGCCCGCTCCTCTATCTTCTCGAAGTCCGTTGGCTGGCCGACGTCAACGGTTACGGTTATCATCTCCGCCTGATACTTTTCCTTAAGCCATCTACAGATGACCGTCGTATCTAGTCCGCCGCTATATGCTAGGGCGATCTTCATAGTCAGCACCCCGCGATTCCCTGAACAATACGAGAATATGGTAGAGGTAGGCTATTAAGGATACTGCTCTATAGGAGGGTCGGGCGAGGCTTATTCAGCGTATAGCTCCTGGAGCTTTGCGAGGGCTTTACGCTTAGCCTCCTCCACCATCTGCTCGTCTATTCCAAGCGATTTGAGAAGCTTATCGATCCTTGGAACCTTCTTCCTATCCGCAAGCTCCGCGGAATACTTCGCGATTAATGGTAGATATCTGGCGTAGATGTCGAGCCTACGTTTAACGATCTCCCGCTTCTCGATCTTGCTCAGGTATAGTCTAAGCGCTCTTGCAGCCTCTCTGATCGCTGCGACGAGCTCTCGCTCGATCTCAGGTCTATCTGCTACAGCCTCCTTCCCAACAGTCTTATACGGGATCTTGGGCGAGCAGATGTGAGTAATTATCGCGAGAGGCGCTGGGAAATGGACTTTATAGGTTGTCCAGTCTATGCGCTCGGTTATAACCTTCCATGAGACATCTGCTCGCTCATCGTAGAGTAGGGGTATCTTGTTCGCGAATCTATAGAGCTGGATCGTGTCGGAGGACGGTATGCTTCCGCCGTAGGCCAGCCCGACCTCTACTATGAATGGATAGCCGGAATACGATGATGGGGGCCTCTCGACCACATAGAGGAAATCCGGGTTGAGCATGGCCTTGATCCCGGTTTCTAGCAGGTCTTTTCCGATAGGGCTTATGCTCGATGGATCGGGCGCCCTAAACCTCCCATACTTCTTTATCGCATCGACGAGCCTCGTGACCTCATCATGGCTCAGCCTCCTAGGATTCTTATTCTCGCTTATGCCGGCGAGAGCCAAGACATCTCTCGCGGTTTTCTCTCCAACCTTCTGGAAGTTCTTCATTAGGAAGCCTAGCATGGTCTTCTCTCTTGTCGAGCTTAGGAGCCTCGACATAGTCTCGACATCGACTCCGACCGGGTGCGGCAGCGATTCCTTCGGCGGATCTGGAACCTTGTTCGCGACCCTCGGATAGTAATAGAGCCTCCCCCTAGGATCTATGAACATTATCGAGGCATGCGGATTCGCTATCGCGGTATGATTGAAGTATTGGATTATCTTCGCCTTGCTATTCGAGTAGTCTCCCTCTAGATAGAACTCGACTATCGTTCCATGCCACTTCTTCTTATTCTCGAATACCTCGTGCTTGAAGACCTTCGGCTCATTCTTCACGATATCGATCATTAGGACGAACTTATGTATCTCGGATCCTCCCTGGCTGGAGATTACGGTAGCCGGCTTATTCGTCGTTATCTGACCGTAGAGGAGCGCCATAGTCCCGCCGAGGCCGAACGTCCCCCTACTCTGCTTATACCCATACTTGCTACCATAGAACACTGTCCCAAACGCCTTCGGGATATGCTCTGGAGCTACGCCGATACCATTATCCTCCACTCTAAGCTTATAGATGCTAACGTTTTCATCAGAATTTCCCTCAGAAGATAATTCAACAATAATGTTCGGGAGTATCCTCCCAACCTCAGCTGCATCAAGCGAATTCTCAACAAGCTCTCTTATGCTCATGTAGAGGGAGCGGGAGGGGCTGCTAAACCCGGCAATATCCCTATTTCGATAGAAGAAGTCCGCTGGAGAAATCTTCTCAAACTTCACCTTAACCATTTTCGCTTGCCTCTGAAACTCCAATCAGGCATCACTTAAACCTAATTTTTAGCGGTAAAAGATCCTTCCTTTGGAGAGCTAAAAGGGTTATAGAAATTCTTATTACCGCCGTATTTCGGGTATATGACGAGAAGGTGCTGTGAAAAATCGATCCAGACGTGCTTTGACTATCGTTGAAACAACGGTTGTGGCAGCGATAGTTCTATCCCTCGGGATACTCCTGATGTATTTCGCCGCCGACTGGGCTCAAGGATCCATGCTCGATCTAACGGAGGAGACGGACATCAATATTGAGGCTCTTCGCTCCGCGCTGGTGATAGAGGCGATCAATTATAATCCGGAGCTCGAGACCGTTAATCTCACGATCAGGAATATTTCCAAATTCAATATCAGCCTAACGGTCTATAGGATCGAGCTTAGGTCTGCTGAAGACGATGAACTCTTCTCAGCAGTAGATCTCCCCCCAACGGAGGATTATACGATCAGCCAGGGCGAGGTTCTGGAGGTTCAGGCTCCAACCTGCGGCGATGCTTCTAGTCAGGAGCTTGCTCAAGAATGCCTCCAGACCGATAAGCTCCTCTACAGAGCCTACTATATTCCATCAACCCTCCTCGAGAAAGGAGTCCTAACCTCCCGAACGATACTCTACATCGATTCGGGGTTTGTAAATCCATTCCTGACTCTTCCGCCGCCGCGATGCCCGCTTCCAGATCAATGGGCTATAATCGATATAGTTGATCCGGTAACCTATATCCAGAATGGGCGTATAGCATCTTATCAGGGTAGGGGTAAGGTCTGGGTTAGAGCGCCTCTCGCATCCCATAACACGACGATAGAGCTAGATATTCTGGTGGAGGAGATTAGGCAAAGTGGTAATGCGAAAAGCGGTTCGGGATCAGAAGATATAGCTGTCCCAAGCCCCAACGAGTATGAGGTGTTTGGAGATTATAATACGCTTGGGACGCCATTCCGAATAACGATAACCTCGCCCGACGTGCAGGTGATTCCTCGAGAATGGGTGTTCGCTGGTAAGCTGGACCCCTCGGGGATGGCTCACGTTCATGTCAGCGGGATAGTCCTCTTCTGGAAGACCGAGGATCGAACGATCAACAACGTCATGCTTGAGATGGGAGCCGATAGGCAGGGAGACTACAGAGTTAGGATAAGATTCATCGATTGCACGGGAACAGTCTTAGGCGAAAGCTCTCGAGATATACACTTCCTCCCAGGAACCAGCACCGCCAACCTATTCCTGGAAATAGACCCGCCGGTTAAGCTCGATCAGGTGTATATCGTCGAGACGGAGGTCGAGGAGGCATGAAAGATCGGGGATTAAGCGAGCTTCTATCCATTCTAGTGCTAACGGGGATAATAGTAGGCATAGGGATAATGGTTTGGGGACTATGCTCGGGCTACGCAGCCGTTGAGAGGATGAAATCCCATCAAGAGCTGAACAAGAACATACTAGTCCTCAGATCGATGATCTCAGCAGACTACGTGATGTACCCCGGAGGCGTTGCGATTCTGAGGAATATCGGAAAAGAGCCCGTCGTGATAATTAGGCTGATAACCATAAGAAATGGAAGGGTCGTCTGGGATTCGGGGATAGGCTACTGGGGAGAGCTTGAGGTGGGAGAGACCGGGAGGTTTAGCTTTTCATGTCCCGGCTGCGGAAACGATGATATCGTCACGCTGCAAGTCCATTATATGCCGAGTGAATTATTCGATCCAGCGAATCCGACCCTGATAGATCCGACCACGGAGACTATACTTTTCAGGGTTGCGAGCTTTACATCCGAGAAAGCTAAGTCGCCCTCTGGAGCGTGGTGCGTTACGCCAGCCGGCAACTGGAGCTGGATAGACCTCGTAGATCCATTTGAGGCTGGCGAGCCGGCTGGAACGCTTACCAAGTGGCTGAAGCTTAGGCTTCCAAAAGACTCCATAGAAGAGCGGGAATACTATGAGACGATCACAATCAAGATCAAAACAATCTCCGAAGATAAGCAGAGGATTGCAACAGCTACGGTTATGAGCGAGAACGAGACAGATCAATGGGTCGATGCCGATTTCCAGAATCTTAAATATCCCATAACGATCGAGGTTACGGCGGAGACGCCCGGGTGGACTATAGTCCAGAAAGAATGGTATTTCGACGCCATTTATAGACACTCCTGGTGGTGGGGATCCAAGGTCTCATCTTATGTCGATCTGGTTAAGCTCTTCTGGGATACCTTCAACTATAGAGTTTACCAGGTTTTCGCAAAGGTTTATCACGATCAGGATGGCGTTTACAGGGTTACGGCAAGGCTTATCTGCAAAACAGGTTCAAGCTCGATAGTCGTGGGCGAGGGAAGCTTAACTCGGGAAGTAGATGTTCCGCAGGGTGGGGCCGCGTACGAGGACTATGTGATAAATATCGAGCCTCATCCATCCATGTTCTCGTTTAACAGGGTTGAGGTCTATGTCGAGAAGATCTCGTAGAGGGGTGTCAGCGGTAATCGGGACGACGATAGCGTTAGCGATACTCTTCATCATAATCATTCCGCTCATAATCTATACCCAGGGACTGCAAACCCTCTTCATGCAGGAGGCATCAAGAAGACTCCAGTATGAGCTCGAGAGAATTAGAGAAGAGCTTGAAGTCCATGCAACCGTCGGCCCCAACCCGGTTCAGGAGGGGCTTCCACTATACGTTCTTCTCAGGAATCCGGGGACGCTTAGCGTAAGCATCCCGACAATATACGTTGAGAGCGACGTTCATGGGCTTAAGAGATACGACGTCTCGATACTCCTCGTTCCAGGCCAAAGCATAGTCTATGAACTGCCTTATCGAGTTGGCGTAAATCCGCCTGATAAGGTTAGAGTGAAGGTCGTGACCCTAAGGGGTAATGGATTCTACTCGGAGAAGGTGGATCCGCAGAATCCGCCTTATATCCTACTTGCGATGATCAGCAATCTAAACCTCGGCTATAGGTATCGGGTGGAGGTGGAAGTCTTAGGCGATTACGGATGCGTGTCTCCGGGAGTCGGCTCCGGGGAAATCTGCAGCGCAAAAACCACTTATGCATTCACGGCGCATGAGTTCAGTGATAGCGATATAGCCGCCTTCATGGTCATGCCCGGAAACTATAGCGTAAGCATAATAGAATGCGATCTGGAGGGGAACTGCTTCGAACCCCTACCCTCGATCAGCAGGATAGAAGTTCTAGACCACACGGTAGTGAATTTCACATTAACCGATCTTAGCCTACCCGAGAAGATTCCGCTTAGAGTGCATACGATGATGAGTAACGTAACGATAACTCTCTCGGGTCAGCAGGCCACGGTAAAGATACCTTTCGGGGTATCGCTCGGAAACGTATCGGAAGCCTTGAAGAATGTTGAGGTAACGCTAGACATCGACGAGAGCTATGGCATTACGTATAACGTAACCCGAGGCGACCTGACAATTAAAAGACTGACACCAGGAGAATACTATCCCTCGGAATTCATCTTGGAGATTACAGATACAGGCGATCCGGGAGGCTATCTAGCATACAGGATAACTATAACCAGCGCCGAGGGAGAATATACCGGAGAAACATATTCCTCCGACGATATGGAAAGGAGCTCGATCTCCGCTTCGATAATCTTCTGCGGATTGAATACAACCAAGACGGGTCAGGGATCACTAGTATGCGAGCTACCATAGGCTAGGCTTCTCGACGTATCTGCCTCTTAACGTGATCTTATATCCGCATCGAGGGCATCGATCATCATCCAGCCTGAAGTAGGTTACCCGATAGCCGGATCGCTCGATCAGCATCTTACCGCATCTAGGACATCTGGTCGATTCGAGATCCGGATAGCCTACGTTGCCGACATAAACATACTCTATCCCCAAGCTTCGAGCCAATTCCCTAAATCTCAAAAGCTTATCAAGGGAGGTTGGAGGCCTTCTCCAGAAATTCGCCGGATAATACCTGTTAATATGGATTGGGATCGACTGGCCGAGATAGTCTAAATGGGTTTCAAAGATCCATCTAGCGCATTCTTCAGAATCGTTATATCCTGTCACCACGAGATACACCATCTCAACATGCCCGCCTAAGTCCAGGATCCGCCTAGCGTTCCTGAAGACTTTGAGATGGTCTATTGATGTTAGGGCGGCTCGGGCGGATGGACATCCCTTGATATCTATGCTAAAGCCGTCGACGCCGGCTTCTATAAGCAGATCCAAGGCTTTCTCGGTAAAGTATCCATTCGTAACCAATACGCCGTATAACCCATGTTTTCTGCCAAGCTCGAAGAGGTCGAGGAGGTAGTCGAAGAGGGTTGCGGGCTCATTAAAGCTCGCGCAGAGACCTTCATCCCCCTTTCTAAGAGCGTTTTCTACAAGCCTTTCCGGTGGAGCGGTCTCCAGCTTATCGGGGGGTTTGGAGAAGCTTAGATGATGATTCTGGCACCATGGGCAGTAGAAGTTGCAGCCATATCCGGAGAAGGTTAGGGCGGTGCTATTAGGCCAGTAGTGGAAGAGGGGTTTAACCTCTATAGGCCTACTCTCGACGGCGCTTAAGACGCCATAGCCTACGTGGATGAGCCTGCCGTTGACGTTCCTATAATTCCTGCAAACCCCCTCGCGCCCCACTTCTATAACGCACCTTCTCTCGCATACAAGACATCTAAGAGACGATCCCCCAACCCTCTCATAGAGTTTAGCTTCTCTCAAGCCTCATCATCCTCTAGGATGCCTCACATAAAAATTGATGGAGAAGATTTAGGAGAAAAACTGAAAAGGGAATCTAATTTTACGACTTGGTTGAGGGTGTAAAAGTCTTATTACTCATTATGTAGGCTACTATAATCTGGGAGCTGGGAGTGTCTCTTGAAGCTGGTAGCATAAGAATTGCTAGAATGCTCTTTGGAAGCCGGCTTGGTAGAGCTATTCTCGGAAGGCTTTTGGAGAAGGACCCGAGCGGCTTCAGAACCAGGCTTGAACACGTGCTGAGTATGCTTGCTGAAGAGGATGCAGGCGAGAAGCCCATTAGGATGAGCTGCATGTTCGATTATTATTTCTTCAAGCTCTTGATAGAGGTGGCGATAAAGCTGATGCATATGAGCGAGGAGGAGTTCAAAAATGGGATAAGCGATCCAGCTGTGAGAAGGGGTGTCGAGCTGGTCTTCAGAAGCCTGCTCCAATATGGCGTAACGGTTCCTCAGAAGCTCGCTGCACCGTTCCTGGTAGTCTGGAATTTTACAAATCTCTGCAATCTTAGATGTAAGCATTGTTATCAGAATGCTGGCGAGGCTCAGCTTTCGAGGGAGCTTACCCTTGAGGAGAAGTTGAGGGTTATTGATCAGATCGATGAGATGGGGATGCCGTTAATCGCTCTTAGTGGTGGGGAGCCCACGATTCATCCTGATTTTATACCGGTTGTTAGGGAAGGCGCTAGAAGAGGAATTTACATGGCTGTCGCAACTAATGGCATTAGATTCGCCGATGAGGAGTTCGCGAAGAAGGCCATCGAGGCGGGGCTAAGATATGTTGAGATAAGCCTCGACTCCACTAACCCTGAGAAGCATGACGAGTTTAGAGGAGTTAAAGGTGCTTGGAGGAAGACCATCGAGGGAATTAAGAACGTGGTTAGGCTCGGCGAGGGCAGGGTCTCGACCGGAATAGCTATGACACTTACTAAGCTGAATCTGGACGAGATCGAGTCCATGGTTCGGCTCGGCGAGGAGCTCGGGGTTACCCGGGTGATCTTCTTCAACTTCGTCCCGACGGGTAGGGGTAGGGAGGCTCTTGAGCTAGACCTATCCCCTGAGGAGAGGGAGGAGGCTTTAAAGAGGATTTATCGCGAGGCTACGAGGTCTAACATCCAAGTAGTCTCGACAGCTCCTCAGCTAGCTAGGGTCTCGTGGCAGATGAGCGGGGGATCGGACGTCTTACCAACGCACTTTACCGTGCCTAAGAGCAAGACCCTGAAGGCTGTCGCTGAGTTTATAGGCGGATGCGGGGCTGGAAGAATCTATATGGCGATCCAGCCCGATGGAATAGTTACGCCATGCGTATTCCTGCCGATACCCGTCGGGGACCTTAGAAAGGATAAGCTTAGAGACATCTGGGAGAAAAGTAAGGTGATAAACGATCTAAAGGATAAGGATCTGCTAAAGCCTCCATGCGGAGAATGCGAGTATAGATACGTATGCGGCGGATGCAGAGCAAGAGCATACGCATACTTTGGAGACTATCTCGCAGCAGACCCCGGATGTCTCAAGGGTAAGCTGAGTAAAAGCGAGCTGGCAGCCCAAGCTCCAACCATAAGCTAGACCACGCCTATACCAGCTCTAGAGAAAGGAATATATCCGGTAGGAAGATATTCTCGTCTGAGGATGGACTACTTCATACTCTCCCTAGCGATCACCTCCCTAATCCTAGCAATAGCCGCATTAACAATCTCACTCAAAAGCATGAGAAAGAAGCAAAGCGAACTAATAGAATACGAGGTCGTGGAGAATGCCCCGGAAATTGAAGAGGTAGAATCCTCGGAAGCCGGAGAACCTGAAGTTGAAGAATCTGAGCAACAAGCCATGGATAGGAAGATTAGCTCGTTAGCTGAAGCGGCGGTGATGCTTGGAGCTCGAGCATTACTTCTTTTCGATCTTCAGGGGATGGCGATAGACTCATATAACATCTCCGAAGGGGATGAGGCTAAAACCGCAGCCTCTATGGCCGAGCTAATCCATATCGCGAGGAGCCTTGGCTTCTCGACCGAGGCAGTTATACTTAAAAACGGTATTCAAAGTATGATAATTGAGCTTGGAAAGGTGGGAGAAATGACCCTCTATGGACTATTAACAGGCTCCAAGCTCAAGACCGATACATCCTATGTCAGGAACGTCCTCCAGAAATATCTCGAGAATATTACCGGGAGAGGCGGTTAGAGGATGTCTGCCCGACAAGCTTTACAATCCCTAATCGAGGATCTAATGATAGGATGTAGAGGCTGGATCGAGGCGCTCGTAATAGTCTCCGAGGACGGAACGCCTGTAGCCTGTAGCTCCAATATAGACTTCGAGCCAGATTATATCGCGGCTGCAACCTGCTCGATAGCTGGAGCCACCTCCGCAGTCCTAGAACTGTTAAACTCCACGGGATTTGATAGAATCGATATACGGCTACGTGAAGGCCGCTATCTACTCGTGAGAAGATACCAGGACTATTACCTCGTCGCCTTAACGAAGCCCAATCCAAACCTCGGTTTCATAAACCTGATCTTCGAATCGTATCTCTCTGGAGGAAGATGAGGACGCTTAAGATCGTGGTAACCGGAGCATTTAATGCGGGTAAAACGACGCTCATCAAGACCCTATGCGGCAGGATACTCAAAACGGATATGAAGCTATCCATCAACGCTGTTAAGCAGACCACCACGGTCGCCTTAGACTTCGGCATACTAAGGCTTGAGGATAAGGTGATTAGGCTTTTCGGGACGCCGGGGCAGCGTAGATTCCATTTCATGTGGAGTGTTTTAGGCTCTGGGATGAATGGCTACATACTGATGGTCGATACCCAAGACGAGGAAAACATGATAGACGCCGCATACATCTACAAATTTTTTAGAGAAAATTTTCCAGAAACGCCCCACGTAATCTCCGCGAATAAGGCGGATTGCAAGAAGGGGCTTTCAGAAGAAGCGATTAGAGAGGCGTTAAACGTTCCAAGGGAGGTTCCAGTTCATCCAACCATAGCCCTTCGTAAGGATAGCGCGTTAAAACTCGTTAAGCTTCTAGTCAATTTGATTGAGCGTGGTTCCGGGGTTTAGGTCTCGGGCTTTACAAGCTTTACTATAGATCTGGACATTTCTATTACGCCGCTCTCCCTAAGCTTTTTCAAGGCTTTGAAGACCGTTATCTTCGAGGTCGGCGTTTCGATGAATATCTTCCAGAGCGGGTAGGTTCCGTTATTTGCTTTCAGGATGTTGAGTATATTTTCTGCTATGATCTCCTCTTCCTGCTCCGAGCCTGGGGTGGTGGCAGGCTTCTCGACTTCTCCCGCGGTCTCAGCTACTTTAATGGGTTCAGGCTTTTCGGCGACCGGTATAAGCCTGGATTCCACGCCGTATTTTCTTAAGACCTTCTCCGGATCTATGTAATACGTGTAGATCTCTCTCGCTATGTCCCTTATCTCTATAACGTTTTCTTCTACCATCCGCTTTAGGAGCCTCGCTCTTCGCTCGACTTCCATTAGTATCTCCTCCTTGGTCTTAGCGGCTCTTGCCGCGATCTTTTCAAGGACTGTGCTATTTGCGAGATCGGTCTTGAAGGTGTCGGTGGCCGGATTCCATTCGGCTATCGTTAGGTATCGGCCATAGTCGACGACCTCCCAGATATAGCGTATCCTCCTACCGTAGCTCTTACCCTCGAATGGTCTTGGCAGGCTCACTCTCTCAACGAGCACTACGGCGTCGAGGAGCGGGATGTGGCTTGCCGGTATGTTCATGGGCGGGCTGACGAGCCTCTTCATCACCGATTCTATGCTCTCGGCGTGAATCGTCGAGAGACCTCCATGACCCGTCGCGATCGCTTGGAAGAGGACGAAGGCTTCCTCGCCTCTCACCTCTCCGACGATCAGGTAGTCCGGCCTATATCTTAGGCTCGTCCTGACCAGGTCGTAGAGGGTTATCTCTCCGGTCTTCTGGACTCCCAGGCCATAGCTTTCACGGGTTACGAATCTAACCCAGTTCTCGCTAGGAATATTCAGCTCGGCGGTCTCCTCGCAGGTTACTATCTTCATCCTAGGCTTGATGAAGCAGGAGAGAGCGTTTAGGATCGTGGTCTTACCGCTTCCGGTCGCCCCGGCGACTAGGATGTTCGCCTTATGCTCGATGAGTATCCAGAAGTATGCCGCCATCTCGGGGCTTAGCAGATTGCTTTTTATCAGCTCGGTTATGCTGAAGGGCTTCTCCCTAAACTTCCTTATCGTGAAGGTGCTCCCCCTAGGCGAGATCTCCTCCCTAAAAGTCGCCGCGAGCCTATGCTTTCCATAGATCATTGCGTCGAGAATCGGAAATGCTGAGGAGATATGCTTCTCAGACTTGTGGGCGAGCTGAATAATGAAATCGTCGAGAGCGTCTCGATCGACGAATACGATATTCGTCGGTATGCTCTCGTAATCCCTATGCCAGACATAGACCGGGACATTCACTCCATCACATGAGATATCCTCGATCCTATAATCCTCCATTATCACATGGATGGGGCCGAATCCGGTCATATCCCTCTCGAGGTAGTAGAAGAGCCTTCTCTTGGACTCCTCATCGATCCTCCCAAACACTTTACCATATTTTCTGAGAAGCTTATCAGCCGTCTCCAGTAATATCCTCTTCGCATCCTCCTCCTCGCCGGGTCTAGGAGGCTCAAGCTCCTTCGAAAGCATATCCTTAAGCTTCTCTAATGCCAGAATCTCCTCCGGAGATAGCTGAGCCTCAACCACGAAATATACGGGCTCTATGGTCGGGCCGGGCGGCGAGGCTATAACGACCTCGGCTAGATCCTCTCGGATAGAATATCGCTCTAATACCTGGTAATCTTCCGGCAGCGGCCTAATCTCTATACCCTTCCACGGGCTTGGAATCTCCTCGAGCTTCTTTTTTGCCAAGGCTCTCCAAGACTATTGTCTGCGGCGGGGTATATATCTCCATGGCTGATCTGGCTTAATCTAGCCGGTTTTAGAGCATGATTTATAAGCGGGTATGAGGAAAAGTAGTGTGTCGATTGTTGGCGATTTGACGCTCATTCTCCTCATTCTAATAGTATTAGCCATTATTTCTGTTGGATTATCAATCCTCGCGTTAATCCTCGTTAGATCTGTTGGTAGAGAAAGGGGGCAGAAGCCTGCTCCAGCTGCTACGGTTAAGCCTACTCAACCTACAGTCTCGCCTACTCCGCCTACAACTCCTACGAGGAATGAGGCGGCTAAGCCTGAGGCCGACTCTAAGGTTGAGGTTAAACCCCCTATGCGGAGGGCTGAGGAGGAGCTTGAGATAAAGCCTGTCGAGCCTGGGGAGGGTGTGGGATTCGCATCGCTCGACGATCTAGCAGCCATGATCGGCGCCAAATCCATCCTCCTATTCAATCAGACGGGAATACCGATCGAATCATATAACGTTGAGGATGAGGATAAGGTTGCGGCATCTGCAGCAGACTTTCTATCGCTTATGAAGAGATTCGATCCCGAGTTTAGTTTTATGATCTCTGAGGCTGGCCGGAGGATAATGCTCTTCATGGTTGGGAAGATCGGCGAGATAGAGGTGTATGCTCTGACCATAGGCGACGCTGGCTCGGAGCTAGGAGCCGAGGAGGTTAGAGATCTTCTTAGAGCTTATCTATCGGAGAGCTTGGGGAGATATAGATGATGGCGAAGGCCGAGGAGCGCCTGCTGGCCGGTATCATTAAGGCGATTAAAGCGAATAGCCGTGGATGGGTGGAAGCCATAGAGGTGGTTTCGGAGGACGGTATGCCGATAGCTCATGAAAGCGATAACGAGGCATTCAATCCAGAGTATGTCGCCGCCGCGACCGCCGCGATCTGCGGAGCGATAACAGCCGTTATAGAGCTTATGAACACTAAAGGCTATAAGAGGGTGAGTATCCAGCTCGAGGATGGAAGATATATCCTGGTCAGGCAGTATAGAGGATACTATATCGTATGCTTAACCAAGCCTAATCCAAATCTCGGGATCATAGATATAGTCTTCGAGGCATATCTGGTCTAGTAGGTGGTCGGTAGGTGGGGGTTAGGGATAGCTTCATCGGATTCTTCTATGCGAATTTCAAAGGGTTAGGGGCTATCCTGCTGAAGATATTCCCTGGAATCGCTTCTAAGCTTGAGGCAGCCGTGATCAGGATCTATCCCGAGGCTTATGCCGCGACCGTAGCCGGATTAACCCTGATAACAGCTTTGGTTTGCGCTCCCTTAGCCTTCATACTCTACCTCTTTACGAGTAGCCTTTACTCGCTTCTCCTCCTCTTAGGCCCGCTTATAGTATTGTTTATCGGAGTGGTTTATCCCTACTCCCAGGCCAGCTCCATCTCATCCGTCTTCGAGAGTGAGGTTCCTTATGCCGCGACCTATCTGGCTGTTATGGCGACCGGAGGGGTTCCGCCTTATACTAGCTTGAAGAGGCTTGCGAGGAGCGAGCTTATGCCTAATCTCGCGAAGATCGCTAGGGTCGCCGATATTAAGGTTGAGGCTGCTGGCGAGGATCCGATTACGGCTATCGAGGAGATGGCGAAGAACATTCCATCGAAGGAGTATAGGGATCTATTACTCGGATATGTCTCGACTCTGAGAAGCGGGGGAGATGTAGTCCATTTTCTCATCAGGAAGACTGAGACGATTTTCCAGAGTAGGACTGCGAATATGAGGATCGTCGGCGAGAGGCTTGGGATGCTCATGGAGGCTTATGCGGCCGCGGTTATGATGCTCTCACTAGTCCTCTACATAATCTACATTGTTTCGAGGGCTCTTCCATCGGAGTATTTCACGTTTCCGGCCGAGCAGTTCGTTATTTTCTCTTACCTCGTCATGCCTTTGATAGCTAGCATGTTCATCTATCTAGCGGATATTACTCAGCCGAAGTATCCTCTTACGGATAAAAGGCCCTTCAAGGCTTTTCTAGCAGGGCTTCCGGCTGGGATAACGTTCGTGATATTGTTTCTCGTTCCATTCTTCGTTGAGCCGCTGCGGTATATTCCGCCGTTCAGCTTAACCTCGGATCTCATCGTGAGGTTTAGGGAGCTTCTCGGGCTTGGTCAAGGCTATGAAGCCTCGATCGCCATGTGCTTATCATTCATGGTCCTCTTCGCTCCAGGGGCAGCCGCATGGGAGAAGTATGGTAAGGAGAATATCTCGATCCTGAGGGGGTTGACGAGGTTTCTGCGAGATCTCACCGAGGCTAGGAAGACCGGGATGAGCCCCGAGAAGTGTATAAGGATTTTGACTGATAGGGATTATGGAGGGTTTACGAAACATCTTAGGATCATGAGTAGGCAGATTGGCTGGGGTATCTCCCTCCGCCGCGTGTATAGGGATTTCGAGAAAAGGGTTTATGGATGGCTTGCCCGAGCCGGCATGTTCATCCTGATAGACTCGATCGATGTTGGTGGAGGCGCTCCCGAGACCCTCGATACGCTGGCGACCTTCATGGAGGATCTCGAGGAGATGGAGCGGGAGAAGCGTGCAACTCTAAGACCATTAATCCTGATACCGTATCTCTCGGCGGTCATGCTCGTCGTCGTAATAGTCATCCTAGTAGTCTTCATGCGAGGACTATTGAAGATCGCGAGGATCTATATCTCGATACCGGAGTTCGTCCATCTATTCCTCCCGCCGGTCGTGATCATAGCGATAGTAAGCGGGTTGGTGGCCGGAAAGATCTCGGAGGGAACGGTCGCGGCAGGATTCAAGCATGCGATAATAATGTCCGTGATAACCCTGCTAGCGATCTGGATCTCGGGAACCATGAGCGTCCAAGTCATAACCATGCCGGCCCTCGGCTAGCCCCGAGAAACCCCGGAGAAAGCCCCCGATTATAGGAAAGCTTTTATCGCCCCATTCCGGAAAAATTGATGATGAATAGGTCTAGGTCTGGTATAAGCCCCGTAATGGCAACCGTCATCCTAGTCGCCATCGCCATCGTCATCGCAATCGCCGTAGCCTTCTGGGCAACAGGACTCGTCGGAATATTCACAAGATTCGAAAAAATCGAAGTAATAGCAGCCGTCCCTGATGGAACTGGACATATTGAACTTAAGGTCAAAAACACCGGAAGCAGTTCAGCGACCATTGACGATGTCTACGTTAATGGAGTGCCGTTAAGTCTGGATGGAGTCACCTTTACAGATGACGGAGATAGACTTGATGCTACAAATGCTCCTACGGCGAACTGCCCAGCTGCTGATACCGGTTATTGTACCTTACAACCTGGACAAGATATAGTAATTGATATAGAGGGACCAGAAGGAGCAGGTACTACTTGGACACCAGGAGTTACCTACGAAGTAGCTGTCCATACTGCAAGTGGGAAGCTTTATCCTGCTTCGGTTCTAGTCCCCTAGTTAGGATCTTTTCTCCTCTTCATATCCTTATTTTTAATTTCCAGGTCTGTGGCTTCTGCGATTGCTCTTTTTAGTAGTTCGGGGTAGATTTGCTTGTCTCTTGCGAATATTATCCTTCCTTCTTGGAGGGCTTTTAGGACGATTGCTGGTGGTGCTTCGTCGAGCGGGGCCAGATCCACCGGAACTCCCGTCAATTCCTCTAGCCTCGCTATGAGCTTGCAGAGGCTCATTAGATCGAGCCTCCGCTCTAAAAGCGCCGCTATATCTAGATCCCTGACTAGGCTCCTCTTCAAGGAGGATCCGAAGATTATCGCCATCAACACGTCAGACCTTTCCTCGAAAAACCTTCTAAGCTTGGGGATCAGCTCTTCCAAATAGATCCGATAATAGCTTATGCTCACCTTAGGAACGCCTCCCGCACCTTCTCCAAGAAATGCTCCACGCATCCGAAATCGCTTCTAATCGAATCGTAGATCCGCCTATCATCAATAGTCCAATATCTATGGATTAGCAGATTTCGAAGGGAGATCAACGCCTCAAAGTCGTCCACGCATCTAACGTCGAGCTTCTGGCAAATAAGCTTAACCACATCTCTATAGGATGTTGGAGATCTTCCATATTCCTCAACAGATATATGCGCGCATAAGGATACTAAAGCCTCCACGAGCAGGATCACTAGATACCTCATGGAGTACTTCCATGAAGGCTCAGTTCCTCAAAGGGCTTAGATATGAGATTTCTCAGTTCGGAGATTATCGAGCGAATATCATCAATTCGATACCTTAGAACGCTTGGATCCGCCGGACACATCTAGCCATCCACACCACCCAAGCAATAGCACGGCGGAATAAAAGCATCGAACCGATCCCGAGCTTCAGCACACCCAAATACGCCTATACCTTGATGAGCTTGCCCCGCCTCCTATATTGCTCGAGCATGCTTCTAGGTCTAACGTGGATCTCTAGAGGGTCTTCGACCCCGATCTCCCAGAGCCTTGGAAGCACCTCCTCAACCCGCCT
>CAYNFG010000017.1:13215-19180 GCA_964396455.1 uncultured Nitrososphaeria archaeon | reverse complement strand
TCTTCGTCGATGATGTCGATTCATTTCTAAAGTCTCCGAAGAACATCGATAAAGCAGTAGCCCTTCTAGGGCTGGATCCGAAAGCCGTCGATCTAGCCTTAAAGCTTATAGACGTTAGGATCAAGCTCGCCAAATCGCCCTCCAAGGAACTCGCCGAGGAATATGACAGGCTTAGCGAGGAGATAGAGAGGGAGAAGGCTCGGAGGAAAGGCGTGCTCGTAGTAGCAGGAGCAACCATAAGAGGAAGAAAGACTAAGAGGATGCTAATCTTCGAAGAACTACTCGATTTTGAGGTTGGACGATTCCAGGAATTCGTTAGGAATATCGAGGACCTCTACATCAACAATAATGATCGAGATCCGATAGAGGAGGCTATCAGGATAGTTAAGAGGCATGGGGGAGGATGCCTAATCTTCACGCCCCACGCTCTTGGAAGATCCTATGCCGAACAAGTCGCTAAAAGGCTTGAGAGCGAGGGTCTAAAAATCTACCTCTATCAGAAGATGGAGCCGGATATCCTCCAAAAATTCTCAGAAGGCGAGATAGATGTGATGGTAGGCATCGCGGCCTCCCGAAGCCCCCTCGCCCGGGGACTGGATCTCCCAGCCAGAATAAGATACGCGGTATTCGTCGGCGTCCCGAGGAGGGAGATAAAGCTTGAGACCGAAGAATATAACCCGACCAAGCTCCTAATTCTGATAACAAACATATTGCCAGCCCTAGATGATAGAGCTAGGAGGGAGGCGGAGGCGTTAATAGCAAGGCTTAGGAAGATAACCCCGCTGAGCAGAGAGCTGATCGAGAAGATCAGGGAAGCAGACTCCCAAGGCAGAAAGCTAGACGGGTTCGAGGGATACGCTCAGGAGGTTATAAGTTCCGCAAGAGAATTCATGAAGAAGAATATCACGCCCGAACTCGTAGAGAAGATCGAGTCCAAGCTCGATATAACCCTCAGACCCGAGGAGGACGGCTTCACCCTAATAATCCCCGACACGACGGGATACATCCAAGCATCCGGCAGAACCTCCAGACTATACCCATACGGCGTTACGAAAGGAGCAAGCATAATAATCGTCGACGACGAGCGGGCATTCAAAGGGCTTATCACGAGGCTTAAAGCGCAGCTCGAGGAGATAGAATTCGAGCCATATGATCCCGAGAAGGCGAGAATAATCTTTAGGCAGATAGATGAGGAGAGAAGGATCATAAAAGAGATTCAAGCCGGCAGGATCGAGCTTAGAGTTAAGGATCTAGTTAGGGCGGCGTTAATGCTGGTCGAATCTCCGACAAAAGCCAGGACGATAGCATACTTATTCGGAAGACCCTTCAGAAGGAGGCTTGGGCCATTAACCGTATATGAGGCGGCGATAGGCGGCGTTATAGTTGGGGTAGCCGCAACCCAAGGCCATATAACCGATCTGATAACCCGAGGAGATCGCGGAATCCACGGCGTTGAAAGATTCGATGGCAGGTTCGTGCCGGTCTACGGCGTGATTAAGAGATGCTATAACTGCGGCGAGCAGTGGGCGAATGGAGAGGAGAGGTGCCCGACATGCGGCTCCGAGGAGATCTTTGATAAAAGCGAGATCATAGAGGCTGTAAGAAGGCTCGCCCAACAATATAACGAAGTATATATCGCGACCGACCCGGATGCCGAGGGCGAGAAGATAGCATATGACCTCATGTGCCTGATCAAGCCGTTTAACCCCAATATCCATAGGCTGGAGTTCCACGAGGTTACGCGGAGAGCGCTTCTAGCAGCCCTCCAGAATCGGAGAGATGTAGATCTTCATCTAGTCGAGGCCCAGCTTCTAAGAAGGATCGAGGATAGGTGGATAGGATTCGAGCTTAGCAGAAAGCTCTGGGATAGGTTCGGAAGTAAATGGCTCTCAGCCGGAAGGGTTCAGACGCCCGTTCTAGGGTGGATCGTCAAGACTACGATGGATTATAGGAAGAAGAAAAACCTGCTTAGGATAAGGCTGAAGGATGGATTCACGGCGGAGATTCTCGAACCGAAGAACCTCGACGAGATATTGAAGGCGTGGGAGGAGAAGAGGCTCAAGGTCAGGATAAAGGGCGTGAGGTTGGAGGAGCGTGTGGTGAATCCTCCGCCACCCTATACAACCGACTCGCTTCTAAAAGACGCGTTCCTATACCTCAGGCTTGGAGCGGCAAATGCCATGCAGATCGCTCAGGAGCTATTCGAGTCAGGTCTAATAACCTATCATAGAACCGATGCCACAACCGTATCCCAGGTGGGGCTTGGAATAGCGAAGGAGTATCTAAGCCAGGTAGATCCCAGCCTATACAATCCGAGAACATATAGGATGAAGGGCGCTCACGAATGCATTAGACCCGTTAAGCCGATAGATTCTGAAAAGCTCAGATACTATATCAGGATAGGGTTGCTAACGATCCCAGCTCGAAGATTAACTGAGATGCATTTCAGAATGTATGACCTCATCTTTAGAAGGTTTATCGCAAGCCAGTCAAAGCCTGCGAGAGTAATCACCCAGAAATTCGTTCTAGAGGTGATGGGGAACGAGGTCGAGATTTCTAGGGATGTCGAGATAAAGGAGGAGGGATTTCTGAAATTCTTCCCGGTAACGAGGATAATGAGGGAGGTCGAGGAGGGAGAGTATGAGGTTGAGGAGCTTGAGGTTAGGAAAGTTCCATCGGCATGGCTTCTAACCGAGGGAGATACGGTCGCCTTGATGAAGGAGCGTGGGATAGGCAGGCCAAGCACCTATAGCAAGATAATAGAGACCCTACTCGAGCGCGGATATGTCATCGAGAGGGCTGGAAGGCTTATCGCTACCAAGAAGGGGATCAACGTCTACAACTATCTTATCGAGAGGTTTGGCCGATACGTCTCCGAGGAGCTTACGAGAAAACTAGAAGCGGATATGGATCTAGTCGAGAGGGGGGAGGCGGACTATCAGGAGATCTTGAGGAAGCTTTATGAGGAGGTCATGGAGATTAGGGAGACCCCGGCGATAGCGGAGCAGCCGAAAACTTGAAACGAGGTGTCTTAGGATGAGCTATAAGCTACTCGGCGAAGGCGTAATGATCTTAGAAGAGAGCTTCGACGCGTTTAGAGATGTCGAGGCGATAGTATTCGATTGCGATGGAACCATAATAGATTCTAGGAGCTCCTATCGCCTCGCCGATAAAATCACAGCCTGCATAATACTCGAGAAGCTATGCGGGATAGAATGCAGATTCGGAAAAGACTTCGACGACGCGATAATGAGGCTAGAGATGCTTGGAGGATTTAATAACGACTGGGATAAAACCTCAGCAATAATTCAAGCAATATTCCTCCACCTCCGAGAACCTCCAAGAGAAATGAGGGAAATTGGGAGGATAGAGGATATCGAGGAATACTTAGAGAGATGTCTGGCTGAGGAAAGCTCCCCAGAAGATGTAAGAGCCGGGATAGAGTGGATTAGGGTGAGAGCCTCGGAGAGATATGGCAGATACATGGCCTTAAAAGATTTAGAGGAGGTTCTGGATGAGGAAGCTGAGAGGAGGGGAAGGCTTCAGAGGCTTAATGAGCTGAGGGAGATCATAGATCCGTCGGCCGGATACGGCTCCGGGCTTCTACCAACGCTTTACGATGAGATATATCTTGGGGAAGAGGGCGTTAGGCAGCGTCATGGATCTACTCCAAGATACGTTTCCTGGGCTGGATTGCTGGATAGGGAGAAGGTTGTGATCACTCGAGAGACCTTGGAAACGCTTTTGAGGATCGTTCCTAGGGGGCTTGCATTAGCAACCGGTAGGGGTAGATGGGAGACCGAGAAGGTTTTAGGAGATCTGATCGAGTATTTCGATCTAAGCTCGAGCATATTCTCCGCGGAAGATCCCTCAAGCTATGAGAAGCCAAGCCCTAGGATCCTACTCGAATGCTCTAAGAGGCTTAAGGCGTGGAGTATAGCTTATGTAGGCGACTCCTTCGAAGACCTACTATTGGTTGAGAAAGCTGTGGAGGAGGGGCTTGACGCATTCTTCATCGGAGTCCTCACGAACCCCTACTCGATGGAGATATTCATGCAGAATAAGGCGGATGCGATAATCGAGGATGTAAATTCTCTTCCAAGGGTCTTAAAGAGGGAGGAGAAGCTTTGGAGCCCATTCTAGCCGGGGATTGAGGTGAGGGCGAGATGAGGAAGTTTAGATTCGTGGATACCATGAGGAGCTTCATAATGTATTGGAGGGAATACTCTGGGCGAAGCGGCGAGGATATGTTCGCGGGATGGCTAACGGATTACATCTCAAACTATCCAGAAATACTCATCTCCGAGGTATCATATTGGCGAAACTTCGAATCTCTCAAAAGCCACATGATCGAGAACGTCTTGCCGGGGATCGATGGATTGATCCATGAGGTAATTGAGGGCTGGATGAACCTCCTTCAAAATCTCGATACCGTATATGAGAAAGCTTCTAGAAAGCTCGAATTCATCCGCCCGCCGATAATCGAGATCTATGTAGGCTCCGGCTGGAAGTCTAGATGGGTATCCTCGATCCTAGATGAGCCGGCGCTCTTCCTAGACCTAGGCGGCCTAGCAGAGCTGGGCTGGAGCGATAACCATAACATAAGAGGGGTCTTAGCCTTCGGGCTAGGCCAGCTCCACCACGCCCTAGCTAGAGGCGGAGCCGAAGAACTCGCAAAACTCGAAGAAGACCCCTTTCTAAGATTATATAGCCAGGGCTACGCCCAATTCCTAGAAAACCTAGTTCTCGAAGAAGACTCCTGGCATGGGACGGGCGGGGAGAGCTGGCTGAAGGAGTGCAGGGAGAAGGAGCGGCTACTAGCCGAAAAATATCTAGAAGGCTCCATGAAGAGAGATGTTGAAAGATTCTATGATCCGGAGCTGAGAATAGCCGGGCTAAGCTTTACCGGAAGATATCTCGGCTACCGGCTTGTAAGCAGCCTCCATGAATCTGGGCTAAGCCTAAACCAATTATCCAAGCTCTCAGAGGGGGAGGCGCGGAGGCTCGCTCAAGAATTTCTCAAGAAGCTAAGTAGAGGCCGGTAATGTCCTCGACACGGCATTTGGAAACCTTAATATCATACTAGCCATATAAATTCCTTAATGGAAGAGGTTAGGCTTAAGCGTAAGGGAGAGCTGTTTAAAGACGAGGAAGGAAACCTAATTCTAGTTAATGAGGCAAATGAGGCATATAGGGTTGATGAAGTCGTCGCATATATCTGGAGCATCTGCGATGGAAAAACCATAGAAGAGGTTGTTACAGAATTTGCAGATCTAAGCGAGACGAGCATAGATGAGATTAAGGCCCCATTACTCGATCTGATAAATAGGCTTAAGTCAGCATCCCTAGTAGAGTAGGGCGGAAAACGCTAACATCGGCTGTTCCTCAACACTATAAACTAGCCCGGTCCTTATTCCTATGCTGATATGTCCGAGGAGCTCCTCCTCAACCTCTCAAAGTCCATAATCTCCCTCCTAATAGTGGTCGATCCGCTTGGAAATATCCCCATCTTCCTCGGAATCACAAATAACCTCACCCCCAGCCAGAGGATGAAGGCGTTTAACATCGCCATCCTGACAGGCTTCAGCCTATTAATGAGCTTCGCAGCCCTAGGAGAATGGGTTCTCAGAATCTTCGATATCGAACTCTACAGCTTTAGGATAGCAGGAGGAGCACTCCTGCTCTTCATAGCGCTCGAGCTATTGATAAAGCCTGGATACGAGGCTAGGGGATATAATCCTGAGCAGGCTGGAGCTGTTCCGCTCGGAGTCCCCCTGCTCGTCGGGCCGGGAGCGATTACGACCGTGATAATAATCTTAAAGACGTTCGGAATACTCGTGGCAGTCCTATCGGTTATCATCGTCGCGATAGTCACTTGGACCATTCTTAGATTCGCATCTCCTATACATAATGCTCTTGGCGAGGTTGGAGCAACGGTGGTCTCGAAGGTAATGGCTATGCTGCT
>CAYNFG010000017.1:7830-13115 GCA_964396455.1 uncultured Nitrososphaeria archaeon | reverse complement strand
ATGCTCTTGGCGAGGTTGGAGCAACGGTGGTCTCGAAGGTAATGGCTATGCTGCTTGCAGCGATCGCCGTGCAATACATCCTAGAGGGTATAAGAGAGTATCTAGCGAAGCTTCAATAAAGTATAAAGCACGCGTTCCTGCTCGAGGAGGATTATAGGCGGATATCCGGCGAGCGGCTTAAGTAGGTATTTTAGGTTGGTGAATGAAGCCGACGTGGTGATCTGAGGTGAAGGTTAGGGAGATAGCTCAGCTGATAATCTTCATGGCCTTATACTTCATCCTCACCTTCATGCTCGCTCCGATAAGCTTCCTACCCTTCCAAGTCAGGGTCTCGGATGCCCTCATAATGCTTTCTGGAGCGTTGGGGATGCCCGTCGTCTATGGCGTGTTCCTAGGCTGCGTGCTCGCAAACCTATTCCCGGTAGGCTATCCGCCGAACCCGCTGGATATAATCTTCGGAAGCCTGGCAAATCTAGCCGCATCATATACCGTCTATCTAATCTGCTATAGGAGGCTCAGCATACGCCGCGCGATAATAGCCGCTATAGCATCATCCCTGATAATAACCTTGATAGTCGGCTCCTACCTCCCATTCCTAATCCTACCGACGGTCTCGCCGGCCGACGTGCTATGGCTCGGATACCTAGGAGTCCTGCCCGGAGAGCTGATCGCCCAGGGAGTGATAGGAGTGCCGCTGCTCATCGCGATCGGAAGAATCTTTGGATATCGAAGGATGTAGGATCTATTCAGATTTGCCGGGTTTCATCACCCATGCTTCAGTAAAGCCGGGATTCATCACGAGGAGGAGGTGGGGCGATAATGGTAGAATGCTTCGAGTATTTGTAATTTCACCGTAGGCTGCTGGGGCAAAGATTTAACATGGACATTCTTACTGGATTCTGGTTGAGATGGAGATATTCATAGAGAGTGATGTTCGTGAAAGATTTCCGGATCTAAAGGTTCTTTTGAGAGAGCTTGATGGGTTAAAGGTTTCTCCTATGCTCGAGGAGCTTGAAAAGTTTAAGCTTGAGGTTTATGAGAGGATTAGGTCTAGGTTTAGGCTTGAGGATCTTAAGGATGAGCCTCTGATAAGGGCGTATAGGGATTTCTTCTGGAGGATTGGGATAGATCCTACGAAGATCCGCCCCGCCTCCGAGGCTCTTATTAGAAGGATCTTGAGCGGGAAGGGGCTTCCTAGGATAAACACGCTCGTCGACGCCTATAATCTGGCCTCCGCCAAGACCTGCATAGCCTTAGCGGCTTTCGATGCGGATAGGATAGAGGGCGACCGGCTGACTATGAGATTTGCTAGAAGCGGGGAGGAGTTTCTCGGGATAGGGATGGAGAAGCCTAGAGTCTTGAGGGGCGGGGAGATAGTCGTCTCGGATGCTAGGAGGCTTATAGCGATATATCCGTATAGGGATGCGGATTATAGCAAGGTTACCTTGGAGACGAGGAGGATATACTTGATGACATGCGGTGTTCCGGGGATAAGCTTGGAGAAGCTTAGGGAGGCTGAGAGGCTCGCAGCCGAGTATATCACGAGGTTCTGTAGCCTATAGGCTTGAGCTGAGGTGATTATGAAGGGATGAGAATCCTCGAAGCCAAGAGGCTCATCATAGTCTTCCTCGCGATATCCCTGCTCTCGCTCTTCGCAGACATAGTCTATGAAGGGGCTAGATCCATCAGCGGAGCTTATCTGAATCTGCTCGCCGCTCCAGCGATAGCAGCGGGAGTGCTAACGATAGGGGATCTACTCAGTAATGTGATGAGGCTTGTCGGAGGGGCGGCAGCCTATAAAGCGTCTTCGGGGAGAATCTACTGGGGGCTCATTCTCCTAGGCTATGCCACAAACCTGCTCATCCCCCTCCTCGCGCTCACCGGAAGCTGGGAGATCGCGCTACTATTATTCTTCATAGAGCGGTTCGGGAAAGGGATCAGGGGGCCGCCTAGGGACGTGATTCTAGCGGAGATAACCGAGGAGGCTGGGATCGGTAAGGGTAAGGGGTTCGGCTTACATGAATTCTTCGATCAGCTGGGCGCTGTTATTGGGCCGCTTATAGTCTTCTCGATGATATTCTTCAAGGGCTATCCCGAGGGCTATAGGGATGCTTTCTGGATAATGTGGCTGCCAGCTATCCTAGCGATCTGCTCTCTGCTGATAGCGATTAAGCTCTATCCAAGTCCTAGAGCTGTTAGAGCCTCCGAGCTGGAGGGTGATAGGAGGCTTGGGAGAAGCTTCTGGATATTCCTGATCGGATCTATGCTCGTGATGATCGGGCTTATCCACTGGGCGGTGATAAGCTACTATGCGGAGGATGTCGTTAAGGCGGGCGTTATAATGGCATATCAGATCCCGATATTCTATCTGATAGCCATGGCGGTTGATGGCGCTATAGCCTTTCCGATAGGAGCCGTCTATGATAAGGTCGGGATAAGATCCATAATCGTCGCCCCGATCTCGGCTATCTTCATAGCCCCTCTCCTCTTCGGGGTCGGCGGATGGATGGGATTATGTTTGGCGGCGGTCTTCTGGGGCTTTAGCATGGGGATCGTGGAGACGATGATGAGAGCCGCCGTAGCCGACCTAACGCAGGCGAGATCCAGAAGCCTCGCCTACGGGATATACTCCTTCGGAATAGGATTAAGCTGGGCGATAAGCGGGATACTCTTCTCACTACTCTACCAGATCGGCCTAACAAACCTAATAACCGCCATCTGCATCACCGTTGAGCTAATAGCAATCGGAATATTCACAGCCCTCCCGAAAAGCCGGAAAACCTAATACTTTTAACCCTCCGAGAAGAAGCAGATACTGCTGAAGAGTTGATGAACGTCGGAACTACTGACGCCATGCGGATGATGAATAACATGTTATCCGGGTGATCAGACCTTGATTAAGGACGTGAGAATAGACGTCCTCGTAGACGATCATGCGAATCCGGAGAAGCCTGTGCTCTGGCCAGAACATGGTCTCTCGCTCTTAATCACGATTGGGAGCGGAGAGGAAGAGCTGAGGATACTCTTCGATGCGGGAGCTTCCGGAGAATCGCTTCTACATAACTCTCGGCTAATCGGAGCAGATCTAAACGCTATCGATGTGGTGGTTTTAAGCCATGGCCACTATGATCATACCGGCGGGCTCGCAGCAGCATTAGAGACTTCTAGGACGCCCATCCCGGTAATCGCTCATCCAGACGCATTATGCAAGAAGTTCGCATTAAAGCCGAGGCTAAGATATACCGGGATACCCTACCGGGAGGCTGAGCTGGAGCGGCTGGGCGGCAGATTACTATACTCTAGAAAGCCTATCGAGCTAGCGGATGGAATCCTAGTAACCGGCGAGATTCCCAGGGAGAATGCATTCGAGGGAACGCCGGAACATTACGTGATCTTGAGAGATGGGGAGCTCGGCCGAGATTATATGCTTGATGATCAGGCGCTCGTGATAAGGGGAGGGAGGGGATTAACGATCGTAACCGGCTGCGCCCACGCGGGGATAATAAACACGATCGACTATGCCCGGAGGATCACGGGCATTAAGGAGGTTCATGCGGTTATAGGAGGATTCCATCTAGTAGATGCGGATGAGGAGAGGCTTAGGAATACCCTCAACAGGCTTAAGGAGGCTGATCCAAAGCTGATCGCGCCATGCCACTGCACGGGGGAGACCGCGACCAAGCTGATTAGAGATTGTTTCGGAGCCAGGTTTATGGAGCTAAGAGTAGGCTCGACCCTAGAGCTAAGGAATCCCTAGGCTTTAGGAAGGATCTCCTTTCCTGGATGATGCCGTTAAACATATTTATAGTTGGTCTGGATTTTGGTTGGCGTGCCTGCTATCGTTATAGTAGGGCTTCAATTTGGAGATGAGGGTAAGGGGAAGATATCGTATCTGCTCTGCAGGGATGCCGACTGCGTTGTCAGGTTTCAGGGAGGGGCTAATGCCGGACATACCGTGGTCGTTGATGGAAGGAAGTTCAAGTTCAATATGCTTCCAGCGGGATCTATGACCGGCGCCACAGCATGCATAGCATCCGGAACAGTTGTGGATCTTGAAGAGGTCTTCGAGGAGCTCGAAATTCTTAGATCCGCCGGGATAAAATCCGGGTTCATGATAAGTAGGGCTGCGAATATAGTTCTTCCCATACATAAGGAGCTTGATGCGAGGATAGAGGAGGCTAGGGGAGGGAAGGCTGTAGGAACAACGAGGAGAGGAATAGGCCCAACCTATTCTGATAGAGCCTTACGCACGGGAATAAGGATCGAGGATCTACTCGATGAGGAGAGGCTTAGAGAAAAGCTCGAGATCTTAAGGAAGATGCATAGCTCCGGGGTCGATAGCTTGGAGAGGCTCCTCGAGTATGGCAGGAGGCTATCACCCTATATAGGGGATGTCGAGATCTTCGTAAATGACCTACTGGATCGGGGCGGTAAGGTCGTATTCGAGGGCGCTCAAGGAACCCTCCTAGATATAGATCATGGAACATATCCTTACGTAACCTCCTCGAATACGATCGCGGGCGCGGCATGCACAGGTTGCGGGATCGGCCCTACTAGGATTAATGAGGTTGTCGGCGTTATGAAAGCTTATACCACTAGGGTTGGCGCGGGCGTTTTCCCGACCGAGGTTGGTGGAGAGCTTGGGGAGAGGATTAGGGAGGCTGGTCAGGAGTATGGGACTACCACCGGTAGGCCGAGGAGGGTTGGCTGGCTAGATATACCATTACTGAGGTATGCGATTAGGATAAGCGATGTCAGCTGGATAGCCTTAACGAAGCTTGATGTTTTAAGCGGCTTGGAGAAGCTTAAAATCTGCATAGGATACGAGGCTGATGGAAGGAGGCTGGAGCTGGCTCCTCCAAGCGTTAGGCTTCTGGAGAGTGTCAAGCCGATATACGTCGAGCTTGATGGATGGGGGAGGCTATCGGAGGAGGAGTGGAGGAGGATCGCGGAGAGGGGCTGGGACTCGATGCCGGATGAGGCGAGAGCATACGTGGAGTTCGTCGAGGAAAAGCTGGGAAAGCCCATTAAGCTGGTCTCGATCGGGGCTGAGGTCGGGATGGAGGTCGAGAGATGATGGATCCGCTCGAGGCGATAGTTCCGGTTGATGGAAGATATCGGGAGAAACTTGAGAAGCTTTCAAACTACTTCTCGGAGTATTCGTTATTCAAGGAGAGGATAAGGGTCGAGGTAAGCTACCTGACTAAGTTCATCGAGGAGGTTGAGCCGGATAAGATAACCTCCCTGCCGCTGAACTGGAAGGAGATTCTAAAGATCATAGCCGA
>CAYNFG010000017.1:0-7730 GCA_964396455.1 uncultured Nitrososphaeria archaeon | reverse complement strand
TCCTCGATAGCATTAGAGCATATCGATACCGTAATGCTTGGAAGGACTCATGGCGTCCCAGCAGTTCCGACAACATTTGGAAGATTTCTGGCGAACTATGCTTATAGGATCGCTAAGCTAGCGGATCAGATATGCTTCTTCAGGTTTCCGGGAAAGCTTGGAGGTGCGGTCGGGGATCATTCGGCTCTAAAATTCTCATATCCGGATATCGACTGGATAGAGTTTAGTAGATCGTTTGTGGAGTCGCTTGGGCTGGAATATACTCCGGCGGCGACTCAGATAATCCCGCATGAGAAGATCTCAGACTATCTCATGAAGATAGCATTGCTCGACTCGGTCTTATCGAATCTCTGTAGGGATCTCTGGATTATGTCGAGCCTCGGCCTCCTAGTCTTCGGGATAAAGGAGGGAGAAGTCCATTCTTCCACCATGCCCCATAAATCCAATCCGATACTGCTCGAGAACGCTGAGGGAGCATTCGATCTAGCATCGGAGAACCTCGCGTATATTTCTAGAAGGCTTCTCTCGAGTAGATTGCAGCGAGATCTCTCAGACTCGATTATCAAGAGGTTTTACGGGCTGCCGCTCTCCCTTACGATACTCGGGATCAAGAATCTTAGAAGCTCTCTGGATAGGATGATCGTTAGAAGGGATGTCATGCTCCGGGAGGTAGAGAATCATCCGGAGGTTTTGGCGGAGGCATATCAGGTCTATCTGAGGAAGCTTGGAATCGAGGAGGCTTATGAGATAGTTCAGCAAGCTGTTAAGAAGGGTTGGAGCGAGGTATTGGATTCTCTGAAGAAGATTCTGCCCGAGGAGATTTATAGGGAGCTATCGAGCCTAAAGCCATCCAAGTATATAGGTGAGGCTGAGAAGCTTACGATAATGCTCCTAGATGAGGTTGAGAAGATCTACAAGAAGATTACTGCCTCGCTGGAGGCTCAGCCCTAACGCCTTCAACCCCTAGCCTAGCCCGAAAGACCTGAAACCTCCCGCTAAGCATTCTAGCCGCCTTCTCCAGCCTATCAGGATCTATGACCGCTATTACGCATCCTCCACCGCCTGCGCCCGTCAGCTTTGCGCCATAGGCTCCAGCCTTTAGGCAGAGGCTTATCGCATCCTCTATCTCGGGGGACGAGACCCCGATCACCCTAAGCAGTTCTTGATTCTTATTCATGAGTCTTCCGAGAGCTTCTAAATCTTTGGACTTAAGCCTGCTGAGAGCCTCCTCCACTATAAGCCCTGCCTCCTCCGAGAGCTTGGAGAACTTCTCCGGATTATTCTCCCGGAACTCCCTCACCCTCTTCACGAGATCCCCGGTCCTCCTCTGCCTCCCAGTATTCACGATAAGGATCTCCTCCAAGCCTATCCCGATCCTCTCGTATCCAGAATCTCTTCGATAGATCCCGGCGCCTCCAAAAACCGCCACCGAGGTGTCTATCCCCGAAGGCGTGTAGTGGATTAGCTTCTCGCCCTCATAAGCTGCCTCCAAGATCTTCTCCCGATCTAGTCTGCCTCCCGCTAGAAGCATGGTTGCGGCCGCCGAGGCTACGGAGACGACGGCCGAAGATCCCAGCCCAACGCTTTGAGGAATCTGAGATGATACTCTAAGCATTACCCCCAGCTTGAGCCCGAGAAGCCTAAGAACATGCCTGGAAGCTTCTATCGCGGGGTTGAGATCCCAGCCTTCAAGCCTTATCTCATCGCCTTCAATCCTCAGAGCATCCACCCTACCCCGGAGGCTTATGGAGGAGACTATCGCAGGATTCCCATGAACTACGAAATGCTCTCCAAAGAGGATCACCTTTCCGGGAGCTGAGGCGGCCGCTCTCAACCTCATTCACCGAGACTCCATGGGATATCTTATCGAAATCTTATTTATCATTCCTCGAGCCGTTGAGCTAGATTGCTTAGATTAAGCCGACCCTCCTCGGCAGGCGTATCTTCTGGGTTCCCCGAATCCAGCTGAGATCGTTATAGTAGAATGTCCGGATGTCTTCTATATCGTAGAGGACTAGCGCGAGCCTTTCTAAGCCTCCCCCGAATGCAAGGACTCTATGCTTTACGCCGAGAGGTCTCGTAACCTCCGGCCTGAAGATCCCCATGCCAATAAGCTCAAGCCAGGTCTTCTTATCCTCTAGATAGGCTACCGCCTCGGCGGAAGGCTCGGTGTATGGGAAGAAGCTCGGCCTGAATCTCACGTTCTTCAATCCTAGCCTCGCGTAAAACTCCTTGATCAACCCTATCAGATCTCGGAAGGATACACCCTCGGCCATCACTATCCCCTCGATTTGATGGAATTCTGCAAGATGTTTCCAGTCTATCCTCTCATTACGATAGATTCGATCGACTGAGAACACCTTCACAGGAGGCTCGCGATGGTCTGCAAGCCATCGAATGGTCGTAGCGGTCGTATGAGTTCTCAGAAGAAGCTTTCTGGCCTCATCCTCACTCCACCTATACCTCCAGCCCAGGGAGCCTGTATCTCCCCCATTCTCATGAACCCTCTTAACCGGCTCGACTAACTCTTTCGGCAGGTCTCCAAGCTCTGGTTCCGCTAGATAAAACGTATCATGCATCTCTCTCGCGGGATGATCCTGAGGCTGGAAGAGCGCGTCGAAATTCCAGAAGGCTAGCTCGACCAAGGGTCCCTTAATCTCCTCGAACCCCATCTCTGCGAAAACCTCTTTCACGAGCTTAATCAGCTCCTTAAGCGGATGCCTTTTAGCCGCATAGACCGGCGGAGTTGGAGCATAGATATCGAATCTGCTGAACTTCACCTTCCTCCATTCCCCGGAGACTAGAAGGCTTTGGGTTAGCCTCGTAACCTCCCTTACCTCGAGAAGGCTTCTATCGAGGCTGAGAAGCTTCTGGGTAGGCTTCAGGAGATGTATCCGCCTCTCCTTGATCTCGAGAACATTTGGACGGGATGCAAGCATCTCGCATGCTCTGCGAAGCTCTTCGGGAAGCTCCGAAAACTCCCTCTCACCCTCCCTTAGAAGCTCGAGAACCCTCTGCTCTACCATGTCTCCCGGATCTCTCACAAGCTTTACATAGACTCCTTCATCTGACCTCTCTACCTCGATCCATCCCCTCCTCTTAGCCCAGTTCATCCCTATATTGAATTCTTTTACGCCGAGCTTCTCCCTGAGCAGGTTTAGCTCGATTCTCCCTCCAGCCCTCTTCAACTCCTCGACCAGCCTCTTCTCGGGAAGACCGCGCTCCGCGTAAAGCTTCCCCTCATCACCTAGCCTCACATATTTTTCCCCAATCTCCTCGACTACAACCAATCCTTTATTCGAGAGCCAGAGAGCAGCCTTAGCAACCGCGCCAACATCCCTTCCTATAATCCTCGCAGCCTCCTCAAAGCTTAATGGCCTACCCTGATCCAAGAGAGCTTTAGCAACGAGCTTCTCAAGCCAGTGAAGAGTTAGCTCTGAAACAATAGGCAACCCCTCGAACTATCAGCCTCCACGAGGATGGATTTAAACCCTATTCTCTGCGTAGCTTTAGATCGCCTCTCCCCCGAAGGCTCTCAACATTATGTACATGGACGTAGTCTCCCGCCTTTATCTCGCTTAGCGCCCTCCCTATCACCTCACCATACTTTACTACCTCTCCGCCTTTGGGAATATCCTTTACGGCGATCTTATGACCGAAGGGTATATCTGATCCGGCTATCAGCCTTAACTCCCGCCCACCGGATCTAACCAAAACCGACTCACCCTTCTTAACCTCTTCCAGGACGACCGCGACATTATCCGCAGGATTTACCATAACTGCTCGCCTCATATCCTATATCCCCTCCCTAGATTATGGGGCCGGTGATATAGATCTCGACAGGATCTTCATAGCCTATAAGCTCCGATCTGGTAGCCTCTCCGGAGGCAACTTTAATGATCTTCTTCAGCAGCTTCTTTGCAGCCCCATCTATACTCTCCTTGCCATAGAATACTGGGCTTAGATCGAAGTCGATATGCTTGCCAAGCCTTTTACAAGTCTCCGGGTTTCCAGATATCTTTAGGACTGGCGAGATCGGATGGCCTTGCGGAACCCCAAGCCCGGTCGTGAATAATATTAGCTGAGCCCCGGCCGCCGCAAAGCCTGTTAAAGCCTCTGGTTCCCTTCCGGGGGTATTCATGAAGACCAGCCCTTTCTCGGTTACGAGGTCGCCGTAATCTACTGCCGCCATAAGCTTTGATGAGCCGGCTTTGCATATCGCTCCAAGCGATTTTTCCTCGATCGTGGTTATTCCTCCGCGAATATTTCCGGGCGTCGGCTGGCCTTCCCTCATATCGACCCCCGTCGCTATAACCCTCTCCTCCATGCCTTTTACAAAGCCGTTAAGCTTTTCAGCAACCTCCCTGCTCACAGCTCTCCTCATCAGTATATGCTCGGCCCCGATCACCTCCGTAGTCTCGCCGAAGATCACGGTTCCGCCACCCTCTACAATCATGTCGGCAACTCTTCCAGCAACCGGATTCGAGATTATCCCCGAGCTAAAATCCGAGCCACCGCATTTTATGGCCAGCTTAAGCTCGGATAGATCGACGCCGCTCCTCTTAATCTTCATGGAATCCTTAATCATCCTTTCAACGATCCTAGAACCCTCCTCGACCGCCTTATCAACCCCCTTATCCAGAACCCTGACCACCTCCACCTCCTTAACCCCGGCTATCCTATCCGCAACCCTCTCCGCAGATACGCTCTCGCAGCCCAAGCTAACCAAGAGAACAGAATAGATATTCGGATTCAACGCTATATTTGCTAAAACCTTCTCAAGATACCTCGTCTCCGAAGGGACATGACAGCATCCCTGATGATGAGCAAATAACTTCGCCCGAGGATTAAGATCAACGATCCTTCGAGCAACATAAGACGAACAGCCAACCGTGCAAAGCACTAGAACATTATTTCTGATCCCGACGCCATTCTCTCTAACAAATCCTAAAAACTCCATCTTCCAATAAAACCATGCTACAGGGATGGTTATAAGTATCCGCTCCCCGCGAGAAGAGCAGGCAAGGCAGGAAATACATCTTTATGAGAAGAGGATGCTCCTTTAGGGAAGGATGGGCGGCTCAGCGATTATAGCAAGCCTATCAGATGGAAGGATACTCGCGAAAAAGGATGAAAGCGTAGTGAAGCTGCTCTCGAGGGGATATGGATCCGAGGATCCTACGGGGGAGATCGTAGCCTACTCTTATCCTGAGGCGTTATATCTGGTCGAGAGTGGGTTGATGAAGGTATGCGGGGAGGAGGGTGTAGAACTCGGCTTTAACAGGCTTCTAGAAATCTTGGAGAAGAATGATGAGAACGTCTGGAGGGATTACGTTGTTTATAGGGATCTTAGGGAGAGGAGATATGTCGTTAAAGATGGAGTTAATCAAGAGCTTAGATTCAGAGTCTTCGATCGAGGCAAATATGGGAAGGAGCCGGCAAAATATCTAATCGCCCCCCTGATGGAGGGGAGGAACATCCCTATCGAGAAGCTTCTCGAATGGCTATCGATCTCGAGAAAAATGAGGAAGGAACTCGTGATAGCAGTCGTGGATCGCAGGAATGAAGTCATATACTATAAAGCATCACTAGTGGATTTGAGAAATGTCTAGGAGACTTAGCGCGTTCATAGCATTAACCCGCCCGCCGAACTCCATTCTAATGTATATCGCTGTGATAGCCGGGATAGTCTTATCGGAGCATAAGCTCTTCCAGCTGGATAAGCTCATCCTCGCATTCATAACAGCTTACGGGCTCTGCGGAAGCTCTATGGGATTTAACGACTACTTCGATAAAGAAGTCGATTCGGTAAATGCTCCCTGGAGACCTATCCCCTCAGGAGCGATATCAGGCTTCGAGGCGATAGCCATATCATGTATTCTCGGTCTCCTCGGTTTGATCGCGGCAGCTTTAACATCCTCTCAATGCTTCTTGGTGGCTTTGCTAGCATTTCTAGCAGCATTCGCCTATAATGCTGTTTTGAAGAAGAGCGGGCTTCCCGGGAACATGATCGTGAGCGCGGTGGTCGTAGCCCCCTTCATCTATGGAGCCGTCCTCTCCGACGGCTATATCTCCAACAGGCTCATAACCTTCATCCTCCCAGCCTATCTATCAAACCTGGGTAGAGAGATCATTAAGGGGATCTCGGATATCGAGGGCGACGCCCTTAGAGGCGTGAAGTCCATCGCGAGGATTAACGGCGCTGGGGTTGCGGCGAGGCTCGGAGCCATCCTCTATATCCTAGCGGTCGGGCTAAGCCCGCTACCATATCTTCTGGCTCTAGTCTCATGGATCTATCTTCCGATAGTCGCGCTAGCGGATCTAGGCTTCCTCTACTCAGCATACTCCATAATCAGGGACTACGGAAAGGAAAACGCTTTGAGGACTAAGAAGCAGACCCTAATCTGGATGCTCCTAGCATTAATCGCATTCATCGCGGGATCGATCGAGACCTAAACCTATTTCACTAAGCCCAGACATATGATCTGCGAAGCCTAATGGATTTGCCAGCGATAATTGGAGGAGAGCCTACTAGGAGGAAGCCTTATCCAAGCTGGCCGATCTACGATAAGCGTGAGGAGGAGCTCCTCCTACAAGCCCTGAGGAGCGGTAGATGGAGCGTCGGCGGGAGATTCCAAGAAGAATTTGAGAAGAGGTTCGCGGAGTTCCAGCATGCAAAACACGCCCTCCTCTGCTCGAGCGGGACGGCGGCTCTAAAAATCGCGTTAAAGGCTATGGGATTAAAGCCTGGAGACGAGGTGATAATCCCAGCATACACCTTCATCGCGACAGCCACCTCCGCGCTAGACCTCGGACTAAAAGTGGTTTACGCGGATATAGATCCCGAAAGCTATACGATAGACCCGGAGAACGTCAGAAACCTGATAACCGATAGGACGAGAGCCATAATCCCAGTCCATATAGCGGGAAGACCGGCCGACATGGACTCGCTAAAAGAGCTGGCAGAGGAAAGAGGGTTAATGATTTTGGAGGATGCCGCCCAAGCACATGGAGCGGAATGGAGGGGGAGGAGGGTCGGAGCGATAGGAGACGCGGGAATCTTCAGCTTCTACCAATCGAAAAACATAACATGCGGCGAGGGAGGAGCCATAACGACGAATAGCGACGAGCTAGCCGATAGGATATGGTCTCTTAGAAACGTCGGAAGACCAAGAACAGGACCATGGTATGAGCATAGGATCTATGGATGGAACTATAGGATAACAGAATTCCAGGCCGCGATCCTACTCGCCCAGCTAGAAAAAGCTCCAAAGCTTATGGAGAAGAGGGAGGAGGGAGCCCAGATACTCGACAAGCTGCTCAGCGAGCTAGACGGCATAACCCCGCTGAAGAAAGATAAGAGGATAACCAGACACGCATACCACCTATACATATTCAAGTATGATAAGAGGGAGTTCGCAGACCTGCCAAAAGAAAAGTTTGTAGAAGCCCTGAGAGCAGAGGGAATACCATGTAACTCGGGCTATAAGCCATTATACGACTACCCCTTCCTCCCACCCTGCAAACCCCTACCAAACGTAGAAAAGGCATCAAGAGAAGAAGCAGTATGGATACCCCAATACGTCCTCCTATCCGAGAAAGAAGACCTAGAAGACGTCCAAAAAGCCATAGAAAAGCTGAAAAAACATGCTAGCAAGATCCCGAGATAACGTTTATGTAGAGACCCTTAATGAAAGAGAAGATAGGGGGACTGCGGGGGTAGCCAAGCC
>CAYNFG010000016.1:0-19505 GCA_964396455.1 uncultured Nitrososphaeria archaeon | reverse complement strand
CAGACTCTCGCGAGATACTCCCAGTCTCAGCAATCCTTGAAGGAGAATATGGTTTGAAGGATGTTGCGGTAGGGGTCCCGGCTAGGATCGGGAGAAAGGGGGTAATCGAGATAATCGAGGTCGAGGAGGCTCGCGAAAAGCTTAGAAGATCCGCGCTAGCCCTGAGGGATAGGCTTCGCGGGATAGGCTATTAAGCTTCCAGCAAGATTTAAGCACGAGCATAAGGCGATTATCCCCGATGAGTAAGACCAGTAGGATTCCAGGATTCTACAAGCTCACGCCAAAAGAGCGTCTAGAAAAAGTGGCAGAATTCGCAGACCTTACGGAGGAGGAAGTAGAGCTCTTAAGAAGATTCGGAGCCTTAGACGAGGCAACCGCTGATAGGATGATCGAGAACGTGATAGGAGTCTTCCAGCTTCCGCTCGGAATCGCTGTAAACTTCCTGATAAATGGAAGGGACTATATGATACCGATGGTCATCGAGGAGCCGTCGGTCGTAGCCGCAGCGTCGAACGCCGCCAAGATGACTAGAGAGGGAGGCGGAGTTTATACCCAAAGCACAGAATCCCTTATGATAGGCCAGATCCAGCTCGTAGATGTCAAGGATCCATATGGAGCGAGGCTGGAGATCTTGAGAAATAAGGATGAGATACTGGAGATCGCGAACGAGCAGGATCCAGTCCTCGTGAAGCTTGGGGGAGGGGCGAAGGATCTAGAAGCTAGGGTCATCGATACGAGGCTCGGCCAGATGCTGATCGTCCATCTGATAGTCGATGTAAAGGATGCTATGGGGGCTAACGCCGTGAATACCATGGCTGAGGCGGTTGCCCCAAGGCTCGCCTCGATAGCCGGAGGAAGATTCAGGCTTAGAATAATCTCGAATCTAGCGGATAAGCGGCTCGTAAGAGCATGGACTAGAATACCGCCAGAGGCGGTGGGAGGAAGAGAAGTAGCCGAGGGAATAGTCGAGGCATGGGCATTCGCGGATGCAGACCCCTATCGAGCAGCAACCCATAACAAGGGGATCATGAACGGGGTAGATGCGGTCGTAATAGCGACCGGAAACGATTGGAGGGCGGTCGAAGCCGGGGCACATGCATACGCCTGCAGATTCGGATGCTATAAGCCTTTAAGCACCTGGGAGCTCGATGAGAAGGGAAACCTGGTCGGAAGCCTAGAGATGCCTCTCGCGGTGGGCATAGTCGGAGGAGCAACTAGGACGAATCCGCTTGCGAGAATATCCCTGAAAATACTCGGGGTGAAGACCGCCAGAGAGCTCGCGGAAGTTATAGGAGCGGTTGGCCTAGTCCAGAATCTAGCAGCCCTAAGAGCTTTAGCGGCGGAGGGGATACAGGCAGGCCACATGTCCCTCCACGCAAAGAATATCGCGGTCATGGCAGGAGCCGTCGGAGACGAGATAGACCTAGTCGCGGAGGAGATGATCCGGGAGAAATGCATACGAGTAGATAAGGCGAAAGAGATTCTGGAAAGAATCCGGAGAGAAAGAGGGAGAAGATAACGCAAGACAGAAATCCATCACAGTAGCCTAACTATCCGAGAAGGTTGCCGCTCGAGAAGAAGGGAGTAAGAGTCCTAGGAATAGCGGAAAGCTTCAGAAAAAGCATAGGCGAGAAAGCAATACTGGCGGGAGTGGTAATGCGAGGAGACTTCATAATAGATGGAATAATCTTCGGAGAATGCACGGTCGGGGGGCTCGACGCAACAGATAGCATAATAGAAATGCATCGCTCACTAAAAAGAGAAGACATAATGGTTATAATGCTAAACGGATGCATAATAAGCTGGTTCAACGTAATAGACCTCCAGAAACTCCACGAAGAGACAAAGCTTCCGATAATCTCCCTAAGCTATAGACCTAGCAAAGGGATAAGAAAATACTTCATCGAATACTTTCCAGAAGATTGGGAGAAACGTGTCGAGATATATGAGAGAAACGGTCCTAGGATAGAGATTAGAAACAAGAATAACCTCAACCTCTACATACGTGCAATCGGAATAGATCCAGATGACGCAGCCAAGCTAGTGGATAGATATACGATCTTTGGGAGAATTCCAGAACCTCTTAGAATCGCTAGGCTAATCGCTCATAGCCTTCTCAGCTATAAGCATAGGCAAAAAGCTTAGACTAAAAGGTGATGGATCATATGCCACTCTACCTAATCGGGATAGGTCTCGGGAGTAAAGGCTACATCACTAAAGAAGCGCTAGACGCCATGAGTAGATCCGAAAAGATATACTTGGATACCTATACAAGCATTCTGGATGATGATCTTCTCCAATACCTTAAAGAAAATTTCTCGGATAAGCTGATCGAGGCGGATCGGAAGCTTCTCGAAGACGGGGCTTCTAAAATAGTCGAGGAGGCTAGGCTCAGGAGGATATCTATAGCGGTTCCGGGAGATCCCCTCATAGCAACAACACATATCGCGATACTCATCGAAGCGGCTAAACGCAAGATACCCTATAGGATAATCTACGGGGTCTCAGCATACTCAGCCCTAATCTCCGCCTCAGGACTCCAGGCATATAAGTTCGGGAGAACAACGACGATACCCCGAGACGGCGTCGGGATAGAAACCTGCTACAATATAATCTTGGAGAATATGGAGCGAGGACTCCATACCCTAGTCCTACTAGATACCGCTGGCGGAGGATTAGAGATTCCAGAAGCAATAAAAATGCTCTACAAGGTTGAGGAGAAGTATGGAGAAGGATTAATCTCGGAGAATAGGCTGATAATATGCCTGGCGAGGATAGGGTTTAAGGACGAGTTCAAATGGGCTGGAAGGATATCGGATGCAATAGATCTATCTTATCCACCGCCGCCTCACACCATGATCTTTCCCGGAAGCCTACACTTCTCCGAAGCCGACGCCTTGAGAGAGATCTATGGAATAGACTCGCGAATCCTAGAATCTCATAACCCGATTAGATTCTGGACTATGAGGCTTGCGAAATATATCTCAAACGTCGAACATGCTTTAAAGACTCTAAAGATCCTAGATGAGAGGAGGGAGGTAAATGAGGTTCTAAACCTCTCCAGAAGCTATCTAGAGGACTCGATACACTTCCGGGAAAGGGGCAGGCTCTTCGACTCACTAGCAGCGATATCCTATTCCGAGGGGTTACTAGACTCGCTTAGGATTCTAGGAGCCGTAGAATTCTCGTGGCGATGCGAAAATTCTAGAGAATAGGTCTAATATATTCGAGTAATCTAGAATGGCCAAGGATCCATATCCTTTTAGCCTTAAAATAGCTTTAAAGCAGAGAGACCTGGAGGCAGGGAGCATTAAATGAGAATATTTTTAGCGAGGCTTGAGGAGCGATTAGATGTCAAATGTCCTCACCCGTTTATGAGTATGAGATTGTAGAAGACCCGTTTATTGAGGGTGCTTTTACTCAGGCTATCCGAGGCTCTAACCTCTTCGGAGGCAGGCTTCCTCCCAGGAGGGGGAAGGTTAGAGATTTATACGATCTAGATCGCCGGCTTCTCATATTCCATACGGATAGAATCTCCGTCTTCGACGTCGTATTGAAGGATCTTATACCGTATAAAGGTGTTTATCTAGCAGCCCTATCCGCATACTGGTTTAGAAAGAGCAGACACATTTATCCAAATCACTTCATCGAGCAGGTAAATGAGCGGACTCTAAAAGTGGTTAAGGCTAGGAGGATAGATATAGAATGGATAATCAGAGGCTATCTCTACGGATCGGCTTGGCGAGCATATCAGAAAGGATCTAGAGAGATCTCGGGGGTGCGGATTCCGGCAGGTCTTCAGCTCGCCGAAGAGCTTCCAGACCCGATTCTTACGCCTACGACGAAGAGCGAGAACGGTCATGATGAAGAAATCTCTAGGGAGCAGGCGATAGAGAGGGGGCTTGTTACTAGGGAGGAGTGGATGGAGCTTGAGGAGGCATGCCTCAAACTATACGACTTCTATAGGAGAGAGGCTAAAAGCAGAGGGATAATAATCGCTGACGTAAAGCTCGAGTTCGGCAGAACCGATGAAGGTCTTATCCAGATAGACGAGCCCGTAACCCACGACTCAGCGAGACTATGGCTCGAAAAATATTATACGCCCGGCAGAAGTCAGGAATCAAATTGCCTTGATAAGGAGTATCTTAGAAGCTATCTAAGAAGGCTCGGCTATACCGGCGACGGCGAGCCACCAAGATTACCCAACCCGATGATAAGGCAGATAGCCCTCAGGGTAAAGGGAGCATACGAGGTTCTCGCTGGGATAAGATCCGCTTCAGACCTAGACCTCCTAAGCCTTGAAGAACTAATAGGATCGGTGGAGGAGAGATGATTCGCGAGGCTAGGGAGAACTGCGGCGTCGTAGGGGTGAGATGTCATCGAGGAGACGTCGTATCAAAGATCTATTGGGCTCTGCTAACCCTAAATCATAGGGGTCATGAATCTTATGGGATAGCCACCCTAGGATCGGATAAGCAGATAAAGGTGAGAAAGGGTTTGGGTTTGATCTCCGATCTGGATATCGAGACGCTCACCTCCTGGAGAAAGGTCTTAGATGGTAACCTAGGGATAGGGCATGTTAGATATGCGACCTCAGGTCAGATATCTGGCAAGATGGATCTCCTAGCCGATGCCCAGCCGATAGTCTTCGAATATGGTAGGAGGAGCCTATGCCTCGCGTTCAACGGGAATATCACAAATCTCCTCCAATTATTGAGAGAATTTTCCAAGGAGAATATCAAGCTTGGTGGAAGCTCCGATATCCATGCGCTAGCATATCTTATAGCTCGAGAGCTTTCCGAAGCAGATCTACCAGATGCTATGAAGAGTATTAGCGAAAAGCTCGACGGCGCCTACGCGATAGTCGGATTAACAGATGACGGCACGCTCTTCGCATTCAGAGATCCTCACGGAATTAGACCACTCTCCCACGGATCATCCGAAGACGAAAGTCTGTATATGGTCGCCTCTGAAAGCGTCGCTCTCTCAACAAATAACATCCTCGACTTTTCCTTCGTAAAGCCTGGAGAGCTGATAATGGTTGGAGAAGATCATGTAGATAGTATGATGATAAAGGCTGAGGCGGAGGCTTTCTGCGCATTCGAATACGCCTATTTCGCTAGACCGGATTCGAAGCTCCAGGGGAAGAGATATGTTTTTGAGATTAGGCGTGAGCTTGGCAGGAGTCTAGCCCGACGCTACGAGGAGGTCGCGAGACGCGTAGACGTCATCGTCCCGGTTCCGCAGACCGCCGAGGATGCCGCATATGGATTCCACCTCGAGACCGGGAAGCCTATCGAGCCGATAATAGTTAGACATCGCTATCTCAGGCATAGAGCATTCATAACTCCTAAGGAGCAGCGCGAGCTAATCCTATCCCACAAGTATAACCTGCTACTCGATCGGGTCAAGGGCAAGAGGATAGCATTAATAGATGATAGCATCGTCCGGGGAGATACCCTCAGGCACCTCGTCTGCGTATTAAAAGCGGCTGGCGCGAGGGAAGTCCATGTATTCTCAACCTTCCCGAAGATAGCGAACCCATGCTTTTACGGAATCGATATGGCCACCTTCGAGGAGCTTATAGGATTCAATAGGGGCGAGGAGGAGATCGCAAGGTTGCTCGAAGCAGACTCGGTAAATTATCAGCGGATCGAGGACTTCTATAAAGCGGTTGGAACGAGAAAGCTATGCCTAGCATGCGTAACTGGCAGATATCCGACGCCCTATGCTCAGAGGATCGCGGATGAAGGTAAAAAACTAGCGATTGAGGGTAAGCGTGTCGAGGGAAGGTTATTCGAGGTGGTGGGCTAGAGGATATGCCAGGTCTAATAGGAATATATCCCTTCGGGCTTGGAAGAGAGAACTGGAGGCTGGCGAGATTCGTATATTACGGCCTGCTAGCCCTCCAGCATCGAGGCCAGGAGCTAGCATCGATTATAACCTATGATTCTGGCGGCTTCCACGAAAGCATAGAAAAAGGGTTCGTGGATGAAGCATATACCGAGGAGAAGCTCAACAATCTACCCGGATTCATCGGCCTAGGCTATGTAGCTCCCAGCATAGATCAAAAGCCAATCATCATAGATCATCCCATAGGTCTAATCCTCGTCGGAGATGGAAAGCCGAATCTAGAATCACGCGTCCAACCCTCTTGGAAAGCTTTCGCTGAGATGCTTGCAGATGAGATTCATCGAACCGGAGATGCCCTCGAATCCGCTAGAAAGCTCATCGAGGAAGTCGGTGGAGGATTCTCCTTCATAGCATTAACCGAGAACCAGGAGCTTATCGCCGGGAGAGACGTTCATGGGGTGAAGCCTCTCGAGGTCGGCTCGCTGGGGTTCGATCTAGGGGCTATAGTCTCCGAATCCTCCGCCCTAGACGTCTTAGGAATGGAGCACATCACCCACGTAAATCCCGGGGAAATCGTTAGATTCAATCCATATAGCATAGAGAAGGCGAGGGCGAAGCCCAAGGATAAGCCGAATCTAAGCTACTGCAGCTTCGAATACGTCTATCTCGCTAGACCAGACTCGACGATAAACGGCATAGGAGTCTACGAGGTTAGAGAGCGTATCGGGATGCTTCTCGCAAAGGAGAGGCCCGTCAAAGCCGATATCGTAATAGGGATTCCGGAGACCGCGATACCCTTCGCCCTAGGCTACTCGAAGGCATCGAAGATACCCGCATCGCTTGGATTCATAACCACCGGTAGAAAGGTTAGGACCGCGATAAAGCCATCCCTCTTCGAGAGGCTTATGGGAGTCCAGCTAAAGCTAAACCCGATAAAATGCGTAATCGATGGAAGGGACGTAGTCTTGATCGATGATAGCGTGGTGAGGGGGACAACCCTGAGAAACACGGTCTGGAACATGAAGCGGAGAGGTGCTAGAAGAATTCACGTGAGGATCGGAAGCCCGGCCATAACCGCCCCATGCCCCCACGGGATCGAGATCCCGCCGCCCGACGAGCTCATAGCAAGAGCTTTAGATGAGAAGGAGATAGCCGAGGTAGTCGGAGCGGACTCCTTCTCATTCCTCTCGATCAAAGGATTATGCAAGGCGATAGGTCTTAAGGAGAATCAGCTCTGCCTAGCATGCTGGGGGTGTGGGAAGAAGTGAAGATCCTGGGAGTCGGAGGAGGATCGAGAGAACACGCGCTCGCAGAGGCGATAGCGAGAAGCAGCCACCAGCCGAAGATCTACTGGGTAAGCGAGCATAGAAACCCCGGAATATATCGGATAGTAAAACAATCCGGAGGAGAATACGCCCTCGCAAGGACCACAGATCCGCAGAAAGTCGCATCCCTAGCCGAGGAATGGAGCATCGACATAGTCGTAATAGGGCCGGAGGAGCCAAACTTCCACGGGGTCGTAGATGAGGTAGAGCGTAGAGGGATCCCATGCATCGGAGCTAGAAGAAGGCTCTCGATCCTAGAGATGTCTAAGGCGGAGATGAGGAGGCTGCAATGGAAATACAATATTAGCGGGAAGCTCCTCTTCAAAACCTATAGATCCTATGAGGAGGCGGTAAAAGACCTCGAGAAGCACTCGGAGCTTCTTAGCTGGCTCCAGAACGTCGCCCTAAAACCGGCTAGACAGGCGGGAGGAAAGGGGGTTAAGGTCGTTGAAGACGCCCAGATATACCTCCATAACGAGAAGAGCCAGTTCAAGCAGAGGCATATACGCTGGCTAGAAGACTACATGAGCGGATACACGGACATCGAGGACAAGATCCTAGTCGAGGAAAAGGTCTGGGGGCCGGAATACACCCTCCAATGCTTCGTCGATGGTAGAACCGTCGTGGGGATGCCCCTCGTCCAAGACAATAAGCACGCACACGAATACGATATCGGGCCGGAGACAGGTGGGATGGGATCCTACACCGGCAGGGGCTTCCTCCTACCCTTCATGACAAGAGAAGAATATGATCGAAGCCTAAAGATAGTCAAGTCCATGGTCGAGGCGATCCAGAAGGAGACCGGAGAACGCTACCACGGATTCATAGCGGGCCAGATGATGCTAACCGAGATCGAAGGCCCAACCTTAATCGAGATGTATTCAAGGCTCGGAGACCCGGAGGGCGTAAACGTCCTAGCCATGCTCGAGACCGATATCATAGACATCTTCGAAGCGATAATAGGTGAGCGGCTATCGAAGATCAAGATAAGATTTAGGGAGATAGCAACGGTCGTGAAGGCAGTAGCCCCTGAAGGATATCCAGACTTTAGAGAACTGGCCAAAAACCATCCAATAGCGGTAGATGAAGGGCTGATAGGAGAGAGTGGATGCAAGCTATACTGGGGCTCAGCCCACCTAGACGAATCATCCGGCAAGATAACAACAGGCGGATCAAGGCTTTTAGAGATCCTAGCCTTCGGCGAGACTCCGCAAGAAGCATCCCAGAAGATAGAAGAATGCCTAGCAAAGGGCGTCGTAAAGCTTCTCGATGGCTGGAGGATATTCCATAGATCGGATATAGGAAGCGAGGAGATGATCCGAAAACGGACGGAGATAGCGGAAAGAGTTAGAAGGCTGTACAAGTATCGTGAGCAGAGAAGAATCCTGGGAAAGAGGATAGACTGGATTCCCAAGCTCGGAAAACTAGACCCGGTTAAAGAATTATTAAATGAGCTATCCTGCGGAGGATCCTGAGATCTATGGATCCGATCGAGGAGAGAATGAGGATTCTGGAGGAGGCGGCGGAATTTAGAAAAGAGTATGAATCCAAACTTAATCCGATAGAATCCCTCTCCCTCGAAGATCCATTCACCTATATCTCCGTTGGCGGGGGAGAGCTCGGAGACCTGGTCGTGACTGCCGCGAAACGCGAGCTGGGCGGGATGGGCGGCGGTGTAAGGATTGTCGCCTTCGATAGATATGAAGGCTTCCCAGCTCAGGATACAGCAGACTTCAGCGAGGTGATCAATATGCTCGACGGAGACCAGTTGGAAAGAGCGATCAGAAAATATGTTCCAGATCCAGGTAAGCCCCATGCAATCTATCTCGAGATAGAGCGTTGCGATACCATGAGGGTCTTTAAGCTCGGTATGAACGGCTATAGGATAATCTCAACGCCCTACGGGCCATTAATCGGGATGGATAGGCTAACCACCAAGCTGCTCTTCGATAAAATCGGCATACCATCCGTCGAATGGAAGTATGCGGCGAACGCCGAGGAGCTTAGGAAAGCTGCAAAAGATCTAGGGCTACCCCTAATCATAAAGCCGATAATGACCTCGAGCGGTCATGGGACGACTATAGCGAAAAGCTGGGAGCATGTCGAGAAAGCCTATGAACACTCTCTTGAGCATGCGAGAGGAAAAGGGGATATCGTGGTTGTAGAACGCTTCCTAGAAGAGCTTAAGGAGAAGGGGACCGAGATAACCCAGCTAGTTCTAAGACATTTCGACGAAGACGGGAGGATAGTAACCACCCTCCTACCGCCAATCGAGCATAAGAGACCTGCAGCAACCTATCACGAAAGCTGGCTGCCGGCGACGATCTCCGAAGAAGCAAGGAAGAAATGCCAAGAATATGCGAGGCGGATAGCGGAGTATATCGGAGGTCTAGGGATATTCGCGGTAGAACAATTCGTTATAGGAGACCAGGTCTATAATAGCGAGTTCGCCAACAGACCGCACGACACGGGAATGGTAACGAGATGGGCTCTCGAGAGAGATGAGGGGGCACTCCACCTCCTAGCCTCGATAGGACTCCCCCTAGGAGAGGATGTTACGAGAATGAAGATCAAGGATGAGTACTGTGTTGCTCACGTGGTCTTAGCGCCGAAAGACCTGCCGGGAGAAGAGGTTCGGGTCAGGGGTTGGAGGCCGGCTGAGGTATATGCTTTCATCAGGAGGAGAGGTTACAGGGGGATGGTCTGGTATTTCGGAAAGCCGACAGCCTACCCGGAGAGAAGAATGGGGCTTGCAGTAGCCTATCATGAAAGCCTGCTAGAAGCTAGAAGGATTGCGGAAGAGATAGCCCACCTAGCCGAAAAGAGCATAATATACGAGGTGTGAGAAGCCCATGCCGACCTATGAAGCCTTGATCGAGGTCTGGCTGAAAGATGGGATAGTAGATGCCGAGGGTAGAAGCGTAACCGAGGCCCTCCAAGACATAGGCTACCCCATCAAGGATACGAGGGTCGGAAAAGTCTATCGCATAATCCTCGAAGCAGGCTCGCCTCAGGAGGCTGAGAAGCTCGTCGATGAAATATGCAGGAGGCTTCTAGTAAACCCGGTGAAGGATAGGTATACGTTCAGGGTCGAGGAGCGATGAAGTATCGAAGGCTCCCCCTACCATTCGAGATCTATGAGGTAAACATCCTCGAGGCAGACGATAAGACGCTTATCGAGATAAGCGAGGAGATGGGGTTAAGCCTAAACCTTCGAGAAATGAGGAGCATCAAAGAATACTTCAAGGCGAGGGGGAGAAACCCAACCGACATCGAGCTCCAATCCCTCGGAGCATTATGGTCCGAGCACTGTAGGCATAAGGTCTTCAAGGGAGTCCTCGTAGATGAGGATGGAAAAGTCCTCGTAGATAATATGCTTAGAAGCTTTATAGCCCGGGCGACCGAGGAGATCAAAGCACCATGGATAATCTCATTCCTGGTCGATAACGCTGGTATAGTAGAATTTGATAAAGGCTATGGGATCGCTGCGAAGGTGGAGACCCATAACCATCCCTCAGCAATAGATCCATTCGGCGGAGCCGCGACAGGCGTCGGAGGGGTGATAAGGGATATCCTAGGGGTTTGGGGGGAGCCTATAGCATGCACCGACGTCCTATGCTTCGGACCATTAGACTATCCGTATGAGAAGCTTCCAAAGGGGATAAAGCACCCGAGATACCTTTTCAGGGGGGTTGTAGCGGGGATAGGCCACTATGGGAATAATATGGGGATACCGACGGTCTCGGGGGCGATCTACTTCGACGAAGGATATGTGGGGAATATAGTCGTCTACGCGGGATGCATAGGCATAGTCCCCAAGGATAGATACGTCTTCAAGGTCAAGCCTGGAGACAAGATAATAATCATGGGCAATAAGACCGGGAGGGACGGAATCCATGGCGCGACCTTCGCATCAGCAGAACTCCATGAAGAATCCGAGAGGGTTTCTAGGCCGGCAGTCCAGATACCGGAGCCGATAGAAGAGGAGAAGCTTAGAAGAGCGATCCTGCAGATAAGAGACCTCGGCTTAGGATCAGGTATAGGAGATCTCGGCGGAGGAGGCCTCGCGGTAGCCGCTGTAGAGATGGCTGACCGGGCTGGATGCGGCGCGAGGATCGAGCTAGATAAGCTTCATCTAAGAGAGCCGGATATGCCGCCGTGGGAGATCTGGGTCTCAGAATCCCAGGAGCGGATGATAATCGCTGTTCCGCCGGAAAACGTGGAGAAGGTTTTGGAGATAGCTAGGCTGGAGGAGCTCGAAGCATCGGTTGTAGGGGAATTCACGGACGACAAGCTCCTTAGAATATACTTCAGGGATCATCTCATAGCCGAGATAGATATCGAATTCTTAACCCATCCACCCAGATTCGTCGGGAAAGCCGTATGGAAGCCCCCATCTCATCCAGAACCAAAAATCCAAGAACCGAAGAACCTTAACGAGGAGCTCCTAAGACTGCTCTCCTCACCAAATATCGCAAGCAAAGAATGCGTGATAAGAACATATGATCACGAAGTTCAGGGAAACACCTGCCTAAAGCCGCTCCAGGGAATTTACGGGGGGCCGAACGACGCCGTAGTGCTTAAGCCCCTCGATGATAGCTGGATGGGGGTCGTAATCTCCGCAGGTCTCAAGCCTAGATATAGCCTGATAGACCCGTATTGGATGGCCGCATCAAGCATCGAGGAGGCGATAAGGAATAACGTCGCGGTGGGAGGCAGGCGGATCTCGATCCTAGACAACTTCACATGGGGAAGCCCGGAAAAATCCGATAGGCTAGGATCGCTTTATAGGGCCGTAAAGGCATGCTACGACTTCGCGAAAGCATTCGAAACCCCGTTCATATCCGGGAAGGATAGCCTCTATAACGAATCGCCCTTAGGCCCGATACTCCCAACCCTCCTAATAACAGGAATCGGAATAATCCCGGATATAAGAAAGGTCATCTCGGTCGATCTAAAGAATGCTGGAAATCCGATATACTTGCTTGGAAAGACTAGAAACGAGCTAGGCGGATCGGAGTATCTCCGACTAAAGGGCTATATCGGGAACAGCGTACCCAAAGTATATCCCAGCGAATCGCGTATAACCTTTAAGCTAATCACGGAAGCGATAGATCGAGGCTATCTCGCCGCATGCCACGACCTATCCGAGGGAGGCCTGGGGGTAGCCATAGCCGAGATGACGCTATCAAGCGACCTAGGAGCAGAGATATGGCTCGAGAAATGCATCCGGGAGAATATCTCAAGAAACGATTACCTCCTATTCTCGGAGAGTAATGGAAGATTCCTAGTGGAGGTGAAGAAGGAATTCGAGAAAGATTTCATAAGGCTGGCGGATAGCCTCAACGCATGCTACTCCAAGATAGGCGAGGTCATCAGAAATCCGAGGCTCATCATACATGGTCTAGGAGCGGGCGAGGTGATAATAGATCTAAAATCCTCAGATCTTAGAAGCGTCTGGAGAGAGGCGTTAAAGCTATGATAAGGATACTCGTCCTAAGAGCTCCCGGAACGAACTGTGATAAAGAGACTGCGAGAGCTATCCGGGAGGCTAGGGCTGAGGCGGATATAATTCACGTCGGCAGGATAATCGATGGAACAGTCGATCTATTCGATTATGATGGGCTAATAATCCCGGGAGGATTCTCCTACGGAGATAGGGTTAGGGCAGGGGCGATCCTCTCAGCTAAGATGAAGTCGAAGATATGGGATAAGCTCGCCAAGTTCGCTAGAGAGGGAAGGCCGATTCTAGGGATATGTAATGGATTCCAGGTCCTAGTCGAGCTGGGACTCCTCCCAGGTCTAAGCTATGGAGAATACCCTGCGGTCGCCCTCGCGCCAAATCTTTCGGCGAGATTTGAGACTAGATGGGTTTATCTCCGCCATGTGAATAAGGGTAGATGCATCTTCACGAAAAGCCTTGGAAACAGCCTTGTCAGGATGCCGGTAGCGCATATCGAGGGCAGATTCATGGCTCGAGACGAGAAGGTTCTCGAAAGGCTTATCGAGAATGATCAGCTAGTCTTCACCTATGCGAAGCCCGATGGAAGCCCCGCCGAGGGCGAGTATCCATATAACCCGAATGGATCAACCCTCGATATAGCCGGTATATGTAACGAGGAGGGGAACATCATGGGGTTGATGCCTCATCCGGAGAGAGCGATATACTCATGGCAGCTCCCGGAAAAGCGGTCGGAGAACGGATATGCTGACGGAATGAAGATCTTTAGGAATATGATAGACTATATCAGGAGGAGCAGAATGTAGAAAGATTTTTTACTCGACCCTCCTAACAACCTTCCTCCTCTCCCTATAGCTCCTAAGCTTCTCCTCAAGCTCAGGATACTTGAGGGCCAGAATCTCGACTGCCAGTAGGGCCGCGTTTAAAGCATTATCGATCCCGACGCACGCCACCGGGATTCCGGGAGGCATCTGAACTATCGAGAGTAAGGCGTCTAAACCCATAAGCTTAACATCCCTCGGAACCCCGATCACGGGCTTGAGAGTTCTCGATGCTATGAAGCCCGGCAAGGCTGCGGATAGCCCGGCTATAGCGATGAAGACCTCGGCGCGGGTCTCGCCGATATACCTCTCAAGCTCCTCCGGCGATCTATGAGCCGAAATTATCCAGTATTCAACATCCACCCCAAACTCCTTCAACACCTCTAGAACCTTATCGCCTACAACCCTATCGCTCTCGCTTCCAACTATCAAGGATACCAGCGGCATATCGAAGACAACGCAAACGGAGGTAAATGAATCTTTATTTCCACCCCAGCCCCAAGCCATACGTGAAACCAGCCTCAAAATATCTAAGGCTTGGAGTAGACTCGAGAAAGAGGGGTGTCGAGCTTCTAGAAAAGCTCATACCAAATATACTTCCGGGAAGCTTCACCCCAGTATGCCCAGACCATGAGCGAAAGGATAGAGGAATAATCCTCCACGTAGACGGGGCTGGAAGCAAGCCCATAATATCATACCTCTGCTATAAGGAGTTTGGAGAATCCGGCTGGTTTGAGGGATTGGCGCAGGACGTCCTAGCGATGAATATCGACGATGTGATGGCCGTGGCAGCCCAGCCGATCCTCTTCGCAGACTATATCGCGATAAACCCGATCAAGCTCTCGAAAGAGCAGGTATTAGATGAGCTATCTAGAGGTTTCGCAAAAACATTAGAAACCTTGATGGAGCTGCAGGGAGGATTCAGAATAGCTCCAGCCTTCGCCGGAGGGGAGACGGCGGATCTACCGGATCAAATGAGAACCCTAGACATCGCAGGAGCATTATTCGCGATCCTCGACCTCGATAAAGCTCCTAGACAAGCCGAGCTAAAGGATGGAGATCTGATAATCGGCTTGGAGAGCGGCGGCAGGGCAAGCTACGAACATAAGGAGAACAGCGGGATAATGTGCAACGGAATAAGCCTAGCTAGACACGTCCTACTAAAGCGGGAATATCTAGAGCGATATCCCGAGATAGGCGAACCCGACATCAAGGAAGCCTATAGCGGGAGACTCTCCCTAGACGACTACATCGAAGAACTCGACATGACCCTAGCCGAAGCACTACTCTCGCCAACAAGGATATACGCGCCGATAATAGCCGAGATCCTCACGAAGAACCCAAACACGATAAAGCTGATGTGCCATAATACGGGGGGAGGGCTTACGAAAAGCCTACGCCTAGGAGAAGGAGTAAGATACGTAAAGGATGGGCTGCCGGAGCCGAACCCCATCTTCAAGCTAATCCAGTCGGAGGGGAGAATAGACTGGAGAGAGATGTATGAGGTATTCAATATGGGTGTAGGATTCGAGCTTATAGTCGAAAAAGAATATGCGGACGACCTGATCCAGATAGCTGAAAAATATCGTGTAGCGGCGAGGATAATTGGGAGGATAGAATTATTGAAAGAGCCTATGAACGAGGTGATCGTAAAAAGCCGATACGGCGTATTCAGCTATAGGAGGATGCTGGAGGAACGACGTAGCGTATAATCCAGCCCCGCGACCCAGGCTTGGGTTAAAATATGCTTAGCTGGTAGATGGACTGGAGTAGCGATGGGGAAAAAGGTTCTCGCCTCCGGAGCCTTCGAGCTAATCCATCCAGGTCATCTCAGGTTTCTAGAGGAGGCGAAGAAGCTCGGCGGAGAAGGCTCGAAGCTTATAGTCGTCGTAGCTAGAGATGAAACCATCAGGAGGAGGAAGGGGAGAGATCCGATTCTGGGAGAGGAGTCTCGGAGATATATCGTCTCGATGCTTAAGCCTGTCGATGAAGCGATCCTAGGCTTCACGCCATTATCCTTCGAGAAGATAATCGAGATCGTTAAGCCGGATCTAGTAGTCTTCGGATACGATCAATCCGATCTCATGGAGAGCTTTCTCAAATTCGTAAAGGATAGAGGTTTAAAGATAGAGGTCGCCAGAGTTGGAAAATATTCTTCCTCCGAGCCATGTAGCACGAGTGAGCTGATAGATAGGGCTATGAGAATCTCAAAATTGAGGGCTAGCAGCGAATCAGATATGTTGGGTTAAGTTTAACGGTTAGCCTAACCCTATCCCCATCCGATAGCTTAAGCTTCTCCCGCAGGCAGATCGGGGCTATAACCTCTATAACGTCTTTCGAGTAATGCGTTCTATCTATGAAGATTATCACGACATCTTCTCCATTCAGCTTAGCGAAGATGCACCTCGCCCCGCCATAAGCCCTTCTACCATCAGAGAATCCCTCGATAACTATATCGGCGGCTCTTTCCAGGATCATGCGTTTCAATAAATCATCATGCCTAATCAGCCGTATATTCAAGGTTCCTGGATACGGCTTAAACCCCAGCTTCTCCTCAAACTCCTTAACATAATGCGGTATCTGGGTATAGTATGCCCCCTCTCCAAAGCCTGTGAATACTCGGCCCTCCAAGCTTAGCTCAGCCGGCTTCTCAAATATGTTTTTAAGATGAGCATGCATCTCGAGAAGAATCTTTAAGGCATCTTCCGTCAGCCTTACCCCACGAGTCCTACCGAGATCCCTCCGCTCGATAAGCTTCTCCCCCTCCAGCTCTATCAATAGCCTCGAAGCGGATTGCTGCGAAATCCCAAGATCTCTCGCAAGCTTTATCGTAGAAAGCTCGATAACATCTGTAAAGGCGCCCTTATCCGCAAGGTATAGAAGGATCCTGCCCTTCAGGCTCAGAATTTTATCGAATGACATCTACATGGACTACTGGATTGGGATTGTTTCATTAACCTTTACTCCCTCTTGGGTGAAGAGTAGGAGGTCTATCCCGTTACCGCTCGCCGCGTCTCTCGCGATCGATGCTTTAATGGCTTTTATCGCTAAGTCTCGGATCTCCTCGGGTGATAGATCGGGCTTATAGCTGCTCTCTATAACGCCTATCGCTATCTCGGCTCCAGATCCTATCACCGCATAGTCATCTTCTATCATGGATCCGAGGGGGTCTAGGACGATTATATGCGAGCCGCTCTCATCAAATCCTCCTACAATCGTCTCGGTGAGATATGGTGCGAATCTGCTGCTAAACAAGTAGTTCGATAAAACCTTCGCAACCGATCTGACCTGGGGTTCCTTGCGATAGGTATATCGGTAGAGGTTTATCTCGGCTTGGGCATCCTTTATAAGAACCTGCATATCTCCGACGAAGCCCGCGCATGCCGCTCCTATCCTCGAGGTGATCTGGAAAACTTTTCTAACGTTTTTGCTTACGACGAAGTAGCCATAGGTTAATCTCTTCTCGGAGGCTAGGACGACGGCATTAGGCGTTTTTATCCCGATCGTGGTTGCTCCCGGATAGGGGAAACGCTGAGCCATTACAATCAGTATTTTAAGCAGCTTCCAGCTCTTAACCTTTCTCCTCTCCGGCTACCAGATCCCTCGAAGAAGATTCTCTCGAAATCTCCTTCTCTCCTCCCTAGTCTCCTCGTATAGCCTTCGATAGAGCCTCTCCTCGGCGTCGGTCAGCCTCACCCCCCGCCTCGCCATCATCCTCCTAGCAGCATCGATCATCCTATCAACCGGTATCCAATCCCTAACCCGCCCCTTCACATACCATGTAAATGATGGGATATACTTGGGGCAGGGTTCGCCCGAGGTCACGAGATTGCACATAACCCCTATAACGGAGCCTGCTGTTAGCAGCGAGCCTATGCCGGTCCTCGTATGGTCTCCGATGAAGGCGCCGAGCTTAAGCCTGCCCGAATCGACGAGCCTGCCGCCGACCGGAACACCTATAGAGCTATAATCGTTCTTGAGATCGCTTACGGTGGTCAGGGCTGCGAGATTAACCCACTCCCCAACATAGCTATGACCGAGAAATCCTTCATGATACTTATTCGAGAATCCTTGGATGATCGACTCCTCGACCTCGCCCCCAATCCTGCATACAGGGCCGATGGTAGATCCTGAGATCTTTCCGCCGACGATCCATGAACCCCTCCCAACATAACATGGGCCAGCGATATAACTGAAGGGCATTATCCTAGCATCCTCATCGATTACTATCGGCCCCTTGGAAGAATCGAATACGGTCTGCGGATAGATCTCGACGCCTCTCGCCACGATGATATCCTCTCTATCGCCCACGACGTATACTCCCACCCCCTCATCGATTCGACGATAATTCTCCATGCGTTTGAATCTCTCCGCCTCGAGGACGATCTCACCCTCATTATACTCGATTAAATCCCAGAGATTCTCTATCAGCCTTGCGTCGTCGAGCCTAACCTCGCTCAGCTCAGATCTTAACGCATCTAAAAGCTCTCTGAGGTTATCGCATCTATCCGCGATCCCGCTAATGCTAGAGGACTTGACATGAGCATAGATTATCCTATCATCCTTCACGGCGATCGTATCCTCCTCCAGCTCCAGCGGGCCTTTAGGAGGAAGCCAGCCGCCGTAAACGATGAATAGATCCTCTCCCGATTTAAGGAGCTTAAGCTCGTTGACGAAAACCTTCCCACCCGCTTTTCTCGAAAGCTTCTCGGCATAGGCTTCGGCAAGATATTCCCGCATGAAGAAGACTATCCTTCCATCGAGGTTTAGCCGCTGGATAATCTTTTCGTATAGAAGTGATGGTCCGCATCTAAGCATGTAGATTGGTCTAGTTAGCGTGAGCGGATGGAGGTTTTGGGAATGATCGTCGTAGATGGCTATTATCATCTCAAGACACTCCTCTTATCCGTAGGCTGCAACTGGTTTAAGCATTATTCTCCACAACTCTTCTGAGAATATTCTCGACGGCCTCGATATCAGAAGCGTAGGTTAGATCTAGAACGTATGATTTCACCGGAATCACCTTCACCTTCTCGATTCCATTATCTACCATATACTGGACTGCGGATGTTAGCTCGTATTCTCCTCGAATCGGATGCGGCTCGATCCTGCTGCATGCCTCGTAGATCTTCGAGTTAAATCTCCATAGATTCATGCTCACCAGGATCCCGTAGCTCGTCTTATAGGCTTCGGGGTTGCTGGGCTTCTCGATTACTCTAACTAGGTTTAGGTTATCGTCCGCGACTATCACGGAGAAAGACTTAACCCTCTCGGGCGTGAAGTTGCTCTGCTCGATGAGGGTCTTAAGCTCGAATCCGGCGACGTAACAGCCATCCGCCTCAGGCTTGATCAAGGCATCTATGGCGTTCCTCGGATAGAAGTTATCACCATTCAGTAGGATGAACTCATTATCCCCGATAATGCTTTTGGATGCTAGGAGGGCATCCGCCGTTCCGAGAGGCTTCTCCTGTATCGCTAATCTTATCCTTAATCCGAGAGCCTTCTCGATCCTCTCAAAGTATTCTTTCAGCTCCAGATGCTCCGGCCCGACTACAAGGCATAGCTCCTTGATCTTCATTCTCGCCAGCTCATGTAGCTGATACTCGATGAATGGTCTCCCAGCTATCGGCACGAATGGTTTCCAGCCTTTTTCAGCAAACTTCCTTACCGTCGGGTCGAGCTTTAGATTGCTAAGGCTCCTCCTCATCCTCTTCCCCATCCCTCTAGCGAGTATTACCGCTCGCTCGATCACGGCCGATCACCGACCCGGGTCTTGGAGACTATTATCTTATCTCCGGGTCTTAGGCCATAGCTTTCAGCAGCATTACCCCGATTTATCGAGAGCTCGATGTATCCGGTTCCACCCAGGGTTAGCAGAGGCGATCCCACGGGAGCATGGCCATAGGCTTTTAGGAATCTGCATTTAAGCTCCCCCGAGGGAAGTAGTATGATGATCTCATCTCCATGCCTTAGATCTAGATCCTCTGGCCTCAAGTTTGTTATTAGATTCCCGAATCTATCGACATGCATTACGATCGCCTCAAC
>CAYNFG010000015.1:0-22433 GCA_964396455.1 uncultured Nitrososphaeria archaeon | reverse complement strand
TGTTCTCGGCTTGCTTGAAGCTTGTCTGTAGGTAATAGTCTAATCCCTGGACGAGGGCGTTCAGGCTTGCCTCGATTATGTTCGTCGAGGTCGCGGTCGTGCTCCAGGTCCGCGAGCCATCGGTGAACTTTATGAATACTCTGACCATTGATGCGGTATCCCTCTCCGCCTCAGGCAGGATCACCTTATAGTCTATCAGCTTGACATTCTTAAGCTCTGGATAATCCTGCTCCAAGGCTTTTCTCAGAGCGATGTCGATAGCGTGAACCGGGCCGACGCCCTCCCCTCCCTCAACCCTAACCTTATCCCCTATCCTCACCTTTATCACCCCATAGGTCTTGGGATCGTTTAACCCTCCGCCGGCGATCGAAGTCCATTCTATCACCCTGAATTTCTCCCGATACTTCTTGAAATGTTTCAGGAAGATTAGCGATACGGTTGCCGTCGCGTCATCGAGATTTACATCCCTTAATCCGAGGCTCTTTATCTCTTCGAGGATCTTTGATAGCTCTTGGGATCGCTTATCGAGTTCTATTCCGAGCATCTCGCTTATACCCGCTATGAGCGCCGATCTACCGCTTAGATCCGATACCGTTAGGAGCCTTCGATTACCGACCAAACTTGGATCTATATGCTCATACGCTTTGGCGCATTTCGAGATCGCGTCTATATGGAGTCCGGCTTTATGGGCGAAGGCGTATTCTCCGACATACGGCTGGTATCTATTCTTTGGTAGCCCGGATAGCTCATAGACTAGATTCGATAGCTCCGTAAGCTTTCTAAGTCCAGCCTCTCGAGATTTTAGAGCTTTTATGCCTAGCTTTAGCTCTAGGTTTGGGATTACTTGGCAGAGGTCTGCGTTTCCCGTCCGCTCTCCTATCCCGTTTACGGTTACCTGTATATGGGTTGCTCCTGCTAGAACTGCCATGAGGGTGTTCGCGACGGCGTTTCCCGAGTCGTTATGCATATGGACTCCGATCGGCGTTTTCATCCTAGCTTTAACCGCCTCGACCATCTTCATAACCTCGTGGGGAAGCGATCCACCATTCGTATCGGCTAGGACTATCGTTCTCGCGCCAGCCTCCTCCGCAGCCTTCAAAACCTCTATAGCGTATTCGGGATCCTCGCGATAGCCGTCGAAGAAGTGTTCTGCATCGAAGATCACCTCTACTCCATGACTTCTCAGATGCTCGATGCTATCCGATACTATTCTCAAATTCTCTTCTAGGCTTGTTTTCAAAACCTCTCTTACGTGGAGGCTCCAGCTCTTGCCTACGACCACCGCCAGATCTACCTCGCAGTCTAGGATCTCGTTCAGGCTTTCATCATCCTTCGGTGAGACGTTCTTCCTCCTGGTCATCGTAAATGCCGCTATTCTAGAGTTCTTGAAGCCGAGCTTCGATAATCTACGGATAAGCTCTTTATCCTTCGGGCTTGCCGCAGGCCACCCAGCCTCGATTATATGGACTCCGATCTCGTCAAGCTCCTTGGCTATGCGGATTCTCGCATCCAGGGTGAAATTAACTCCACGACATTGCTGGCCTTCTCTTAATGTCGCATCGAGAACCTCGACACTTCTTGGAAGATTTTCAGCAGCCGATTTGTAGACCACCTACCATGGCCTCCAGCCCCCAGATGCTTAGATTTTTGAGAATCATTCAAGGCTATAAGTCCTTTCCCGGATTTTCAGGTTTAGATTTTATGATTTTACCATCGGCTCCATCCATATCTCATTCTATGCATAAATCTTCTTCTCATTCTTCGCATAAGCCTTAGGGGGCTGATCGGCCGGGGGAGGGTTGGAGGCCATGGTTGAGGCTGGGGATGGGTTGGCGGCATGGATCTAGGCGTGAAGCTTGGGCATGCCGGCGCCTCCGGCGGAACCTGGATTCCCCTGAGAACGCATATGCCATTTCTGAAGTAGATGCATTGGCTATGGGTTGGGGTTGCCATTCTTCCGCCATATTATGTGCTATAGCACAATATAAATTAGCATCCCCAATGAAAAGGTTTCAAAGATAATCTTCGAGCCGGGTATAGCTTTTCTTCTCCGGCTCAGCCTCACCTAAAACGAGCTTTCCATATACGCCGTCGTAGCCGGGGATTATCCTCAGCCTTCCAGTCCTCATCTTGAGGATCAGCCTCGCGATCTCCGGATTAGACTCTCTCGCTATATCGTCTATCTCCGCCTCAAGCAGAACCTTGAACTCGCTTCCGAACTTATTCACGAGCTTCTCATACTCGCTCCAGATCTTCTTAGAGTTTAGCCTGGTCTCCGACCCGGCCTCGATCCCCATGCCGAGGGCTATCAGCTCTTGAAGCGGTAAAAGATGTAGATAACCTTGAGGCTTCTCAGGCTTATATCCTCGCGGCTTATCGGCAAGCTCTTCAACCCTATCCTCAACCCCCTTGGTCAAGGTCTTTCCGCAGACAGGACACTTATAGCCGAGCCTTCTCGCCTCCTCCGGTGGAAGCGGGCCGACACCGCATTTTCTATGGCCTGACCAATGGTATTTCCCATAGGCTGGCGGAACCTCTATCGTAAACTCAACTCTATTTCTCTGGCTTCTCTCGACTATTGCTTCGTAGAGGTTTTTGTAGGCTGGTGATTCTAGCTCGAATACGGCTGCCTCTCTTCCAAGCCGGTAGGGGTATGGGCTATGGGAGTCTGAGAAGCTTAGGATCGTGTATTTGTGTAGTTGGCTTACCCTCCAGTTCATCGGAGGATCGCTGCTCAAACCGGTCTCGATCGCGTGGATATGCTTAACCTGATCCTCATAGCATTCCTCCATCCGATCAACCCCGCTGCGGGCGCCGAAGATGCTCCACCACGGAGTCCACACGTGGGCTGGAAAGATTATGTTGTGCGCGTCGAGGCTCATTACTATCTCGACGAGCTCCGCTGGATGCATATTCAATACCGGTCTTCCATCCGAGGCTACATCCCCGAATCTACTAAGCTCTTCCGAGAGCTGCTCGGCGACCTCTAGGCTCGGCATAAGAATTACATGATGAATCCTCCTAGCCCTCCCCTCGTATTCGTGGATGGTCGCCACCTCGACCTGCGGGACGAAGTATATTCTCTGCCCGGTCTTCGGCCTATACAGTCCGCCCTCAGCCTGCTCGAGATCATTCCTCAACTCCTCGAGCCATCTGGGATGAAGCGCGTCGCCTGTCCCAAGTAGGTTTAAGCCCTTTATCTCGGCAAAGGCTGTAAGCTCAGGGATATTCATCCGCTCGGATGTCGCGCCAGAATACTTGCTATGAATATGGAGGTCGGCGAAGATCCTCAAACCCATCTATCGCCTCCGATGAAGCTTCTAAAGCTCCCAACGCCATCTAACGACTTCCGTAACCTTATACGGCGCTTTTGAAAGCTTTGCCGGATCAATATTCCTCCATTCGACTATCCTCTCCCCCAGCTTCTTCTCCAAGATCTTGAAGCCGTTTGACGAGAGGTTGAAGTCTAGTTCTGCCATAGCATCCTCAACCTCCTTCTTCTCCCTAACCCTCCGAATCCCCTCAGAGCTAATCGCTCCGAAGACCAGCTCTATCTCGACCTGGGATTCCTCGATCCTCCGAAGATTAACGAGGGATGGAAGATACTTCCTCCTAATCTCCTCGATTATCTCCTGAAGCCTCTTAAGATCGGATTCTCCAGCCTCCACCCGGAAGACCGCTATCGGAGCTTTTTCATGGACCACGAAGTAGCCTAGATAGATTTGGAGGGCGCCCTCGAAATCCGGATCCTTACGTGAGAGGCCGTAGATTAGGAGTTCCTGACCTTCTCTTAGGAGGAATCTCTGGCTAAGCTCGGCCGGGATCGTGATTACGAGGCTATTTCCGCTCCGCCTTATAGCGCCTCTAAAGGTTACGGTATCCTCAATCCAGCTCATAGGATCCTAATCCTCTCCGGGTTATATTCTGGATTTACGCTTATTTAAGCCACTCTTTCACCCGTTTAGAGAGACAAGTCTTTAAGCCCCCATATCACGATAAGCTTTGAGGATTCGATGCTGATTGCAGCCATTAGAGAGCCTAGCGAGGAGGAGCTCGTCTGGCTTCTGAGATATAGGACTAGGCGGAGGATCCTATTGGCCATAGGCGATGCCGGGAAGATAAGCGCGACAGCCCTTAGAGACTCGCTTAAGATCAGCACGGGCTCGCTCTACTATAACCTGAGGCAGCTTAGGCGATTCGTAACCCAGGATAAGGATAAGAACTATATGCTGACCGAGGAGGGGATGCGGGTCTATAAGGCTCTTAAGGAGAAGGGGACTATAACCGCGGCCGATCTAATGGAGGCGAATAGGCAGAGCAGGGCGGCGAACATATTGAATAGCATATTCTTCCCGCTCTGGCTATATACCCCGCTCTACGAGCAGAAGGCTGTAACGATCATACTCCCAGCCTTAAGCGCCGTGATCTCGATGACTCTTCTCATCTATACTAGGCAGGTTCCATTCCTGATGCATTTCTATAGCGTTCAGCCGAACGTCTTCAGGATAATAGGCCAGTATCTTCTGAACATCGGCGTGCTCTACTGCCTGACAACCCTCCTAGCGATAGCGTTTTCAGGCGTTTTATTTAGAGGGCGTGAGGGCGAGGGGCTTTTAGCGAGGATTAGGAGCATCGCATGGCATTCGAGCTTGGATGAGGTAAAGTTTCTCGCATCCCTCGTGGTGGCATGCCTGCCTCTAATGATCTACCCGGCGGTATTATCCGTCAATAAGCTATTCAGCCTAGGACTCATACCCGCCGAGAAGACCGCTGGATATTATCTGGTAACCGGATCATTCCTAACAATATCTCAGGTTGCAGCTCTACCACTCTTCACAGCCTTAATAGCTTATGGTAGGAGGATGAGCGGCAGCACGGCGGCCTTGATAACGCTAATAGTCTTCTTCATCTCCCATATCATAAACCAGCTATTCATGATAAGCGGATTCACCTAACCGTCATCTCAACCGAGACATCCTCAGGTATCTGGATTCTCATTATCTGCCTCATAACCCTCTGATCGGTTATGAAGAGGTCTATCAGCCTTCGATGGATTCGGAGCTCATGCTTTCTCCAAGTCTTAGTCCCCTCGCCGCATGGAGACTTTCTGACCGGTAGGATGAGCCTCCTCCTCGGCAGGGGTATAGGCCCCCGAATCTTGGTCCCGGTCTTTAAGGCTATCTCCTTGATCTCGGAGCATACCTGCTCAATCTTCTCAAGATCCGTGCTAGTCAGCTTAATCCGCACATTCGTCGGCATCCCGGGCTCACCAGCTCCAACCACCAACTCTCATAAAACCACCTTATTAACTCTCTTTGCAGAAGACCTAGAACAGCTTCTGGATCCTCGCCGAGATCCTCTACAGGCTTAGAATAGGGCTTTTCTGCGAGGCTGCTTCCTCTCACGTGATCTGATCTTATTGAGCTTTCTGCAGAGGTTGTCTATGGCTTCTGAGAGATACCAGCCTTCAGCTGATAATGCTATGATCTTTCCCGGGCGATAGATTCTGGCATTTAACCCGTATAGTGTTCTTCCGCCTCGGATCTTCCTCCGCTTAATATCTACTACCACCTCGGCTATCGGCTTAAATTGTCTGAAAATCTTGTCGAGTGTTCTTTTGAGCTTGGCTTCGACCTCCTCAAGCTCTACGAAGTCTCCAGCCTTCGGCAATCCGATGACGTAGATGAGGGGCTCGCTTCTAGGCTTAGACTTGAGGAGGTGCGAGATTACCTCCCTCGGGGTTAATATTCCGAGAAGCTTGGAATCTTTTGCGATTAGGCATGCCCTCTTATTTCTAGCGAGCATCCTCTCCAAAGCCTTCGAGGCGGGATAATCCTCATCGACTATGAGCGGAGATCTATCCATCACGCTTCTAACCTTTATGCTCCAAAGCCTTGATGATGCTCCGCTTCGATCCTCCCTCCCCATACTCTCCCTAGGCTGAATCATGTTAAAGACTAGATCCTCGATCGATAAGCCTCCCCTCAGCCGGCCATCCTCCAGAACCGGTAGATATGGTAGATCATGGCCTCGCATAATCGATCTAGCCTTTGAAAGCCTATCATCAGCCTCGACGGAGACTACATCAGCCTTCATAACCTCGCCGCACGAGGCCGATATAACATGCATCTTGGATAGGCGATCGACTATATCGTATTGGGATACTATTCCAAGAACCTCCTCGCCCTCCTTGATCACGAGACCCCAGCTTCGGCAGACTATCATTAGATCTAAAGCCTCCATGATCGGAGCCTCAGAGGCTATTGGGATAGCGGATCTAGCGATCCTTCCTATGAGGGTTCGGCTGGGGTTCGATACCTTTAGAAGATCTAGGAGGGTTACGATCCTAGTCTTTGATCGAGACTCGACCAAGGCTTCGAAGCGATTCAGCCTGCGAAGCTCGCCTAATAGGGTGGATGCTTTAGCATCGGATGGAAAGATTACCGGCTTTCTCATGATCTGGGAGACCGGCTGGGCTAGAAAACCCTTCATACGCTCAAGCTACTCCGATAATAGCTATCTCCCGAGATATTTAAACAGGGAGGAATTGCGTCTAGACCGATATGACCAGCCTAAAGACTGGATAATCGCTATAGTCGGCGTTGGAGAGATATTTTAGCTACCCTGTAGCCGGTGAGACAGCTTGCTTAGAATAGCATTAGATGTCGATGGAGTCTTAGCGGATACGATGAGGCTCTGGATCAGGCTCTGGAATAGGGAGAAGAGTCAGAAGCTAAGCTACGAGGATCTCGCCGAATGGGATTTCTGGAAGAAGCTTGGGATAAGTAGCGACGAATTCATGAGGATAATGAATAAGGCTTGGAGGATGTGGCGGGAGATCCCGCCTACCGAGCCAAACCTAGCCGAGAAAGTCTCCAAGATCAAATCATTCGGCAAGCTCGATATACTGACAGCAAGACCGAGAGAGACCGAGAAGTATACGCTCCGCTGGCTCGAAGCCCATCGAATACCCTTCGATGAATACGTCTGGATCGAGAGCAGTAGGCTTAAACCAAATCTAAGCTACGACGTCTTTATAGACGACTCGCCAAGACTCGTCGAGGGATGCATACTCCAGAGAAAGCTCCTCCTACTCTACGATAGGCCATGGAACAGGGGCATCCGAGAGGATAGATACGTTAGAAGGGTTAAAAGCCTGGATGAAGCTTATAATATCCTCGTAAGGCTGGTTCAAAGGATATGAAGGTAAGTTATCTAAGCAAGCGGGATGCCGCGAAGCTCCTCGAAGAACTTAGGAAGTTTAGCTGGGCTAAGGAGCTAGAGGCGGATAAGCCGAGGAACGTCCTCAGAATAATCGAGGAAGACTTTACACTCTATAGAATCCTAGGCCACGTAATCTGCGAGAGGAGGGGGAAAGTATTCCCGACAGTCCATGAGGAATATAATCGAGAGCTTTTGGACAGGCTCCCAGCACTAGTGGTGGATATGGGAGCAGTCCCGCATATAGCGAGAGGAGCAGACGTCATGAGACCTGGAGTAAGAGAGATTAAGGGAGAATTTGAGAAGGAGGATGTCGTAGTCGTTAGAGATGAAAGAAATCTAAAACCATTATCGATATGCATCGCTCTAGAAGACTCGGCAAAATGTAGGGAGCTGCAGAAGGGGAGGATAGCGGAGAACATACATCATGTAAATGATAGGATTTGGAAATTCGTGCAAAGCATCAAGCATATTCTCGGCCGCGGCTAGCCCCGCCTATTCTGAGGAGGAATGGTATTCCGAGGAGGTTTATGATCGAGGCTATCCAGAAGGCGATCCTAGAGCCCATAGCTTGATAGATTATGCCGCCGAATATCGGGGCGGGTATTGCTGAAAGCATCGTGATCAAGTCTAGGGAGCCTATTAGAACGCCTATCCCATAACCCCGCTCAAGTTCAGCCACGAGCTTCCTTCTCGCAGGCATATCCATCGAGCTTACAAACCCCATAAACGCGGCCGCTAGGATTATCGTCCTGAAATCCCAAGAATGGATATAGGCGAGCCAGGAGGCGGAGGAGAGTGCGAGATGCCCGACTAAGATAAGCCTATTCTCAACCCTATCGGCTAAGATACTCCAAGGCATAGTCATTAAAAACGTCGAGAGAAGCCAAGCGAAATTAACCAAGCCTATCTCGCTATCGGATAACCCGAGCTCGCCAGCGTAAACCGAGAAGAAGGAGAAGATAGCGTTAAAGCCGATCGAGTGGAAGACTAAGCCTAGTGCGAGAAGCCTGAACTCCGGATGATCTCTTAAGATCCTAAGTAGGTTTGCAGGCTTCCTCTCCACGAGCCTCACGAGCCTCTCCCTCCTAAGCAGGAATGTCAGTGGAAGCGTGGAGGCGATAATCGCGAAGCTCAGAATGAATAAACTCCTACTCCCGAGCGTCTCCTTAGCATAACCACTTGCAAAGGATCCGAGAACCTCTCCGAGCAAGCCCATCGAGAATACAAAGCCATAGGTCATCCCAGCCCTACTCAAGCCACCCCTCCTAACAGCATAAATCGTCGCAGAGGTAAAGAAGACGCCCTCGCCAAACCCTATCAACGCGCATACAAGCGAGATCGAGGAAAAGCCCGTCGAGAACGCTAATAGAAGAACGCCAACAGAATATAGTAAAACCCCGGAAAACAAAATCTTCCTAGAATCGATTATATCGGCTAGCCTACCCGAGGGAAGCGTCGCCAGAGCATAAAACAGGTTATAGATCATCATGAAAAAGCCTAGATCATCGCCCCTAAAGCCGAGATCCAAGACGAGATACTTACCCCAGAGAGCATACCAAAGCCATCCCCCGAAATTGACAAGAAAATACGCTATCGTCAGGGGTATAAGATCTACTAAAGCATCTTCAGCAGACCTCTCACCCAAGCTGAACTATCGCTTACAAACTCAAAATTTTAAGATATATGGGCTATACGCGAGAGATGACAAGAATTAAATAAGCTGCTTCCAATTAAGGGATGTGAGCCTAAAGATTAGAGTAGCATATATACCATTTGGCTATCCCGATTATCCGAGAGATCTTATCAATAGGTTTCTAGAGGAGTCGAAGAACATGCTTAAAGATCTAAAATTTGAAGTCGTGGAGACAAGACCAGTAATAGTCTTTGAGGAAGCCGAAGAAGCGGCGGCCGATTTGGATGGAAAACAATTCGATCTAATCATTGCAAACATCATCTCATGGGTTGAGGCCCCGAACGTAATAGCAGTTTTAGAAAGGTTCAAGCATAAGCCGATAATCTTATGGAGCCATACGATGTTTAAAGAGGGGAGAGAACTCCTTACCCTCGGCCCACTTCCAGGAGCCGGCGTATTGAGAGAAACGTTAGAAGAAATGGGTTTTAAGTTCTGGTTCGTCTGGGGGATGCCTTGGGAAGAGAGGGTTAAATCTGATATAGCGTTTTATTCTAGGATAGCTCATGCATATGAGAGGCTTAAAGGTTCTAGGATAGGGCTTCTCGGATACGCTTCTATGGGGATGTATAGCGGAACTTTCGATCACGTGAGCCTACGGGATAGAATAGGAGTTGAGGTAGATCAGTTAGATCAATACGCGTTGATTCATCTTCTTGACGAAGTATCGGATGAAGATTGCGAGAGGATAGTTGGTGTTATGAGGAGCAGGTTTAGATTTCATGGGGAAGATTTAGAGGATTATTTAAGGAAGGCTGCGAGGATCTACTTAGTGTTAAGGCGGCTTGTCAAGGAGAGAAGATGGAATGCATTGACCGTTAAATGTCAATACGAGCTATCTCGATATTTTGGATTCGCACCATGTGTTCCGCTTTCGATGCTTGGGGACGAGCTACCGTGCTCCTGCGAGGGGGATGTGCCACTAATTGTAACCCAGCTTATGATGCATTATCTTACCGGTCAAACAACCTCTTATGGAGATATTCATCATATAACGGATAGGTATCTATTGATAGGAGCATGCGGATTCGCGCCATTTAGCTTGGCTAGGGATAGGCCGGAGATAGGGGTCCATACAGCGCTTTACGAGGGGTTGCTGAATATGAGCACGTATAAGGATGGGAGGGTGACCCTTGCTAGGTTAGCGTATTCTAGGAATAGATCCTATAAGATGCATATAGCGGTCGGAGATGCAACGGCTCCAGAGCCCTTCCACGAAGTCGGATGCCCTCCCTATCCGAGTATGAAAGTCATCTTAGATGGAGATCCCAAGCATTTCGGGCAAAATATGTGCAGCCAACACTATGCGATAGTTTATCAAGATATAGGGGAGGAGCTCGCTGAGCTATGCAAAATGCTAAATATCCAAGTCATAAGGAGCTGAGGCTAAAAGCTTAAGATCATGGAACGCAAAGCTAAAGGCGTGATCGATTAATGAGTCAAATCGGCAAAGAGATTAGGCTAGGAAGAATATTCGGGAAGGATAATAGGGCGCTTATAGTCGCGATGGATCACGCCTATATTTATGGACCTATCCAGGGTTTGGAAAAGCCTGGAGAAGTTATAGAGCAGGTGATTGAGGGTGGGGCCGATGCTATACTAACGACCTACGGAGTCGTAAGAAAGTTCTATGATCTGATGAAAGGGCGTGTTGGGATAATTCTCAGGATAGATGGTGGGGGGAGCAAGTATATCGTTAGGGATTGGAGTAGGCTCGAATACTGGAGCCTCCTCTATAGGGTGGAGGATGCCGTAAAGCTTGGGGTAGATGCCGTGATAAATACCGTGCCTCTAGGAGCGGCATGTGAGCCTGAAGCATTAAGGATCACGGCTAGAATAGCTGCGGAGTGCGAGGATTGGGGGATGCCCCTCGCCTCCGAGATAATACCGGTCGGCGGATTATCCTCAAGCGATCCAGAGGTGATAGCTACCGCTGCGAGGATAGGGGCAGAATACGGCGCAGACATGATAAAGACAGAATATACTGGCGACGCCGAAAGCTTTAGAAAGGTAGTCGAGAGATGTCCCGTGCCGGTTTTGATCGCTGGTGGGCCGAAGATGGAGACCACTAAACAGGTCTTGGAAACCGTTAAGGATGTCATCGACTCCGGGGGAGCAGGAATCTTCTTCGGCAGGAACATCTTTCAGCACAAGGATCCCAAAGCGATTACACGTGCTCTCAGAATGATAATACATGAAGATGCATCCGTTGATGAAGCTTTGAAGATGCTGGATTAGATCTTGGACCCTCTAGTTCTTCCATGCTCTTTTTATGGAGGGTGAAAGCCTGTATTTACTTGGGATAGATATCGGAACTACGAGCGTCAAAGCCGTCGTCTTTAATGAGGATGGGAGGAGGATCTCGAAGGCTGTTGAGGAATATTCTTTGGAGACGCCGAGACCGGATTATGTCGAGCTTGATCCAGAAGTGTATTGGCGTTCATGTATAAGAGCCGTTAGAGAGGCCGCGAAGCCTATCAGTGATAAAAATGAGATCAAAGCATTATCCATCTCAAGTCAAGGAGAGACTCTCATAGCCATCGATGAGAGAGGCAATCCGCTTCAGAAGGCTATAGTCTGGCTTGATAACCGTTCTAAAGACGAGGCGGAGGAGATCGCTAAAAGATTCGGTAGGGAAGTTTATGAGGTTACAGGCCAACCTACGGTGGTTCCGACATGGCCTGCGACGAAAATCTTATGGATGAAGAAGAGGGTTCCGCAGATCTTTAAAGAGGTGAGGACGTTTATGATGGTCGAGGACTACATAATCTATAGACTAACTGGAAGGAAAATAACGGAGCCCTCCATCTGCTCATCAACACTACTCTTCGATATCAGGAGGGATAGATGGTGGGGCGAGATGCTGGAGTATCTCGGAATAAATGAAGACCAGTTACCGGAGATAGTGCGATCCGGAGCGGTTATCGGCGAGCTTACCGAGGAAGCTTCAGAAAGCCTTGGCCTCCCCAAGCAGACCATAGTAGCATCGGGAGCGTTTGATCAAGCTGCCGCAGCTATCGGCGCAGGGAATATAGAGGAGGGGGTGGTCTCGGAATCCACCGGAGCAGCCCTCGCAATAGTAGCAACCACAGCTAAGAGGATATATGATCCCATGAAGCGGATCCCCCTCCATAGGCATGCAGCTCCAAGATTATACTTCCTTATGCCATGGTGTCAGACGGCTGGAATCATCCTAAAATGGTTCAGGGATAGATTTGCTCAGCCTGAGAAAGTTGTCGGAGAGATGTTAGGGATAAGCGCTTACGAGGTTCTTGATAGGGAGGCTGAGCGTGTTCCGCCGGGTTCCGAGGGGCTGATAGTATTGCCGCATTTCGCGGGAGCTGCTTCTCCAGAATTCGATCCGATGGCTCGGGGAGTCTTCTTTGGTCTAACGCTTTCTCATGATAGGAGGCATATTGTTAGAGCTATGCTCGAAGCTATAGGCTATATGCTGAGGAGGAATATAGAACTGTTAAAAGGCTTAGGGATATCGATCAAGGAGGTTAGATCCATTGGAGGTGGCGCTCGAAGTAGGATTTGGTGTAGGATTAAGGCAGACATTCTCCAAACCCCCATTCTCGTTCCGGTAGAGGAGGAGACGGCATGTTTAGGAGCGGCTATCTTAGCAGGAATAGCATCTGGAGAATATCGGGATCTTAGGGATGCCGTTAAGAGGCTTGTAATCATTAAGGAGAGGATAGATCCAGATCCTGGAAATCGGCTCACCTATACTAGGCTTTACGAGATATACGTCGAGCTTTACGAGAAGCTTCGAGAAATCTTCCCAAAGCTTGCAGCCGCTTCCCAGCCTTTACGAGAATAGATATAAGCTGTGGATACGCGGTTATCAGACGAGTTGAGCGGAAGGAAGGAGAAGAAGGTTAGAATCGTGGATCATAGGCATTGTAGGATTTGTGGGAAGGCTATTCCGCCGAATCAGGAGTTCTGCTCCGAGGATTGTAGGAGCGTGAGCGAGCGGATGGAGGCTAGGCAGAAGCGTATGAGGAATATCCTGATACTCATGTATGTCGTGGTCTTCATAATATTGTTCGCGATGATAGCTTTGAGAGGAGCTTTAGGCTAGTATGGCTCTCTCTTCAATCCGAGCAGGTATGCGAGGTAATTCGTCCCGAGGTGGAGGCATGCTGTTATAGCTAGGAGTAGGATGAATGTTTGGAGGCTTAGCCAGCCGGGCGCTCCATAGATTGAGAAGGAGGATAGTAATGCGAAGATTAGGAAGCCTAGCTGATCGAGGCCGGGAGCCGGTCTCCCCCTCTCCAAGCCCATTCTCCGCTTTAGAAATGATCCGAAGATATCTCCGATCATGGCTCCTAGGCTTAGTAGGAAGGGTTCTAGGATGCTTCTATAGGAGGCTGGATTCCCGAGGGCGTAGATGGCTAGCCCGATAAACGTTCCGGAGATTATCCCAGTTAAAAGCCCCTCGAGGGTCTTCCCGTCTCCAAGAATTCTTCTCCCATCCCAAGCCCTCGCACCTCGATCAAGAGGAGTAGTTTTACCTATAATCTTAGCGCCTACAACCGGAGAGCCGTTTGCAATATAGGCTGGCAGAACGTATAGGATTGCTTTGAAGAGGCTTTCGAACAAGGTCTATCAAGCCTCTTATCTTCGAGCCTTAAATATTCATGCCTACGGATAGGACGTATTCCGAAAGTATTCCCTCGGAGATGGCTTAGGTGAATATTTTGGCGAGCTTCCGGCGAGAAGCTATTTCTAGCTCTGAGCCGCCTGCTTCGCCGGATGAAGTTCTTCTTCTGGAGGAGGGCTGGGAAGCCTGATCGGCGAGTTAGCACGGAGGATGTCCTTGAGAAGCTCCAGCTGATAAAGGCTAAGCTTTCTCGACGCGTTAAGGAGCTTAACTCAAGGTATAGGGAGCTTTTCGAGCAGGTCGTGAAAGCGTATATGGAGAAGGATAGGGAGAGGGCTGCGATATATGCTGAGGAGCTTGCCGAGCTTAGGAAGATGCTTAGAAGGCTTACCCATGCAAGCCTCCTGCTCGAAGGCACGATCTACAGGATCGAGGCCGTGAAGGATCTAAGCGATGCAGGCCAGATAATGACGCCGCTTAAGAGCGTCTTAACGATCGCTAGCGAGGAGCTTCGCGGAATAGCTCCGACGGCCTCCGAGGGGCTGAATGAGCTTATAGACTCGATCGAGGACTTCTCGATAAATGTAGGCCAGCTATCAGACTCGATGACATCGAGCCCGGAGCTGAGCGATGAGGCTAGGAAGATTCTGGAGGAGGCAAGCGCGATAGCCTCTCAGAGGAATCGAGAAAAGGCTTCAGGCTAGGCTTCTCCTGCTAAGCACCCTCTTGGATAGCCTATCAGCGTAGCTGAGGGGCTTCGGATAGCCTCCAAACCTTCTGATGATCCCTGGAATCTGCTTAACGTCTACCAGATAGCCTGGGCTTGCATAAAACTTCCTTCTATCAAGCTTAAACCAGTATCCGAGCAGTTCTCCGGAGGCTCTGACCTCGCCGAAGTCCCCGCCCCCCGACTCCGAGCCTGTTAGAAGGGATTTCGCGATTCCTATCGTAGGCTTATCGAGGGTTAGCCCTAGGAGGACGGCTAAGCCCATTCTCCGAGGATGGAGTATTCCATGGCCATCAACTAGGAGGAGCTGCCAATCGAGTTCTAGAAGCTCTACAGCCTTAAGCATGGGTGGAGCCTCTCTTAGGAAGAGGAGGCCGGGAACATAGGGGTATGGAGCCTTGCAGATCAAGCATTTTTCATCTATCGGCTTATCCTCGCCGATCCTCCACCCGACCACAGCTACGGACATGAGATCTCCACGATAAGCTGCATCGACAGCCGCCACATACTCAACCCCCCTAAGATCGATAACCCTATGCTCATAATCTAGGAGCCTGCGAACAGCCTTCTGAAGCTCTATGAAGAACTCCTCGAGGAAAGGATCTCTCTCAGCCATCCCCGGTCTAAAAGGCTCCTCCTAGGATTTAAGCCGCTAAAGGCTACGGCTCTCTCAGAAACTTGACGGCATCCGAGAGGTGGCTCGGCCTAATATCACCGTTCCCGGGAGCCTCGAAGACTTCTAGCAGGAAGTTTGAGATCTTCAACGTTTTGATGCTTTCTTTTGTTAGGTTTAGGTATTTGTCGGATCTATCGGTTGGCTGATGGTCTCGAACCCATTTTCCATCGAATTTTATGCCGCTATAATGTATCACGGTTATCCTGTCGCCGAGCTTCTCCAGCCATTTAGCTAGCTCGGATTCGATGGCCTCTTTTCCGATCTTCCTCGTGGTCAAGCATATCGCATGACCCACGTCTAGGCAGATCGATGCATCAGCCTTCGACGAAATCTCCATGAACATCTCCAGGTCTTCTCTAACGTTCTCTATCACGAGCCTTAGGCCATGGGATGAGGCCGTCTCCTTCAAAGCCTTTACGGATTCGATTGCAGCCTTTACAACCTCCCCTCTTACCTCATCTATCTTATCGACAGCTTGATCGGATGATAAATGGATGACTAGATAGTCGGATTCGTAGCAGGCTATACTCTCGACGACCCGCTCGAAAACTTTTAGCGACGCCATCCTAACCTCCTCGAAGGGTGACGAGAATCTCAAATCCCTCCAGGGAGCATGAAAAGCGATCGAGAGACCTTCAGCCTCCGCGATCTTCACGATATCCTTCAGAGGAGTCTTCCCCCGGAAGGGCCATGGATAGTCTAGGCTTATCTCTAGATAGTCGAAGCCTGTCAGCCTAGCCTCATGAGCCAGCTCCCTTATCCTATCGCCGTAGCCATACCAGATCGGGAAGCCGAGTTTAAACATGGAATCCGAGGCTCATGGCACTCAGACCATAATATAGCCATATCCCCGAGGATTCTGGGAAAAATATATCTCGGATAAAGGCTTGGAAGCTTTGATGGGCTATCCAGTTGGCAAGGGAGCTATGAAGAAGAACATCAACCTGAATCTGAGAAGGGTTAAGGCTAGGGTGAAGAGCGATAATCCGAGGAGAAACTTGGAAAACTTGGTGAAGAAGCGTTCTATAAGGCTAGTTCGCCGAGCCGATGACCCCGCCTCTATTCTCTGAAGCCTTCTCGCTTAACTTTATCCAATATGCTTGAAGCTGGAGATCGAGGTCTCTGTAGTCTGGAAACCTCTCCGCTATAAGCTTGTGAAACTCCCTGTCATGGCTCCATCTGATTAGGTGGCAGAGCTCGTGATAGACTAGATATCTTATCAGGTTCTCTGGGAGGTATTGGGCTTCGCGGTTTATCGTTATGTTTCCTGAGCTGCTGCAGCTTCCCCAGCAGGTCTTCATCTTTCTAATCCTCACCTTACCTAATTTTATGCCGAGCATCTTAGCATATTCTTGGGCGACCTTCTCGACCAGTGCCTTAAACTTCCTTCTCGTTCTCGGGACGAGTTCGAGCTTCTCGGCGATCCTCCTCGCTTCTCTAACGAACTCTATCTGCCTGATTATCCAGCTTCGATTCTCCCTGATCACCTTAAGCGGGTTCGCGTTCTTCGGGATTATTATCCGGAGCTCGCTTCCCCAAAGCTCTAGCCTAGGATGCTTGATGGATCTCCTTATGATCCTGTAGCGTATCGGGAAACTTCCTCGGATATTCTCCGGCATGTATTTCACCAACATTCGAGCTTCATATCTATTTTTCTTCTTTGGGATGCCATAGTATGCTAGCTAAAAGGTTAAGGATGAGGTTGGGGATTTCTATCTTGGATGAGGATAGCTTTTATGAGCCGATGGAATGCTACTTGCGGAGCTAGCTTTCATGCCGAGCTTCTATGCAGGAGGCTATCCCTGATGGGCTATGAGGTCTTGGTCTTCGCTCCAAGCCTCGAGTCCGCTAACGCTGACTGGCATCATAGGAGGATACGGGTGAGGGATGAGGGATGGGTTATGAGAGGCTATGAGGAAACCGATGAGCTTAGATACCCCTATGGCGGATCTGTAAGCAGAGAAATAATCGAGGAAGATTACGACGCTCTCATAGTTGAGATCTATAATAGGCTGCCGATCGCAGAGCTAGAAAAAGTCTCCGAGAAGCTTAAGAGGAAAGGCAAGCTCATCGGGGTCTTACACCTCGCATGGAGGAGAGATATTCCGCCGATTCTAAGGATAGCGTGGGACGCCCTGGTAATCTTCGACCGGAGATACTACGATGGACTACTCTCGGGTCAGGATCTCTCGAGGATCGGGAGGATCGAGGAGATACCATACCCCTTCGCGATCGTAGAGAAGGTATCTCCTAGGAGGATCGAGGAGGCGGAAGACAAGTTTCTATTCTTCACCTATGGCAGGCAGCCCGAGCTAGAATACATAGACTACATTCGCGGGCTTAGAGAAATCTGCATGGATGGAAAATCGATCTACTTCGTCCTCAGAAGCGATGGCAAGCTATCAATCAACGAGCCATGGATAATCCAGAAAGTCGATCGCCCAAGCCTAAAGAGAATCCACGAATATCTAAAGGGAGCGGATCTACATCTAATCCCGAAGAGCGATACCCGCGGAGTCGTCATCTCATCGACCGTAAACCAGTCCCTATACTCTGGAACTCCGACGATAGTCCCGGACACGAGGTATTTTGAGACCATTCCATCGTATGAGGATGGCGGCCCGTTGATGAAATATAGGCTTGGGGATCTAGGAGATCTTGATGAGAAGATTAGGTTATTGATGAAGGATGAGGGGGTGAGGAGCGATCTGGCTGAGAGGGCTAGGGAGTATGCAAGGCAGATGAGCGATGAGGTTATCGCGAGGAGGTTTCTCGAGCTGATAGGCTCGCTTTAATAGATCCTCCCCTTATCTAGTTCGGCCATAAGGTTCGTTAGGGAGAGTATTCCGAAGCCTATCATCGAGTCCGCGGCGCCATAGGTTACTACGATCTCGTCCTTCCCAACCCTCGCAGCTCCGCAGGGGAATATCGTTAAAGGCCTATCGCCTAGAATCTCATACGGCTTTCTAGGCTCCATGATGTAGTTCGGGGTAACGGCCTCGACCACTATCTCATCCTTCGAGAGCGAGAACTCCGCCGCGAAGACCTTGTAGGCCACGGAGTCTCTATCGATTCCGTGAATCAGGGTTATCAGCTTATTCTTATGCGTATTCACGATCGGGGTTGCCCATCCTATCTTCGTCTCGAAGGACGCTGGCCTCATAACCTCAACACCGTTACTGATTATTATCTCCCTGATCTCAGCGCTATGATCTAGGAGAAGCTTCTCATCTATCCTGCTTATCATCAGATGGAATGTATCGGTTACTAGATGTGGTCTATGGAGTAGGTAGATCTCGCCCTTCTGGGTCTGATGGAGGAAGGCGTCCTTATTGCTTATCAGCTTGCCGAAATAGCTCTCCGATGGGATGAAGATGAACTTCTTAACCCATGCGCGGAGGGCATCATTATACACGGCTGTAACAGGCATCGTGCGATTCTCCCTAACCGCCGAGTAGTAGTTTATCGACCGCCCCGTATAGGTCATATAGAGCCTTCCGCCAAGCTTATAGACCCTAGGATCTTCAGCGCCCCAAAGATCATATCTCGTGGAAGGATAAATTACGACCTCGCCGACGTAGCTGTTTATATCGATATACCTGTTGAAGAGGTCGTCGAGGGGGACTCGAATTCTGATTATGCTGCTTACGTAGAGGTAGTATCCTAGGATTATCCTCGCGTAAAGCTCCAGAACCTCATCCTTCTGATTATAGACCGCGCTCGCATTAAATGCTGCAAGCGGATGAGAGAGCGGATAATCGTGGATGAGGATCCTATTCGGGCTTATAACCCCGAATCTCGCGATAATATCGTTGGTTACCGGAGTCCTTATCTTAACGGCTTCCTCAAACCCTTCAGCCTTCTTGAACTCGGGCTGCCTATCCTGCATCCTATTACTGGATCAGTAGGATAAGCTGGGAGGCTTTTAAGCATTTCTCAAACCAAGGATCGAGAGGGGCTAGCTCATATTCAAGCGTCCAGTAATATTCCCTTGGGGAGGAGGGTGCTTATCGACGGCTACGTGATCGAGGTTGAAAAAGCTAGGGAGTGGGTTAAGCGGAATAGGCTTCGTAGGATCTTGATACAGTCTCCTCCGGGGCTTTGGAGGCAGGCTCGGGAGCTCGCCGAAGAGCTTTCACAGGATCTAGACGAGGTTCTTCTTTATGGTGGAAGCTGTTGGGGTGGATGCGATCTAGCGATACACTCCGCGAAGCTCGTTAAAGCGGATGGGATAATCCACCTAGGCCATGCGAGATTTCTCAGGAGCGAGCCCCTCCCAACCCTATACCTAGAATGCCGAAGAGCCGATCCAAAGCCCATCCTAAAGCTTCTTGAAGAGGGCGTGGATAGGCTTAGAGGCTATAGGAGGATAGGGCTAGGAATGACCGTTCAATGGCTTGATCATCTAGGATTAATTCATGGAAAGCTTAGGGAGCTTGGACTCGAAGTTTTCACCGAAGCCCCGGAGCCTCCTCTAGAATATGAGGGGCAGATCCTCGGATGCTCCTATACCCCCCTCCTCAAACTCTCTAATCTAGTAGACTGCTATCTCATTATCGGGAGCAGGTTTCATGGCTTAGGCTTAGCCCTCCAGACCAGTAAGCCTGTATACTCGCTTGATCCCGAGCTTCAGAAATTCTATGATTCGAGGCTGGAGGCTGAGAAGATTCTTCGAATACGCTATGCCTATATCGAGGAGTTTAGGAGCGTTAGGGAGGCTGGCGTTCTGGTCAGCATCAAGCCCGGCCAATATAGGCTTGGCCTAGCCTCTAGGGTTAGAAGCCTTTTAAGGAGGGCTGGGAAATATGCAGAGGTTCTTATAATGGACGATATAGTAATTGACCGGTTGAGGGATAGCGGGTTTGAGGGCTTCGTAAATACGGCATGCCCGAGGCTATCGATAGAGGATCAGATGATGTTTGAGAAGCCGATCCTCCTACCCGCCGAAGCCATGATAGCGGTCGGAGAAAGAAGCTGGGAGGAGGTGGTTAGAACTCCAAGCTACTTCTCGATGGAGGTCTGATGGGAGATGGTGTTCGTTAGGGATGGAGAGCTGGTCGCTCCGGGAGAGCCGATATGCGTCCAAGAAGAATACTCGCCGGGCGAGAACGTCAAGCTCTGCAAGGATGGAGTAGTCTCGGCCCTAATCCTAGGAAGGGTATCCTATGATCGGGCGAGGAGGATTGTCTCGGTAAAGCCGCTAAGATGCGTGGAGGAGATCCGGATCGGAGATCAGGTCCTCGCCCAAGTTAGGGAGCTTCAGGATAAGATCGCGATAGTAAGCATACTATCTGCCAACGGCCATGCGCTTAAACATCCTAAAACGGCGGTCATAATCCCCGGCCACGGCAAGATAATGAGGGGGGAGATGAAGGATTACGTCGGGGTAGGGGATCTCGTAATAGCTCAGGTCGTAACCTCCTTCATGGGGGTAATCGGCCTCTCCATCTGGAAGCCGAATCTAGGCGTAATCCTCGGCATGTGCAGTAAATGCTCCGGAACCTTGATAAGATCCAGAAGAACCCTGATATGCTCGAGATGTGGAGAAAAGCAAAAACGTAAAATCGTGCCATATTATGGTAACCTCGAGCGGCTAGCCTCTATGCTAGAGGTGAGAAAAACCTGAAGCTTAGAATTCTGAAACGGCGGGAAGACTTCCTAGAACTCGAAATGCTAGAAGAAGATCCAAGCATCCTCGACTCCCTAAGCGAGATCCTCCAGAAAATCGATGGAGTCCAATACTCCGGAATGTTCATAGAGCATCCATTAACGAAGAGAACTCTCCTAAGGGTGAAAACGGATCCGAAGAAGATAGAGGCAGCAGAAGCCGTAAGAAAGGCGATACAGGAGCTAAAGCGGATTTCAAGCCAGCTGAGAGAAGCTTTTGAAAAACTTTGATGGAAGAATTTAATTAGTAGATGGATAGCCTGCAATAGCGGTGTAAGAGGATTGGAGATCTGTCCTAAATGCGGTAAGATAATGACCTTGAGGAAGACGAGCAAACCCGCCTGGGTCTGCTCTAAATGCGGTTATGAGAAACCATTACAAGGCGGGGTGATCTATACGAAGGTTAGACGTAGAGAGACTGCGGCGGTAACCGTGATAGAGAAGGGCGAAGAGGAGAAAGTCCTACCTGTAACAACCGAGGTAGTATGCCCTAAATGCGGGGCGAGAGAAGCCTATTACTGGTCTATCCAGACGAGATCGGCTGATGAGCCGATGACCCAATTCTTTAGATGTAAGAAATGCGGGCATACTTGGAGAGAATACGCTTAACCTAGGGAGCAGAGCCGTATGCGGGATAAGCTTAGCCCATATTCTATACTGCTAGTATGTAAGACCTCTTAACCCCGGGAGGAATCTTTAGCCTCCTAAGCTTATCCTCCTCGACTATGACCGAAAAGAGTCCTCCAAGCTCGATCTTATGCTCCTTCAAGATCTTCAATAGTGAGTTGAAGAAGCCTGGATCGGGCGTCTGAGCGCTTATCGTGAGGACGCTCTCATTCTTACATCCCCTCCTTATGAGGAGCCAATATGCCTTCACCTCGCCATTCTCATTCTCCCGAAATATTATGGGGATCGAGTGGTCATCAGCCGTTATAGGCTCGCGAGAAAGGATGTGCATCGGCCTAGATATGGCTGTAGAGAGATAGCTTGCAAGCGGGATACTTAGAAGATCCAGAGGTAGGAGCGATGTAATCTTCATCCCGGCAAACTCCTCGAGGATATATGCTCCGATGATCTTCAGGATATTAGGATTAAGCATAACCCCCGTCAAATCCACCCCATCACCGTTATACTCGACATTCTCAGTAATCAAGGCGGTTAGATTAAGATTATCGAGAAGATTTCTCAAAAGCCTCTCAGCCTTAGAAGCTCGGGGAGCAGTCTTTCCAGTAATATATCTAGTGAGCGTAGATATGGGAAGGCCGGTAATGGCGGAGAGAGATCGATAATCATACCTAGACTTAAGAACACGAAGCAGATCTACAACGAGAAAACCAGCATCAGCCGAGAGATCAACCAAAAAACTCCTACTCTTCCTAAAAGCCTTCGCCATACCTCAAATCCAGTAGCAGCCAAACAAGAATTAAGATTTACATGTCGAGACCTTTTGAAGTCATACCCAGAAAATTCAAGAAAAACTAATGAGACGATCTCTCCGAAAAAGAAAAGAAGAACCCCCGAAAAAGATAAACCGGAAAACGATAGGGGCCCGTGGCCTAGCTTGGATAGGGCGTCGGCCTTCGGAGCCGAAGGTCCCGGGTTCGAATCCCGGCGGGCCCAGTAAATCACCAGGCTACGCCATCCTGATGTGAGGTCCTTAAGAATCTATTAGCCGTATCCGCTGAGACTTGCTATGATCTGCCAAATGATAAACCTACCACACATTATATCTCGCGGAAGAAAGATTCCGCACATAATTCCTATCTTGAATCATCTTATCCTTACAATTTTAGCTATCTTAGGGTAAGATTAGGAGCATGTTTATGATGCCGGGGCCGGGATT
>CAYNFG010000014.1:21253-22889 GCA_964396455.1 uncultured Nitrososphaeria archaeon | reverse complement strand
CCCCTACCCCCTGACCTCCTCGACCTCCCACTCTCACCAGCCTGCCGCCTGCCGCCTCGGCCGCCACGCGACTTCTCACTTCCGTCATTCTTCTTTCGAGGCATGGGTAAAACATAAAACATCAACAATAAAAAGTTTAACTTAAAACAGCCTAATCCCACATTATTGAAAAATCCCATAGAAAAAGGATTAACAGGCTCCAACCAATCCCATAGCCATGGGATAAAACCATTCAAACCCCCGGGTACGGCCCTCAGAGCCCGGTCTCCCTATTTAAAAACACCAGATCCAAGCCGAGAAACAAGGCAAATCGGTTGGAGGTCTTGTACTTGTTTCATTAATCCCGTTTATGTGGGATTAATTCTATTAAGGCCGTGTACTTGTGCGCAGCGTGCCGGTTTTGTTTTACCATCAACTGTAAATGTTTGATGTTTTACACGTTCTTTCATCGTTGACTTGCAGCGGGACAGCGGGATGTGGTGTGTGTCAGGCTGCGGGGAATGGGTTGGCGGGCGTGCGGGTTTGGAGAGCTGGTTGTCTTTGGTGGTTGAGGGTGCTTGGATGCTTGGGCGTGTGAGGGGTTGTTGGAGGCTTTATTGTGGTGTTTTTGAGGGTTTGGGTAAATGTTTATTAGAGGATTTTTGGGGGCTTTGGCTGGAAGAGGGGTAAGTGAGCGGTCATGCCCAGAGTTAAGAAGATTTCAGAGGTTTTGGATATTCTTAGGCAGAAGGATCAGATTCGGAATATTGGTACGATAGCTCATGTTGATCATGGTAAGACTACTACGACGGATAGCCTGCTTGCCGCCGCCGGCCTTCTCTCGCCTACCCTAGCTGGGAAGGCTTTGGCTCTCGATTATCTGGAGGAGGAGCAGCAGAGGCAGATGACGATCAAGGCTGCTAACATCTCCCTCTACTATGAGATGAACGGCAAGCCGTATATCATCAATATGATAGATACGCCTGGACACGTTGATTTCAGCGGCAGGGTTACGAGGGCCCTCCGAGCTATAGACGGCGCTATAGTGGTTGTAGATGCTGTTGAGGGCGTTATGACTCAGACTGAGACGGTCGTGAGGCAGGCTCTCGAGGAGAGGGTTAGACCCGTCCTCTACATAAATAAGATCGATAGGCTGATCAAGGAGCTTAAGCTAACGCCGGAGAAGATTCAGGAGACGCTGGCGAGGATAGTCATGGATGTTAATAGGCTTATCGAGATGTATGCCGAGCCGGAGTATAGGGAGAAGTGGAAGGTAAGCTTCCAGAACGGAACCGTAGCTATTGGGAGCGCTAAGGATAGATGGGGCTTCACGGTCCCCCAGGCTCAGAAGAAGGGGATAAAGTTTAGCGACGTCATGAAGGCATTCCAGAATAACGATATAGCCTGGCTCCAGGAGAACGCTCCCCTCCACGAAGCGATTCTCGAGATGGTTATCAATCATCACCCGCCGCCCCACGTAGCCCAGAAGTATAGGATCCCGAAGATCTGGAAGGGAGATATAGATAGCGAGGTTGGGCAGGCTATGCTAAACTGCGATGAGAATGGGCCGCCGGTTATGATAGTTACGGATGTTAAGGTTGATCCGCAGGCCGGCGTGGTGGCGACGGGAAGGCTGTTTAGCGGAATGGTTAAGGAG
>CAYNFG010000014.1:14640-21243 GCA_964396455.1 uncultured Nitrososphaeria archaeon | reverse complement strand
GCCGTCTATATGGGTCCGAATCGTGAGATAGTCGGCAGCCTCCCAGCCGGAAATATCCCGGCTCTACTAGGCTTGGATGAAGCGAGAGCCGGAGACACCCTCTCAACGATCGATATGATACCATTCGAGTCCATGAGATACGTCTCGGAGCCGGTCGTAACCATCTCGGTAGAGCCTAAGAATAGCCGAGATCTACCGAAGCTGGTAGACTTCCTTAATAAGCTCTCGATCGAGGATCCAACCCTCGTTACAACCGTTAGACCGGAGACGGGCGAGTACCTGATAAGCGGTATGGGAACGCTCCACCTCGAGATCGCGCTTACCTGGATAGCTAAAGCCGGCATAGAGGTCGTCGCGAGCAAGCCGATAATACTCTACAGGGAGACCGTCTCCAAGAAGGGTAGGGTCTTCGAAGGCAAATCGCCGAATAAGCATAACAGGATATACTTGCAGGTAGAGCCTCTCGAGGAGGAGATTATAGAGCTGATCCGGAAAGGCGAGCTCTTCAACGAGATGGATAGGAAGCAGATAGCGAAGATCCTGAGAGAGCATGGCTGGGATGCGGATATGGCTAGAAACGTCTGGCATATAGACCCGAGGGGGAACATCCTCGTAGACATGACTAAGGGAGTCCAATACCTCCAGGAGTCTAAAGCCCTCATAATAGCCGGCTTCCAGGATGTGATGGAGCGAGGCCCCCTCGCGGAGGAGCCTATGAGAGGGGTTAAGGCGATTCTAGTTAATGCGGAGCTTCACGAGGATCCGGTCCATCGAGGCTATGCTCAGATCGTCCCCGCCACTAGGAGGTCCCTCTACGCCAGCATACTAAGCGCCGATCCAATAATCCTAGAGCCTATCCTAAAGATAGAGGCTAAGGTAACCCCGGACCTGATAGGAGCAGTAACCTCGGTTATAACCAGCAAGCGTGGCAGGATCCTGAACGTCACCCAGCAGGAGTATATAACGATCATCACCGGCGAGATCCCGGCCGCCGAGACCTTCGACCTAAGCGAGGTTATGAGAAGCGCCACGATGGGTAAGGCGTTCTGGGCTACAGAATTCTATGCTTGGAAGCCGGTCCCAGCATCCTTAAGAGAGAAAGTAATCCAGGAAATTCGTAAGAGGAAGGGGCTTCCGCCAGAACTTCCAAAGATCTCAGATTTCGTCGAGGCTTAATCTACTTTCGCCCAACCCCTCAAAATATATTCCCTAGGCTATCTAGCCTTTAGAGGGAGAGGTGTCGGTAGAGAAGCTGGGCTACGAGGTCAGGCTAGTATGCAGGCTTGGTCGAGATGTTCAAGGTCTAGATGAATTGCTTAAGCTTCTTCGAGAAGCCGGGTGGAGGCTTAGCGAGGATAAGGTTCTGGAGAAAGGCTCCTGTAAGATGAGATTGAAGGAGGTTAGCTTGGCTGGAGATGAGGCGATCTTCCACTCTGCTGGGATAGACTCTGGCATGCTTGAGGATTTTGTTAGGGTCGCTAGCAGAGGATGCTGGTATCTCGACATATACTATCATCTTAGGGGAGAATATGCTGGTAGAGCTGCTGAGAGTCTCGGCATAAATTTAGAAGGCTTGGAAGAGAATATTGTTCGCGAGGTCAAGTTATCAGGCGCTAGCCTAAGACTTAGCATCTATCCCAAGCATAGGATACTTACGGCCTCTTATAGGGTTGGATGGAGCGAGATCAATAGAGGGATAATCCCCAAGGTACATAAGAAGCTTCTGGAAGAAGCTTCCAAGCCTGATGAGAAACTTTCAAGGAAGATGCTAAGGCTATTGGGGTGGGGTTAGATGAGCGAGGAGTATAAGCGGGAACACGTTTTCGGACTAGACTATGGGACGAGCGACTTCAAGTTCGGCCCAATAACCCTCGGAGAGGTTCCCGAGGTTATCGAGAATCGTGGCTATTTCATCGATAAAAGCTCTCTAATGTCGAGAATTATGGGCGTTAGCAGGGATATAGTAATTGGAAGGGATATCCCCCGCTTCCTCGAGTCTAGAGAAGATCTTGCGGAACGAATGGTCTATCCGATGAGAAATGGGGTGGTTTCGAAGGATGATGAACGGGCGTGGAGGGTTATCGAGGAGCTTACGAGATATGCCCTTGAATCGTTTGCTCCAAAAGATGAAGGTTTTCAAGGCTTTTACGTCGTCGCAAGCATCTCGATAGTATCTCCACGCTATATGTATGAGAGGCTTTTCGAGATTTTTAGAAGGCTGAATAGCGAGAGGCTGTTGGTTAAATCTGCTACGATAATCCCCCAGCCGCTTGCGGTTGCTATAGCTCAGAAGACTCCTACCTGCACGGTTGTCGAGTCGGGTCATGGGAATACCCAGATATGCCCTATCTCCATGTATCCTATAAGGAATGCTGTTATAGCTTTGAATAGGGGAGGTGGGGCGGCTAACACGCTTACGATGGAGATTTTGAAGGATGCGGGCTATGGCGACCTAGCGAAGGAGGAGAGCCTAGTTAGGCTCGTCAAGGAGAGGATAGGGCTTATCCCGAGAGATTTAGACGAGGCGATACGCTATGCCAAGTCGAATATCGAGAAGGTGAGGGTGAAATTCAAAGTTCCGGGGACTAGGATAGTGATAGATCTAGGAGATCTATCATGGGCTAGATTCCTAATCGGCGAATACGTATTCAATCCAGGCCACGAGATATTCCAAAGCTATTTCGCTCGCGGAATGCCTAAGCCCAGCGATCTAAAGTTCGGAGATACCTACTTCTACGGGATGATGGATATGGCCGAGGCGATCATAACATCCATCGAGAAATGCTCGATAGAGCTTCAGCCGCACCTCTACTCGAAGGTCCTCCTCTCAGGAGGCAACTTTAGCTGGAATGCTCCACGAGAGCTCGAGGGAATCGCGGTAACAGCGGATCTCAAGCTAAGAGAGATGCTCCTCGAGAAGGGGATCGAAAACGTTGAGGTAGCGATAGTTGGGGATCCGAAGTATTCCGTCTGGAGGGGATGCATAGTCTACGGCTATGCCGTTCCCGTAGACTATAAGTGGAGATGGGAGAAGATGGAGGGATGGATGGATGTTGCGTAAGAGGCTAACCCCGGAAGATGTAATCTCGGCGATCTACGAGGAGGAGGGCTTCTACGAGGTAGAGAGGGGGAGCGATCCGGAATCGCTCTACACGAATAGGCTAATCCTATCCGACGGAAAGAGAGAGATAGTAATCAATATCCTTAGCGAGGACTCATTCGCAAACAAGGGGGCATTACAGGATATATTGCTGCACGCTGAAAAGCTCAAGTCGAAATTCGATGGAGTATGCATAGCAGTCCCGAGAAAATATATGAGGGCATTAGATGAAGACGTAATGTCTCTACACGGGTTCGGCCTAATAATCTACGATAACCTAGGAGCGGAGGAAGTGATCCCCCCGAGAATCCGGGAGAAAAGGAAGGCTGTCGAGAAAGCTCGGGACGAAGCTAAAATCGTGATCAAGGATAATCAGGAGATAGTTAGGCTTAGAAGCGAGATCTCAAGGCTCTTGAGGATCCTAGAAGAGGTTGAGGCGCGGCTAGATAGGCTTGAAAACGAGCAGAGGAGTCTCGCGAGAAAGCTGAGTAGGATCGAGGCAACAATCTCAAGATCCGGAGTGAAAGAGGAGCTTACAGAGTCGAGGGAGGTTGAGGCGGTGAGAGCTGTAGAGGCTAAGAAGGAGAATCTACCATCATATCTCCGCGATAACCCCTGGGTAGAGATACTCTCAAGGAGAGAATAGATCCTTGCCCAGATTGATATTCCTAGGAACGGGATCGATCCTACCTACACGAGATAGATTTTCATCCGGAATACTGCTGGAGAGGGGCAGAGAAGCGCTTCTGATGGATATTGGGCCTGGAATAATCGAGAAGCTTAGGAGGATATCCTTTGATCTTAAACGCATAAATCATATCCTCATAACCCATCTACATCTGGATCATGTAGCCGATCTTCTCCCATTCTTGAAGATAGCAAGCCTGCTAAAGAGGAGGATTAAGATCTATGGGCCGATAGGCATCGGCAAATGGCTAGACCTGATGATAACTGATCGAAGGATATTCGGATATCTCTCAGATCTCGGATGTCGAGAGCTTGTAGAGGTTCATGAGCTATGGGATAGCAGCCTAAGGCTGGATGACATAACCATTCGAGCGAAGCCTGTCGAGCATTTTAACGGAATAGCCTTTAGGATAGAGCTTGGAGACACCTCGATAACCTATTCTGGGGATACCTTGCCCGATCGACGGCTGATAGAGCTTGCGATAGGCTCGAAGATCCTAATACATGAATGCTCCTTTCCGGCGGGAATGCTTAAGGGCAAGCATACATCATCCGAAGACATCATCAAAATAGCGTTAGAGGTCAAACCGAGAATACTCATACTCGTCCACCTCTACCCCGAGATGGAGAAGAACCTCCCAGCCGTCTTAGCCCAGCTCTCAAAAACTCTCGGAATAAAGGTTTATGCTCCAAGAGACCTAGAGATTATCGAGATCTAGCCGAGAGGCTTGATAAGAGTTTTACTCGGAGAATAGCCGAGGCACATTTCCAAGAAACCTCTTTAAAGATCGAAAACCGCTAAAACCCTCGGCGGAGAGGGCTTGATTCTAAGCGATTTCGATCTATGGAATTATATCAAGAGCGGCAGGCTTAAGATAGAACCCTTTAGGAATGACATCGTAAGGGAGAATGGTCTCGATCTGAGGATCGGGAGGCAGATAGCTAGAATGAAGTCCATCGACAAAATCTTCGATACCCATAATAGTGATGTAAACGATTTTTACGAGATCGAGGAGGGCGATAGCTTCATAATAAGGCCGAGGGAGCACGTCCTACTCCACACCCTTGAATACATCAAGCTACCCATAGATTTGATGGGCTTTGTAAATCTCCGAAGTAGCTATGCTAGGATAGGCTTAAGCATACCGCCGACGATAATAGACGCGAACTTCGAGGGCGAATTGACTATAGAGCTTATAGGCGGAGAATTCCCGATAAAACTATACGCTGGAGATAGGTTCATTCACGTGGTCTTCGCTAAGCTTTCCTCAGCGGTCGAAAAACCCTACTCCGGGAAGTATCAAGGTCAGCGGGGAGTAAGGCTTCCATCATTCAAGGACTAGAAACGCTTTTATCCAGACAACGAGATACAGTAATCGGAGAAGCTTTGTGGATAAAGATGATCAGACCCGACGCCATACTCGTATGGAAAGATCCGGAAGTCTTGAGGAGGCTTAGATGGTATAGATCCGTAATGCTAAATGAGACCCCAGCTAAATTCCTCATAGTCAAATCGATAAAAGCGCCTCAAAATCTCAAGGATCTAAGCGAGGACGAGCTATGGAGGATACACGACGAGCTCCATAATGAAGCCGAAGAGCTCTTCAAGGAGTTTTTCGGAGCCGGCGTAGACGAGGAGAAGCTTAAGCCCGCATCGCCCTCATACCTCGATCTCAAGATAGAGCTTGCGAGGAGAATCTTAAGGAACTGTAGATTCTGCGAATGGAGATGCGGCGTAGATAGAACAGCCGGGCAGAAGGGGGTATGCAAGCTAACGGACAAAGCCTATATCGCATCGTTCTTCCACCATCATGGCGAGGAAGCCCCGCTTATAGGAACCGAGGGGCAGGGTGGATCGGGGACGATATTCTTCGTCTCATGCAATTTTAACTGCGTATTCTGCCAAAACTACGATATATCTCATCCGAGCGGAGCATTTGAGAGCGTTGGAATGGAGGTTAGCCCTGCTAAGCTAGCCCTGATAGCTAAAAGGCTTAGGCTGGATGGAGCTGCAAACATAAACTACGTCGGCGGCGATCCAACCCCGAATACCTGGATAATAATAGAGTCGTTAAAGTATCTCGACGTCAACACCCCCCTCCTATGGAATAGCAATATGTATCTAAGCATGGAGTCCATGAAGCTTCTCCTAGACCTGATCGATATATGGCTTCCAGACTTCAAGTATTGGAGCAACGAATGCGCCGCAAGGCTCTCGAACGTTCGCGGAAAACTAGGCTATAGGGAGGCGGCTACGAGAAACCACCTCCTAGCGGCCAGGCACGGCGATATGATAATCAGGCATCTAGTTCTTCCAAATCACCTAGAATGCGATACGAAGCCTATTCTAAAATGGATCGCGGAGAATATCGGCGATAAGGTTCTAGTCAATATAATGGAGCAGTATAGGCCGGAGTATCTAGTGGTGGCGAATCCAGAAAAGTACCCTGAGATAGCTAGGAGGCCGAGCCGCGAAGAAATGATGGAGGCATATCGCTATGCCGATGAACTCGGTATAGTCTATCGCCCAGTATCCTAAACTACTCCTTCTCCAAGATCACGACCTCGACCTTGGCGAGTTCTTTAAATCTTTCAGCATCAGATTTACCGCCAACTATTGCGCCATAATGCATCGGTATCGCGACCTTCGGCTTAAAGGTATTCACAGCCTCGGCAGCCTCCTCAGCGGTCATCACGAAGGTTCCGCTAACCGGAACCAAGGCTATATCCACCTTCAGATCCCTCATCTCAGGGATGAAGTCCGTATCGCCAGCATGATATATCCTCACACCCTTAACCTCTAAAACATAGCCAAC
>CAYNFG010000014.1:0-14540 GCA_964396455.1 uncultured Nitrososphaeria archaeon | reverse complement strand
ACGAGTATGGCGTCAGCCTTTTCTCGAGGCTTTATCTTGAACGGATCTATATAGTAATTGCTTTCTCCATCCGTTATCAGAAAGCTGGCGTGGCCTAGCCAGAAAATCTCGATATCGTTATACTTGAAGCCCATGGCGGTAATAGGGTTACAGCTTCTTAAAAGAATTCTCACGCATTTAACCCTAATAAACCACGCTAGAAAATCATCCACGGCCAAGCTTTGATGATAGACGTTCACTGCCATCTAACCGCTAGAGAGTTCGAAGGGAGGATTGAGGCTATAGTCGATGAAGCGTTAAGGTCCGGGGTGAGGGCGATAGTAACCTCTGGTCTCGGATATGATGACTGTCTTAAAGCCCTTAAAATCTCCGATTACAAGGTCATCTATCCATCCCTCGGGATAACGCCCTACGAGCTATCAGGCTATGAGAAGGTCCTCCAGCTCATCGAGAAGGAGAGGAATAGGATTGTAGCGATAGGCGAGGTGGGGCTAGACTTCTGGAAAGGAGAAAGAGATCAATGGGATCTACAACGTAAGGTCTTTGAGGAATTTATAGACCTGGCTAAAAGCTTGGACCTCCCCCTGGTAATCCATTCTAGGAGCGCTGGAAAATACGCGTTGGAGATCCTCTTTAGGAAGAGGGCTGAAAGGGTTGTAATGCATGCTTTTGATGGAAAGGTAACGTATGCCGCGAATGCCGCCGAGAGAGGATTCATGTTCAGCATACCTCCATCGGTTGCGCGTAGCTCTCAGAAGCAGAAGCTTGTTAAAAGGCTTCCATTAGATAGCTTACTCCTTGAGAGCGATGCCCCAGTCCTAGCGCCGGCGCCTAATCAGCTAAACCATCCTAAGAATGTAAGGGTATCTGCCGAATGGATAGCGAGGCTCAAGAACATCCCTTTCGAGAGAGTTGTCGAGAAGACTGGCGAGAACGCGGTCGAGTTACTCGGGCTGAGGGTATGACTGGGAGAGTATTGGAAAAGTCTAATTAGCGGTCATCAACATTTATGATGGGTGAGCGATCTGAGCCTAGAAGAGATCTCGAGGCTTCCATGGGTTGAGAAGTATAGGCCGAAGTCCCTCGACGAGATAATTAATCAAGAGGAGGTAGTGGCAAGCCTGAAGAATATTCTCGCGACAAAGGCGGTTCCCCACATGCTATTCGCAGGTCCCCCGGGCGTCGGCAAGACCGCCACAGCCCACGCTTTCGCCAGAGACCTATTCGGCGATAGATACATCGAGGACGGACACTTCCTAGAGATAAACGCCTCCGATGAGAGAGGTATCCAGACTATCAGGGAGAAGGTGAAGATGTTCGCTAGGCAGATACCGATGGGAGGATACGGCTTCAAGATACTCTTCCTAGACGAAAGCGACCAGCTAACAGATGATGCGCAGCACGCCTTCAGAAGGGTTATGGAGCAGTATTCCGTTACATGCAGATTCATCCTAGCAGCAAACTATAGTAACAGGATAATCGAGCCAATCCAATCTAGATGCGCCGTCTTCCGATTCAAGCCCCTCAGCAAGCTGGACATCATAAAGTATCTGAAGAAGATAGCTGACAACGAGGGGCTGGAGATAGATGATCAAGCCCTCGAAGTGATATATGATTTCTCGGAGGGAGATATGCGGAAGGCGATAAACATACTTCAGGCATCCGCCTCAATCTCCAAGAAGATCGATGAAAAAGTAGTCTATCAGGTGATGGGATACGTCAGCCGAGGAGAGGTTAGGAAAATACTCGAACTAGCCCTCTCAGGAAAGTTTACGGATGCGAGAGACGAAGTTCGGAGGCTCCTCTACGTTCAGGGGATCATGCCGAGCGATATAATCTCGGCAGTCTATCGAGAGCTCTTCTACCTAGATCTAAGCGAGGATGATAAGCTCGAGCTACTCGATCTCCTAGGCGAGATAGATTATAGGATATCGGAGGGAGCGACCCCAGAAGTCCAGCTAATGGCGTTCCTAGCAAGGCTCGCTACGAAAGGTAGAAGATAGGAGAGGATCCAGCTTTGACCGAGATCTGGGTCGAGAAATATCGGCCGAAGAGGGTCTCCGAGGTTATAGGCAATAAGGAGTCTATAGAAGCGTTCGTTAAATGGATGAAGCAGTGGGAGCTTGGGAAGCCTCCGGAGAAGAAGGCGGTCCTCCTCTATGGTCCGGCGGGCGTTGGCAAGACCAGCCTAGTCCTAGCCTATGGTAGAGAGCATGGATATGATGTTGTGGAGGTTAATGCTAGCGACTGGAGGAATGAGGCTAGGATGAAGGCCGTAGTCGGGGAGTCGTCCCTTCAAGCAACTCTAGATGGGTCATCGAAGAAGATAATATTGATAGATGAGGTGGATGGAATCGCGGGCAGAGAGGATGCGGGGGGTATAGCTGCTCTTAAAAGGATAATAGATGAGACGAGAGTCCCGCTCGCCCTCGTAGCAAATAATCCATGGGATCCGAAGCTCGCGCCGATAAGGGAGAAATGCCTCATGCTAGAGTTTAAGAGGCTTAGGAAATCTGAGATCATTAGAAGGCTTAGGGAGATAGCTAGAAGCGAGGGGATACAAGTCTCCGAAGCCGTCCTAGAGAAGATCGCAGAGCGGTCGGAGGGCGATCTAAGATCAGCGATAAACGATTTTCAAGCGATTACCGGAGGGAGGAAGGTTGTCGATGAGCGGGCGCTAGCAGCCCTAGGCTCGAGGAATAGGGTTAAGCAGATCTTCGATGCTCTAAGAATAGTCTTTAACGCCAAGTCTCTTCGATCAGCAAGAGCCGCCCTCGAAGGATTAGAAGTCGATCTAGACATGGTATATACTTGGATATTGGATAATGCTCCAGAACAGATACCGGATCCAAATGATCTAGCCGAGGCGTTCGAGGCTCTCGCCAAGGCGGATATTTTCCTGGCGAGAGTAAATAAGAAGCAGGAGTGGAAGCTCATCAAGTATGCCGTCCCTATAATGACCGGCGGCGTAGCGCTCTCCAGAAGACATAAGCCGTCGGGATTCGTGAAATTCGTATTCCCGCCTAGGATAAGATTTCTTCAATCAACTAGCAAGGAGAGAGAGATTAGGAGGGCTATAGCGCAGAAGATAGCATCCAAGCTCCACCTCTCAACTGCGAAAGCTATGACTCACATGATGCCCTACATATCCTTCATCGCATCCCATAACAAGGAGGCTGGAGAAGAGCTAGCAAAATACTTCGAATTCACGTCAGCCGAGCTAAAATACTTGGCAGGAGGTAAGGTTGAGGAAGCCGTGGAAAAGGCTAAAGCCGTTACGGCGAGAAGGAGGCGGCGAAGAAGAGCGGCTTAACATATCACCTTCCACGAAGCAGCGATTCGAGCTCTCTTTGGAGAATCGATGCAGGTATCCCCGGAAGCGAGATATAGGACCTCCTACCCTTTATCCCCTCACTCCTCACATTTATCCTAATGATCCCCAAATCATCAAGCCTCTGAAGATTCTCCCAGAACCTCGTATAAGCACGCGGCTCTATCGAATACTCCTCGCAGACCAGCCGATAATACTGGTGATATAGCTCCCCAGCCGTAACATACGCCTGCCCTCCGAGAAGAGCCCTAGTTAATGCTAGTAAAATCAGTTGTTCATGCTGATTTAGGAACTCTAGATGTTCTCTCCTGATCGCCGGATAGATGCTTGCCGAAGCTTTTCTAACATGCTCTGGGGTTATCCGGGGCGATCCCTCCGCTTCCGCATACTTTCCAGCCCTCCATAAAATATCTAGAGCATATCTTGCATCGCCGCGTTCCCCCGCGAGATCGGCAATCAGCCTAAGCGACTCCTCCATCAAAACCCTTGGTAGAAGCGCCTCCTCGGCTCTAAACTTCAGTATATCGTATAGCTGGTCGCTGCTATACTCGCTTAGGTGAATTATATTCCCGAGCAGGGAGCTTCTAGTGCTCTCATCCAGCATATCAAATATCTCCGGGTTCCTAGTTACGAGAATTAACGAGACCCTGGGAGGCTTATCCCTAACCTCTCCAATCCTGCTGAAGAAGTAGAGTGCATCCTCCTCTCTACTTATCAGCAGATCAACCTCATCTAAGGCTATAATCGCATAAGCGTTCTTAAGCTCGAGATAGTTCAATATCCTGTTAAAAAGCTCCTCATTCGAGAATCCTCTAGTGCTGATCCTGGCCTTAAGCTGCTCGACGAGCTTGGAAAGTATTAGGAACGTCGTCTTGCTGATCCTACAATTCACGTAGAGAAACCTTAGATCGACGTTATTCCTCTTAGCCTCCTCAACAGCCCTCGTCCCGAAAAGCTTTACAAGAGCGCTCTTCCCTGTCCCGACAGAACCCGTTATAATCACCCTAGTGGAGATATTTGCTGAACCCGATATGACCCCGCTGAAAAAAGTTCTGAGAAGCCTAAGCTCATTACCTCTATGAGGAAGCCTGCTTGGAATATAGTCTGGCGAGAGCTTCTCCTCGGCCTTAAAGATCATACTCATCCTATAAGGAAGGGATCGACGCCGAGTATAAAAGATAGGCTCTATACTATGGAATGCTTCGCCTCCTCATTCCTCCTCCTAATCAGCTTCAGATCCTCTACTAGATCGCTGATCACAAATCTTAGAATCCTGATATTCTCCCTCCGGCTGTTCGAGATCGTAGAATTGATCGTTGAGAAAGCGTTTATGGCTAGGTCTAGGGCGTTTTCAAATTTTTCAAGCTCATGTCTAAGGTCTAGGTTCTCGCCAGACCTAATAGCCTCCTTAATATTCCTCAAGCTATCCAGAAGCTGCTTTAACGTCTCGACGACATAAGCTCCATGAAGCTTCTCAATATCCTCGATGCTCTGAACCATAAGCATATTCGCTCCAACATGCCGCAATCCCGCCTCCAAATTCTTCGAGAGTAATTGAAGCCTATTCGAGGCGAGAGCTGCATGGAGTTTTAGAGGTCCTTCAACGAGGCTTGAAAAGCTTGCGAGGAGGTCGGCCATCTGCATAAAGATTATCCTCATCCCCTTCAGGAGCTCTAGAACGGCTGACTCAAACTCATCATATCCACTGTCGCTCATCCTAAACCAGCCGCTCCTCGAATCCTCAACGATCTCTTTTCATGATTCCGGTTTTTTAATTTTAAGGAGCTTATGATGCGGCCGCCGGGATTTGAACCCGGGACCGCTGGCTCGGGGGGCCAGCGTCCTACCAGGCTAGACGACGGCCGCCTAGCGGAAGTATTTTCTGCGGCCATATTTTTGCTTTTAGGATTCTGATCCTGCCTCGGCTAATACCCTCATATTTCCACTTTCAGCCTACCCCCTAGAGTAAATTAAGGAGCTAGACGTGGATGTGGCTGGGTGCGGCTAGGTGGCGGTGGAGGAGTTTAGGGAGGCGCTGAGGAGGGTTAAGGTGGAGTTCGAGAACTCGCTAGAAGAGATTATGCTTCTAAAGGATATTCAAAGGCTTAACCTTCCCTCGGGGCTTATCGAGAATCTTAAGGCTGGCACGAGTCTGAGAGTCCATCGATGGGCTGCTAATAGGCTCATCGAAAAAGGATTGGCCAAACCAGTCGAGGAGATCCTAGATTTGAAGAAGGTCCTCCAGCTCCGATGGAAGGAGAAGAACGATCCGGGGGAGCTTCAGCCTCTTCCAGACTACTTCTATCTAAGGGTTAAGAACGAAACCCCTAACGACGAGATCTTACCCCATCTAAAGGACATCTACTCGCTTAGACTTTCAAAGATAATGAGCTTTGCAGCAAAGAGGATACCCCCCTCCATGATAGAGAATTTAACAGCCGAGGAAGAGGTTCTCTACGAGCATCTCCTAGGGATAGTGAATGTATGGTATGAGTTTATCGAGGAGGGTGAGGAGAGGTGAGCGTAGATCCTGAGATAGAGGAGGTTCTCGCAAACTTCTTCAAGCAGGAGAAGTATAGGTCTCTGATAGCGAATGCCGCAGCTCAGAGAAAGCATTCCATAATGGTCGATCATAGCGATCTTATATCCTTCGATGAGAAGCTTAGCCACCTAATAGTCGAAGAGCCTCTAAAATATCTCCCAGCTCTGGATAGGGCGGCCTTTAAACAACTCCAGGTAGAAGATCCAGAATACGCCTCGACCATCACCGAGTTTAAGGCCAGGGTCTTCAACCTTCCATTCAAGATACCGATAAGAGATATCCGCGCGCATCATCTCGGCAAGCTGATAGCGATAGATGGGATAATGGTTAGGGCGAGCGCAATCCGGCCCATGCTTAAGACGGCGGTCTTCGCATGCTCAAACTGCGGCGCAAAGTATAGGATCTCTCAAGAATCGACGGGCAAGCTATCGCCGCCGGATAAGTGCATGAGATGCATGAGCAAGAGGGCTAGATTCGAGCTTATCCCCGAGGAGAGCGAGTATATGGATTTCCAGCTCGTCGGAGTGCAGGAGAAGCCGGAGGACCTTCCCCCAGGCCAGATCCCGAGGATAATAGACGTCGGATTGAAAGGCGATATAGTAGATCTCGCCCGACCCGGAGACAGGGTCATAATCACGGGAGTTCTTCAAGCGATTCAGGATAGGGAGCAGGACGTGCTTAGAAGAACCTCGAAGATGTATCTTGAGGCGGTTAGCATAGAGAAGGCTAGCAAGGAGCCTGAAAACCTGATCATAACTCCTGAAGAGGAGAAAATGTTTAAGGAGATGGCGAAGGACCCGGATATTCATAAGAAGCTTATCCAGTCGATAGCCCCGAGCCTCCATGGTCTCGAACATATTAAGAAAGCGGTCATGCTCCTGCTCTTCGGCGGGAGAACCAAGCAGTACCCTGATGGGACGAAGGTTAGAGGAGATATCCACATACTCTTGGTCGGAGATCCTGGAACCGGGAAGAGCCAGCTCCTGAAGTATGTGGCGATGATGGCTCCGAGAGGAGTCTATACATCGGGTAGGGGGTCGACGGCGGCAGGCTTAACCGCTGCCGTAGTGCGTGATAAGACTGGCGGTATGATGCTTGAGGCCGGAGCGCTGGTCTTAGCGGATATGGGCGTAGCGTGCATAGATGAGATCGATAAGATGAGGCCGGAGGATAGGGTTGCGATCCACGAGGCCATGGCCCAGCAGACGATAAGCATCGCTAAGGGAGGTATAGTCGCAACCCTAAACGCTAGAACCTCAATCCTAGCGGCCGCGAACCCGGTCCTCGGAAGATATGATCCATATCGAAGCTTCACGGATAACGTCGATCTACCGATAACGATCCTATCTAGATTCGATCTGATCTTCATTCTGAGAGATGAGCCTCATCCAGAGCGTGATGAAAAGCTTGCAGACCATATCCTCGGACTCCAATCCAAGTCGGTCGCCGTTACAGCTCCGCCGATAAAGCCCGAGATCCTCAGAAAATACATAGCGTATGCTAAGCGTATCCAACCCGAGCTAACGCCGGCGGCCGCGAAGCTGATAAAGGAGTTCTATCTCCAGATGAGATCCATCTATCAGCAGACATCCACCGTAGCCATAACCGCTAGACAGCTAGAATCGCTCATTAGATTAGCCGAGGCCAGGGCTAGGGCTGCCCTAAGAGACTATGTAACCGAGGAGGATGTCCTAGATGTGATAGATCTTATGAAGAGAAGCCTATCCGAGGTCGGAATAGACGTTGAGACCGGAAGACCGGATATAGATGTGATCTTAACCGGGAAGCCGAAGAGCGTGCGAGAAAAATTCGTGATACTCCTCGATACGATCAAGGAGCTGCAGGATGAAAAGGGATATGCTGAGGATGAGGAGATAAGAGAAGCCTTGAAGGAGAAGGGATTCACCGAGGCTGAGATAAACAAGCTTCTAAGCAGGCTGCTCTCGGACGGTAAGATCTTTAGCCCTAAGCCAGGAGTCTATAGATTGACCTAAGCCTAGGTGAAGCTGGAGTGCTGGTTGATGAGCTACCGATACCAAAGTTCATGAAGGAAAACCTGAGGGAGGAGGGGATAGTCGAGCTTTATCCGCCTCAGGCTAAGGCCGTCCAAGCCGGGATACTTGAAGGCGAGAACGTGGTATTAGCGACCCCGACGGCATCGGGAAAGACCGCTGTAGCCTTAATGGCCGCGGCGAACCACCTGGCCAGAGGCGGTAAGGTCCTATACCTCGTTCCATTAAAAGCCTTAGCCTCGGAGAAGATAGAGGACTGCAGAAGGCTGCTCTGTAGAAGAACAGGCTTCAAGGCAGCCCTCTCGACAGGAGACTACGACTCGTCAGATCCATGGCTCGCAGACTACGATGTAATAGTCGCGACAAACGAGAAAGCCGATAGCCTCCTCAGACATAACGCTCCATGGATGAACGATCTAAGCATAGTAATCTTCGACGAGCTACATCTTCTCGGAGACCCGGATAGAGGGCCGACCCTAGAGATGGTGATAACAAAGCTTAGGAGGAGGCTTCCGGAAGCTCAGCTAGTAGGATTGAGCGCTACAATAAGTAATGCCGAGGAGATAGCAGGCTGGCTTAATGCAAAGCCAGTGATCTCCGAGTGGCGCCCCGTCCCCCTAAAGGAGGGAATACTCTTCGATAGGAGGATAGAGTTTCCGGATGGTAATGCTCTGGAGCTTAAGCCCATCCATGAGAACGTTATGGTGAACGCCGTCTTGAATATCGTGGCCGAGGGAGGCCAGGCTCTAGTATTCGCGCTTACGAGAAGCCGGGCGGAGAGCTATGCTGCGAAGATAGCTAAGGCCATGAGTGAGAGGATCGAGCTAATAGACCCGGCCGAGCAGAGGAAGCTCGAAGAATATGCTGGCAGGATAATGGAGATCGATAGAAGCGCCTTCTCCGAAAGGCTCGCCCAGCTGGTCGCTAGAGGAGCAGCATTCCATCACGCAGGACTCTCGTACGCTCATAGATCTATAATCGAGGAAGCCTTCCGATCCCGAGCCTTGAAAGCCGTGGTAGCCACGCCGACCCTAGCGGCTGGGGTAAATCTCCCCGCAAGGCTCGTATTGATAACCGAGGTGAGGAGATACCAGCCCGGCTACGGCTATCAGATAATCCCGGTCTTAGAGTATAAGCAGTTCTGCGGCAGGGCTGGCAGACCGGGCTTCGACGAGATAGGATACTCCGCGATAATCGTAAGGAGAAAAGATGAGAAGGAGTATATCATGAGGAGGTATATCCTCGGCCAGCCCGAGAGGATCAGAAGCCAGCTGGCATCAGAGCAGCATCTAAGAACCCATGTCCTAGCCCTGATAGCCTCAGAAGAGGTGGATAGCCTAACCAGCCTTTACAAATTTTTTGAAGAAACATTCCTAGCCCATGTTTATGGCGCGTATATCATCGAAGGCCTCGTAGCCGATGTCCTAGAATTCCTCAGATCCGCAGACTTCGTAGAAGTCTATAATGGAGAGCTTAGGGCTACACCCCTAGGTAGGCGGGTCTCCCAACTCTACATCGATCCACTAACTGCTGTAAGATTGCTCGAGATCTATAGAGAAGCCGAGAAGGCATCCGTCTTCGGGCTACTCCACTCGCTAGCCCTAACCCCAGATATCCCGAGAATCCCCATGAAGAAATTCTCCCAAAAGCTGCTAGAGGAAGAGGTTGAAAATAGGCTCGATGGATTAATGATCCCGCCGCCGGATCCAGCCGACGAATTCTATGAGGAATACATGGATGCCGTTAGAATAGCCCTCGTATTGGAAGCATGGATAAACGAGGTTCCCGAAGCGGAAATCTATGATAGATTCGGAGTCCAGCCAGGAGACCTAGTAGTCTTAAGGGAGACAGCTAGCTGGATAGCCTATGCCGCATCCCAGATAGCGAAGATAGCAGGCTATAGGGAGTTCGTAAAACCATACGACGTATTAAGCGAGAGGATAAGGCATGGCGTGAAGGAGGAGCTTCTACCACTCGTAAGGCTAAGAGGAGTTGGAAGAGTTAGGGCTAGAGCACTTTACCAAGCAGGCTATACATCGATAGAGAAGCTTAAGGTAGCATCTCCAGAAGAGCTTATGAGGATTCCGGGCATAGGGCCATCTATAATAAAGCAGATTAAGGAGCAGCTTTAGGAAAATATCTTCGCTGAAACTCTATAACAGATAATTCCTGATTAGACTCTATCGAGCCGGATCGAAGCTCCCTGACACGCTTAATGGCATCCTCGCCCGAAAGCCCTTTAGCAGCGACGAGATAAGCTGCTAAAACGGTTCCAGTCCTGCCGAGACCCGCAGCGCAATGGACTAATACACGCCTACCCCCCCTCACATATTTTAGGATCTCATCGACGATCTGCTTTAAGGTCTCGGGGCTTGGAGCCGAATGATCCTCTATAGGGAAATGCCGATAATCCAATCCCATCTCCTCTATCCATTCTCGCGGAAGAGGATCCTCCGTCAAAGAGATGATGACATCGATTCCTCTCTCCTTAATCCACTCCACCTGCCTCTGAGACATCGGACGCCCGGATCCAGCAACCATCTCATCAATCCAGCTAAATCTACTCGGCCTATCCATGAACAAAGCCAAAGCCCTCCTATAGAGATCTCCTATCCTACCCACTCTTCCTATGGCTTCAAGAAGCCCGTATTTAACCCCTATAGGCTGGAAAATAAACCAAAAATTATAGTCGAGCAGATCAAAACATATGATACTGATCGGCGGGCCAGCATCGATCTACCTAGCCGAGAAAATCTCGGAAATCACAAAGATTAAGCTATTGAGGATAGAGCATAAGCTATTCCCCGACGGGGAGAGCTATATCAGATATCCGGAGGAGGTTAAGGGGGAGGACCTGATAATAGTTCAGGGGATGCATCCGCCCCAAGACAGGCATATATTCCAAGCATACCTCCTAGGCGAGGCGGCGCTCGATCTTGGAGCGAGGTCAATCTCCCTCATAGCACCCTACCTAGCTTACGCTAGACAGGATAAACGCTTTCTAGAAGGTGAAGCGATAAGCGCACTAGCTCTATTAAAGCTTCTAAAATCGGCAGGCTATGAAAAGGTCTATACCGTGAATATCCACTCACCTTGGATAATAGAGAAATCACCAATACCCTTGATAGACCTGCATGCCGAGGAATCTCTGGTAGAATACCTCAGGGATCGGGGGCTTGAAGACTCGATCATAGTCTCGGTCGGTAAGAAGGGCGAGTCGATGGCCAAATACATCGCTGAAAAGCTTGATACGGATTACTCGGTCGCCAAATCGAGTAGAGATAAGGTTACAGGCGAGGTTAAGGTAGAGCTGGATAAAAAATTCGAGGCTAGGAAAAGCGTAGTGGTCGTGGATGATATAATAAGCACGGGAGGCACGATGGCAAAGCTCGTCAAAGCGATAAAAGACGCTGGAGGAGGAAGGATAATCGCAGCATGCGTACACGCATTAATGATTGGAGATGCCGCCGAGAAGATACTAAAAGCCGGAGCAAGCGAGATAATCGCATCAGACACGATACCAAATAGCTATATAGGCTACTCGGTAGCAGAGCTAATCTCGAGAAAAATACTAGAGGAAAGCAGATGAAAAAAGACTTCTTCTTCCTATTATCCGGCGAATATAAAACCCTGCCAGCAGCAGAGCTTAGATCAGTTCTGAAAATCCTTGATCCGAAATCGATTATAAAGGAGGTTATCTCCGGTAGAATAGCGATAGCGGAGACGACCCTAGAAGCAGCCCGAGAAGCTGTTAAAAGAGCGGCATACACCAAGCTCTGTGGAATATTTTTTGGTAGGGCAGAGAACGATCCTAAGGAGATACTTAGGATCATAGAATCCATCAACCCGGATGAGCTTATTCCAGCCAGTAGCTCAACCTTCGCGGTTAGGGGGAGGAGAATTCTAGGCTCTAGAATCGATAAGCTAGGTCTTGAGAAGAGGATTGGAGAAAGGATATTGATGCTCAGACCAGAGCTTAAGGTGGACCTCGAGGATCCGGACGCCGTAATATACTTTATCTCCACTAAAGATGAAACAGTAGTTGGACGGCTAATCGATATGAAGCCAAAGCATTTCTTTAGCGGTAGGCTGGCGGGGAGAAGACCCTTCAGCCTTCCCTCAGCGATGCAGCCAGACTTCTCGAGAGCGATGATAAACTTAGCTGAAGTGAAGCCTGGAGGAAGAATCCTCGACCCATTCGCTGGAACCGGAGGAATACTCATAGAGGCGATCCTGCTAGGCTACGCGGCATACGGCATAGAACTAAAGAACTGGATAGCCAGAGGCGCGTTGAAAAACCTTTCACACTACTGCGGCGGATACGAGCTTCTAATCGTAGGAGATGCTAGAAGCCCCATGTTCAGGAAAAACTCCTTCGACGCGATCGTAACGGATCCACCCTATGGGAGATCTACGACTATTCCGGATAAATCCATTTACTCGCTCCTCGACGACTTCCTCTCAAAATGCATCGAGAATCTAAAAGATGGAGGTAGAATCGTGACCTCGATCCCCGCCGAGACGGATATAGACGAGCTAATCCTAAGGCATGGGCTTAGGATAATCGAATCTCATCTAGCCAGGGTTCATGGAAGCCTGATTAGAAGGGTGGTGGTCGCAGAATAATGACCATAATGAGATTGACATTCCTAGGAACCGGAGGGGGAATCCCAAGCATCAAAAGATCCCTACCAGCGATAGCGATAAACTTCTCCGGGGAGACGATATTATTCGACTGCGGAGAGGGGACTCAGAGGCAGATGATGAGAGCTGGAACAGGTTTCAGGCAGAACCTGATAATATTCCTAACACACCTCCACGGCGACCATATACTCGGCTTACCAGGCTTAATCTACACGCTCTCTATGCTTAATAGGAAAACGCCGCTTAAGATCATAGGCCCGCCTGGGACGAAACACTTCATCGAGACGATACTCTCCCTAAAATTCGGAAAACTAAACTACGAGATTCTGGTGAAGGAGGTCTGGGAAGGAATAGCATACGAGTCCAGAGAATACGTCATCGAGGCGATAGAAGCATCGCATACGATCAAAGCGCTAGCATATAAGCTGAGGGAAAAGGATAGGCCGGGAAAGATGGACGTTGAGAAGCTTGAGAGGCTCGGAATCCCTAGAGGACCTCTCTGGGGGAAACTCCAACGAGGAGAAGCCATAGAATTCTCCGGAAGAATAATCAGACCCGAAGAGGTTATGGGTCCTCCGAGACCTGGCAGGAAGATAGTCTATACCGGGGATACCAGGCCATCGGAAAAGATAATAGAGTTCTCTAGGGAAGCCGACATCCTAATCCATGATGCAACCTTCGGCTCAGAGTTCGAGGATGAGGCTGGAAGAGAAGGTCACTCGACTGCAAGGCAAGCAGCCGAGGTAGCCTTGAAAGCGGGCGTAAAAAGGCTCTACCTATTCCATATAAGCCCGAGATACGAGGGAGAGGAGGAGAAGCTCCTCCAAGAGGCTAGAAGAATCTTCCCCGAATCATATCTAGCCGAAGATCTCAAAACGTACGAAATCCCCCTACGAGGCTAAAACTCTACTCGGTCAGCCATCGAATAACCTCCTCCAGATCATCAGCCTTAACAACAACCTTAATCGGCGGAAGCGGAGACTCTACGAAAGGCTCGGTGAAAGAAGCCTTCCCAGCATAAGCCGCCTGCTTATCCAGATAAAATACCATCAGACCCTCACCAGCGATAGAAGATCTCAAAATACTTCTAGCAGCAGCCCTAATCCTCCTCTCCCTCAAAAGCCTCTTAAGATTCTCCAAAACCTCAAACCCCTCACCCTCACCCTCAACCAAAGCATATCCATCACTCCACCTAACCTCAAAACCAATACCAGGAAAAATCCTCCTAACAGCCTCCAAAACCTTCTCAGGACTCTCAGTCGGAAAAACCTCAGCCTCAACTCTAATCGAGACGGAAGACCCAACCAATCCAGCTAGTAAAAGAACCGTCCAAGAAATAAACCCTGAGCTAATTTCGCGAGCAACGGGCTTAGCAGAGTTCTACCCCATAATGCTGTCCAGACGCTTAAATTATCTCGATGGTATGGTCGATCCACTCATTAACGATTCCTCGAATGAGATATCAAGCAATATTCGGCTCGAGAAAAATAGAATGAACGATTTTAAAATAAATCACTTTGCTCATGGTTTTTGGTATGGAAAGATTTAAATGCGCAACATCATAATAACTGACACACGGCTATAGATGGCTAGAATAGTTTTAACAGCTGATAGAGCAGTTTTTACCGACTATCATGGAAACGATCTCTTCGGTTTCGGGCTATGCCTACCCTACAGGCTCGTGCCTGAGCTAGTGCAATATCGCATACTCGCGCCTAAGATCCCCACCGATGGCCTGAGAGCCAAATACGCTCCCTACGCCCTATGCAAGGTGGAGGCATCGCTAATCGCCGCCGGTTTCAGTAGACGCGACGTAGTCATCGTGCCCCCGCGCATGGTTATGAAAGCCATCGACAAGGATACGGAAATCGTCGCGATACACGTCCTCGACCCCATGGGTTTGGCGCCGGTCACCTGGACTTTAAAAGCATTAAGTGGCGGTGGTAAAAGCGCCACCGAACTTGAGTTTGAGAAACTAATGAGCATCATAAGGTTGCTAAAAGAGAAGTAT
>CAYNFG010000013.1:16764-23865 GCA_964396455.1 uncultured Nitrososphaeria archaeon | reverse complement strand
CACATTTCCTGCAAGATTTAATCTCCGCGCAAAGCCGTTTTAGCTCCACTAACTTCGATCCGCCCACGGCTTCTTTCGAGATTAAAGTGGATTAAAGTTTTCTCTTGGACCTAGCTCCGTCGATACTTCATAACGGGTTTTCACGCCCGCTCTTTTGGTTTTGAAAAAGAAAGTGTTGGGTCGGGGGCTTTTTAAGCCCCATCTATGGACCGGGCGGGATTTGAACCCGCGACCTCCCGCGTGCAAGGCGGGCGATCTCCCAGCTGATCTACCGGCCCTATCTATATCGTTAGGAGGATCTTTCACGCCTAGCTTTATCCCTTTCCCGGGACCCCCCTTTTTAGGTTAGCAGGCTTAGGATTCCGAAGATTATTAAGAGCATTAGGAGGGGTATGGCTATAGATGCGAGAATCGGCGTGGTTACGAGTATTGCTGGAACTCCTTCAAGGAGATAGTAGATCGAGAATGCGAGGATCGCGATTATCAGGAGCTTGAGTATAAGTTTTGATGTTTTTAGCAGTTTGGCCGCCATCCTCCGTCGGCTGCTTTATGAGTGATGGAAGTTTTATAGGTTCCGCCAAGATACTCCTTCTGTGAGCTCGCAGGTTTATGATGTTCTTATTGTTGGCGGAGGGGTTGCGGGGCTTACGGCTGGGCTTTATGCTTCTAGGCAGGGTTTGAAAACGATTATAGTTACTATTGATGTCGGAGGCCAGCTTCTCATAAGTCCTAGGATCGAGAATTTTCCAGCAGCTCCTCCTATCTCCGGGTTCGAGCTTGCCAGTAGCGTTCTTGAGCAGGCTAGGGGGTTTGGCGTCGAGATAGTCTATGATGAGGTTATCGAGCTTACCGAAGGAGGGGAGGGCTTTAAGGCTAAGACTCGCAGCGGAATGGAGTATAACGCTAGGTCTATAATCCTAGCGGTTGGTAAGAAGCCTAGGAAGCTTGGAGTCCCCGGTGAGGATAAGCTGGTTGGGAGAGGCGTGAGCTATTGCGCGGTATGCGATGCCCCGCTCTATCGAGGAAAGAGGGTTGCGATAGTCGGCTGGGGCGAGCAAGCATACGAGGCAGCCTCGATTCTTCGAAACTACGATAACGATGTTCTCGTAATCCATTCGGGCAAGGCTTCTCCAGAGGAGCTCGTTAGGAAGTTCGAGGAACTAGGTGTCGAGGTGATTAGCCGGGCGAAGGTGGAGGAGATACGGGGAGACTTGACCGTAAAAGCTCTCCTCGTTAGAAGGTTGGAGGATGAGAGGGTTGAGGAGGTTCAGGTCGATGGAGTATTCGTAGAGCTAGGCTATGTAACCGATACGGGTTGGCTGAAGGGTTTTGTAGAGCTTAACGATGCCGGCGAGATAATAGTCGATAAGCTTTGCAGGACGAGTAGGGAGGGGGTCTTTGCTGCTGGAGATGTAACGGATCTACCATATAAGCAGGCTGTTATAGCGGCTGCGCAAGGAGCTATAGCAGCGCTCTCAGCATGCAATTATATTAGAAAGCTTATGGGAAAGCCTGAGATCCGATCGGATTGGCGTAAGCTCTCAGAATAGGGAGAAACTATTTTACCCAACACCTCTTTCAAGAATCCGGAAGATAATCCTTGAAAACGGTTATAGCCGATAATCTTGGGAAGAGATTTGGCCCGAAAAGCGTTTTGAAGGGGGTCTCGTTCGAGGTTGAGGAGTCTGAGATATTCGGGCTTATAGGGCCGAATGGCGCGGGCAAAACGACGACCCTTAGGATTCTTGCAACGATCTTAAAGCCCGATCTAGGAGATGCCTGGATAATGGGTTATAGTGTGAGGAATGAGCCTACAATGGTTAGGAGGAATATAGCCTATCTTCCCGAGGATGCGGGCGTATATCGCCATCTAACGGGCATCGAGTTTCTAAGATTTATGGCTGGAGTTTATGGAAGAAGCGAAAGCTATGTGAGGAGGGGGGTGGAGATCTCGGGCTTAGGCTCTGCTCTGGAGAGTCCTATGGGATCTTATAGCAAGGGGATGAAGCGCCGAATTCTACTCGCAGCAGTCTTAATGATCGAGCCTAAGGTCGTTATCCTCGATGAGCCGACCTCGGGTCTCGACGTGATACATGCGGTTCATATTAGGAGAGCGATAAAGAGGTTTGTTAGGGAGCATGGCGCCTCGGCGATAGTATCCAGCCACAATATGCTTGAGGTGGAGTATCTCTGCGATAGGGTGGCCTTCATTAGCGATGGGAGGATAATCGCTGAGGGGAAGCCGAGCGAGCTTAAGGAGGAGTATAATGCGGAGAACTTGGAGGAGGTCTTCTCCAAGCTTATAGAGGTGAGCTGAGCGTGTTAGGCAATCTGCTTAGAAAGGAGATTAAGGAGCTTCTAATGGAGAGGAGTATCCTGATCGGGGCGATAATAATCCCGTTGATAATCTTCCCGCTCATGGGCGCCTTAACCGGCTTGGGCATGGGAGCGGCTATCCAGAGAACCACTATGGCGGGCATAACCATAGGTTACGCCGATCTCGATAAAACAAATCTAACGGCGGAACTCTTTCCAAAAATCTTATCCGAGGAGGGGATCACGCTGGTGAAGCTGGAGTGCTTCTCGGAGCAGGCGTGCGTCGAGAAGCTCACCGAGCAGGATCTGAGATTCGGCATACTTGTTCCGAGAGGGTTCTCGGAGAACTTTACCCAGGGGATACCTGGAGAGATTAGGACGATTTACTCGATTAAGACCATAACCTTATCAGATCTAACGTTTAGCGGGAGGATCTCCGAGGCTATCCTAGACGCGTTTAAAGCGTTGGCCGAGAGAATTCATGGAGGAGAGGTTAGCCCGGAGTTTTTTGAGAGACCTGTATTGGAGAAGCCTAGGATAATATATCTCGGCAGGGTTATCGAGGCTCCTGTCGAGGCGATGGCCTCGGCTTTCCTATCGGTTCTCGTCGGCCTCCCGATGGTTGCTATAATAGTTGCGAGCTATGCCTCCTCGATAGCCGCTACGAGCATAGCGTTGGAGAAGGAGTCTAAGACCCTGGAGATATTATTGACTATTCCAGCTAGTAGGATGGCGATCTTGGTAAGCAAGCTGCTGGGAACATTTGTCATCGTCCTCCTCAGCACGATATCGTTCCTAGCCGGCTTCGGGATCTATGCTCTAATGCTCGCTGGAGGTATGAGTATGAGCCTACCCTCCAGCGGATCCGCCGAGCCTTCAACGCCCATCCAGCTTAACCTATTCTCCATCCAAGCCTCGCCAAGCTTCCTCCCCATACTATTCTCCGCGATCTTCATAGCGATGATAATGATGACATGCATAGGCTTACTTATAGGAATCCTGGGAAGCGATGTTAGAAGCGCTCAGCAGCTGGTCGGCGCGATAACCTTCCCGCTCCTAATGCCTCCATTCTTCATACTCTTATTCGCTCCGCTAGACAGCCTCCCGGTCGGAATAAAGCTAGCGCTCCTCGCAGACCCATTCACCCACCTATTCCTAGCTATTCAAAACGGGTTTATAGGAGAGATTGGCGCCGCGATCCTATCCCTCACCACGATGATAGTATTCACGATAATACTCCTACTTCTAAGCTCCCTACTCTTCATGGGAGAGAGGCTGATAACGATGAGGATAACTCTTCGGAAGAGGGCTGCCGAGACTTAGGATCTCCTAAACCTCATATATGCCAAGATCACTAGGCAGGCTACTAGGGCAGCGATGAGCGTGACGTATTCAAAGTATTCTGTGAGGAATGATAGAATGCTTTCTCCGAAAAGGGCTAGGAGGATTGCCTCGGTCATGAACCTGCATCCCCTCCCGATGAAACACGCTATGACGAATCCCCGGATATCCCTCAGCATGAAGACCCCTGAGGCTATCGTGAAGACCTTGTAGGGTATCGGCGTGAAGGCGGCTATCCCAACAGCCCATACGCCATACCTATTGAAGAAGCCTTCAGCCCTCTTTATCATGTTCTCGCTGGCGAGCCTCCGGAGGAGGGGTCTCCCGCCCTTAAGCCCGATCCAATATCCGAATAAAGCCCCGACAGAAGATGACGCTGTGGCCGAGAATCCGTAGAGAAGAGCGTTATCAGGATCGAGTAATGCTAAGGGTATCAGAATTATATCCGGAGGGATTGGGAAGAAGCTCGACTCGGCAAAAGCCGTGAATATCAATCCGGGCAATCCTAAGGGTATCAGATGCGCCCTCGCCCACTCTAGAAGAGATTCTAGAAGACTCGTCAAGACCCTCGCCGAAACAATCTTCAAGTTCTATTTATCCCTGAGACTCTTCTAGAATGCCATTCTCCGAGAAGACTTGGATAGATTAAGGGCTTACCATTTTCCGCTTTCAGCTCATCCCATTCCTGGATTATCTTAACGGCTTCGACAGCGACCCTCGCAGCATCCTCCTCTCCGACGACCTCGAACTCGTCCCTAACGCGGTTTGCGAAGACCGCGCAGACGGATCCGGCTCTCAGCCCATAGATCGAGGCTATGACGTAGATCGCCGAGGTCTCCATCTCGAAATTTAAGACCCTCATGGATCTTAGATCTGCTATGAGGCTTCTCGACCTACTCCACTCGTATCCCCGATACCCCCTCCTCCCCTGGCCTAGATAGAAGCTATCGGTTGTAGCGGTTACGCCGACATGATATCTCATGCCTAGAGATTCCGCCGCCTCGATCAAGGCTAATAGAACCTCGTAATGGGCGAAGGCCGGATATTCGGGCGGAGCATAATCCATGCTCGCTCCCTCAAATCTCACAGCGGCCGCCGAGATTATCAAGTCTCCCAGCCTTATCTCCGGCTGGATAGCGCCCGTGCTCCCAACCCTGATGAAGGTATCTGCTCCCGCTCGAGCAAGCTCTTCAACAGCGATCGATGCGGAGGATGAGCCTATGCCGGTGGAGCATGCGGAGATCGGCTTGCCAGCCACAAGCCCGCTCCAAACCCTAAACTCCCTATGCCAAGCAACCTCCCGAGCATCATCCCAGAGCTTAGCGATTAGTGGGACTCTATCAGGATCTCCGGGAAGCAGGACATATCTCGCTACATCCTTAGGCTTGATCCCGAGATGATAGAATGCTTCACCGCGTCGAGGCTCTTCAGCCGGATTCATGCCAGTTAGATGGAAGGCATAGGCATTAAAGCCTTAATTTAGCTCGAATGAGCTTAACTTAAGGTGAACCTGAGGATGGGAGATATTCGAGAAATTCTCAAGCTTTGCGCCGAATGCATTAAAGAAAATCTTGGAGAAGGGGATCTTCTGGAGAAGCTGTTAGCCGAGGCTAGGAAGCTTGGGTTAAGCGAGGAATTTGCGAGAAGGCTTCTAGGACTTATGCTTGACGAGCGGCAAAGGATTAGAGGCGAGATCACGCCTCCAAGCGGGCTTAAGCTTAGAGAGTACGCATCGAGAGCTAAGGAGCTTCAGCAGATGGGTAGAAGGATTATGAGGCTTGAGCTTGGTGAACCCGACTTCTCCGCACCTCCAAGCGTTATCGAGGCTGCCTGCAAAGCTCTTAGAGAAGGATATGGTAAATATGGGCCGGCGACGGGGATTAAGGAGCTTAGACTAGCGATCGCCTCGAAGCTATCCGAGAAGTTCGGCCTAGACCTCGTGTTTGATAACGTGGTGATAACTGCTGGAGGAACCTTTGCGGTATATGGCTCGATCGAGGCTGTTACAAAGCCTGGGGATGAGGTTGCGGTTATAGAGCCTGCATGGCCGCTATACATCCATCAGGTCCGATGGCTTGGAAGAAAGCCTCTCAGGATAAAGACTAGATTCGAGGAAGATTGGGATCCCGTCGAGCAGCTTCAGGAGAAGGTTAGCAGACTGACCAAGCTGATAATCATAAACTATCCAAATAATCCGACCGGCAAGATCCTCGGCAGGGATAAGATTAAGGCAATACTAGAGATCGCGGAGGATGCAGGCGCATGGATTCTAAGCGATGAAGTCTATATGGACTTCTGCTATGCCGACGGATTCTCGAGCATACTCGAGCATACCATGGAGAGGGTGATAATGATAAACTCTTTCTCGAAGACCTGGGGTATGACGGGGTTCAGGGTCGGATACGCGGTCGCGGATAAGGATACCGCGATGAGGATAGCTAGAGCGCAGAATACCGCGATAACATGCATACCGGAATTCGTCCAGCGAGCAGCCCTAGCAGCGCTAGAAGATGAGGAATCCGCTAAGAGGAATGTAGAACTCATCGGAAAAAGGCTTAGAATCCTATACGAGGAGCTATCGAAATCCAAGCTAATCGAGGTTAAGCCTCCGGAGGGAGCCATGTATATCTTTCCGAGAATCCGAGTAGAGGGATTCGATTCATGGAAGTTTGCATGGAAGCTTCTCGAGGAGAGAGAGGTCGCCGTCGCAGCCGGAGCATCATTCGGAGAAGAATACAACAATCACCTAAGAATTTCAGCAGTATTAAGCGAGGAACCCCTAAGAGAAGCCTGCAAAAGAATTCGAGAAGCATTAGAGGAAAATCCGTGAATAGTAAATAATGCTTTATATGAGGCTGGATTCCTCGGAAAATCTAGGATACCATACTGGAGGTGGCTGGGGGTCATGGATCGAGAGGAGGCTTTAAGGCTTATAAGAGAAAACGTCTCCAATCAGAAAATCATCCTACATATGATCGCGGTCTCAGCGATAATGAAGGCTATAGCAAGACACCTCAAGAAAGACGAAGAATCATGGGAGCTTGCAGGATTGCTACACGACATAGACTATGAGAAAACTAGGAACAGCCCCGAGAAACACGGTATTGAGGCGGAGAACCTATTGAGGGGGAAGGTCTCAGAGGAGATCATTCGTGCGATCAAAGCTCATAACTTCGAGAATACTGGAGTGAACCCCGAAACAGAGATGGAGAAGGCGCTTATAGCCGCCGACGCCGTATCAGGGCTAATAATAGCCTCAGCACTCGTAATGCCGAATAAAAAGCTGGAGGAAGTCAAGGTGGAGACCCTCGAGAAAAAGTTTAAGCAGAAAGACTTTGCGAGAAGCGTGAATAGAGATAGAATAAGATTCTGCGAGCAAATAGGAATACCCCTCAAAGAATTCTTTGAGATCTCCCTCAAAGCCCTCAAGGAAATAAGCAAAGA
>CAYNFG010000013.1:0-16664 GCA_964396455.1 uncultured Nitrososphaeria archaeon | reverse complement strand
GCGTCGAGTATGGATGTAGCCGGCTTTTAAGAAAAGCAAGGTCGAGGAATACGTTAGCCGGAGTTAGGAAATTTACAGGCTTTCAAGAATCTTCCTCAATGCTTGCTTAAAGTCTTCCGGCGATGCTCCAGCGAGCCATGTAACGCTCTTCTCGAAAAAGCTATCAATTCTCCTCATCATTTCATCTACATCATCTACTCTTAGACCGACTAATAGCTCCCCAAGCCTCTGAAACACCTCAGCAGGTTCTCCGAAGAAGTCTCCGGTAAATGTTGCATAAGCTATCTTTCCATCCGATATCGTGATACAGAGCCTTATAGTCTTCCCCCTCTCAGATCTATAGACTACGCATTTTCTAGTTCCCGCCGACAAGGCCGACCCTCCTAAGAATCGCCGCATCCCTATCCCTATCGGGGCATCCTCTACAGGGTCCGAGGTTCCAGTCTAGGGTAAGATACTTGTTCTTGTAAAGCTCTTCAATCCTATTCCTCTCCCAGCTCGTTAGCTCTCCGGGAACAAATTCTGCATCGAACACTTCCTCGAAGCCCTTCAGGAGAGCCTTTTTCACCTCATCTATCGAGACTTCCCGCCTGAGCTCGTCCTTCAGGGTTGTGACCCTCGCTCTCACGGTTTTCGCTCCCTTCGCCTCAAGCTTCTCCCTTGGAACGTTCAGCACCTTCGAGAGGATTTCTATATTCGAGCCGACTAGGATGCAGCCGTGGACGAATAGCAGGTTTTTCGTTAGGGTTCCAGCCATTCCCGAGATCTTTCTGCCGCCAACCTGTATATCGTTTATGGGGACGAAATCGGCTTCTACTCCAAGCTCTCTAAGCCCAGCTATCACGGCCTCGCCGACCTTCTGATACCCCTTAAAGATGTCGTCACCCGGTATCGGGCTCGGCCTTCTGAAGGAGATTGCATAATTTAGATTGTGTATGTCATGGTATACCGCTCCGCCGCCCGTAAACCTTCTAACAACCTTAACACCATACTTGATGCACTCCTGCAGCCTTATCTCCAGGCTTACGCATTGGAAAGCGCCTATAACTATGGCATTATCGTTCCTCCAAAATCTCAACGTCGTGGGAGCCGCGCCGATGGCGACGGCTTGAGCCACAGCCTCCTCAACAGCCAAGTTATAGTATGGATTCTCAGGATATTCAACCTCGAGTAGCCGCCATTCCCTACGCATCGACTATCGCCTCCTAACAGCGACCACCCAGCATTTAATTATAATCCTTTTCAAGAGACCTTCCTAAAAGCGGGCCCTGGTCTAGCTAGGTAGCTCGGAGACAACTTTTATTATGATGGCTGGTTTCCCTCAGATGTGACATCTCATGGAGGAGTGTGTTGTCGGAATTGATATAGGGACCTCGGCCTGCAAGATTTTAGCGGTTTCACGTGAACTCGAGGTGATAGGCGAGAGAACTGCAAAATATCCTACATACATACCTAGACCCGGCTGGGTTGAGCAGAATCCGGAAGATTGGTGGACGGCAGTAAAGGGTGCATTAGCAGAGCTGGCTGGAGAGCTTCGTCAAAAAGGCTACGAAGTAGCCGGGATAGGTCTCACAGGCCAGATGCATGGACTAGTCCTCCTAGATAAAGCTGGAAACGTTCTAAGACCATGCATTATGTGGAACGATCAGAGGAACTATAAGCAATGCCTCTACATAGTCGAGAAGCTCGGAGGCTTGGAGAACGTCATAAAGCTTATCAATAATGGCATAATGCCGGGGTTCACGGTCGGTAAGATCCTATGGGTCATGGAGAATGAGCCTCACATATTCGCGAAAGCTGAGAAATTTCTCAATCCTAAAGACTACATCAGGTTCAAGCTGATAAGAGACTATGTCACTGATGTGAGCGATGCCTCCGGGACCCACATGTTCGATGTTAAGAATAGGACGTGGTGCAGGGAGATGCTGGAGATACTGGGCATACCCGAGCATATACTGCCTAACGAGGTAGTAGAGTCCGACGAGGTATCGGGCTACGTCGATAGTAGGGTCGCTGAGGATATTGGGCTGAGGGGGGAGGTGGCCGTAGTTGGAGGCGGCGGAGATGCCGTGGTCCAATTAGCCGCATCCGGCTCAACCAGCCCAGAGAGGCTTAGCATAGTAATCGGCACGGCCGGAAACGTCGGATTAACCGTGGATAGCTTTTTCGAGAATAAGGAGGGCATTCTACAATTCTACTGCAACGTAATACGTGGCAGGTGGATGGTGTTCGGCTGCACGCTGGCCGCCGGAGGATCTTTAGAATGGTTCAGGAGCGCTCTCGCGGACTCCGAGGAAGCAGTAGCAAGATGGTGCGGTAAATCCGTCTTCGACGTATTATCCGAGGAAGCTCAGCAGGCCGAGATAGGATCAGGCGGCCTGTTCTTCTTACCATATCTAGCAGGAGAGAGAGCGCCGCATACAGATCCAAACGCGCGAGGAGTCTTCATAGGACTCAACCTAAAGACTAGAAAGCCGGACATCGTTAGAAGCGTCCTAGAAGGCGTAGCCTATAGCCTAAGAAGCCTCGGAGACATGCTTAAAGAGAAATCTAAGACGCGGATAAAAGAAGTCTACATATCCGGCGGAGGAGCGGCGAGCAACGTATGGAGACAGATATTTGCAGACGTTTTCGGAGCAAGGGTAAGGGTATTGAAGTATAGCGAGAAGGGAGGCTCCCTCGGCGCAGCCCTCCTAGCTGGGGTAGGAGTAAAGCTTTGGAGAAAATTCGAAGACGCGGTCGAAAAACTGGAAATAGTCTATGAAAACGAGCATAATCCGAGAAACCATGAGAGATATGAAAAACTGTTCAAGGTCTATGAAAGACTGTATCCGATCCTAAAACCAGCGTTCGATTTGATGGCAAACCTTTAGCTTAGCTTCCAATCGCGGATCTGGCCTGATTTTTTATGCTAGGCTGAGAGCAGGCTATCTAGTAGAAGCATTACTAGAAGTCCTATTATCAAGCTGTAGGTTACCGATTTCTCTCTACCGAGTCTATGGACTTCTGGGATTATCTCATCGCTTACGACGAAGATCATTGCGCCGGCTGCGAAGCCCATGGCGTAGGGGATTAGTTTATGGGTTGATGCAACGGCCAGTCCTCCTATTAGTGCTAGGGGTAGTTCTACGAGCCCGGATAGGCTTGAAGCTAGATACGCTTTCCCCCTACTATAGCTTCCGGTTGCGATGAGAGATAATCCTACTGATAATCCTTCAGGAATGTTCTGTAAGGCTATCGCTATCATTAACGCTATGCCCGATGCGAGATCTCCTGAGCCTAGACCTACCCCAACCGCAAGACCCTCTGGCACATTATGTATTGTTATCGCGAGGATGAAAAGCCATATTGCTCTAAGTCTCGATGATATCCCTTCTACCCCGATTATTGCATGCATATGCGGGATGAGCCTATCCATTAAAGATACTAGGATCGCTCCTAAGCCTATTCCTATCAAGACCGGGAATATGCCGCCGAGCCTTATCCCCGGAATTATTAAGCTCGTAAAGCTGGCCGCCAGCATTACGCCCGCCGCAAACCCCAAGCCTAGATCGGGAAGCCTACTCTCAGCCCCACGTAGGACGAGGATGGGCAAGGCTCCAAGCATGTTTAGAAGCGATGTGAATAATCCGCCGAGACCAGCTAAGAGTATCAAGTTACCTCCAGCGAGCTCATAGAACAATTGCTCTAAGCCCATTCTCAGCAAGGCGAAAGGCGGTTTAGCCAGCTTAATAATTCTTCTTCACTAGTCTTTTGAGACAAGCATATTAGGGAAGACTGTATCCTAGAATCTGGTGTAGAGCCGGAGATGGTTCTTCCAGAAGATCTACCCGAGAAGCTTAAAAGCTTCAGGAGGCTGGGTTATACTCTTCCATCGGATTTGGAGATGATCGTGAGAGAGCTGATCTATCTGCGGGCTGAGATCGAGAAGATCAAGAAGGCTTTGAAGAAGCATGGAATAGAAGTTGATTAAAGTCTCTTGATCAATTCGCGGATCATCCTCGCCCTCCGTCTTGCTTCTTCAACGATATTCGGGGATAGGAGGGGGTGGAGTCCCTTTGACTCGACCACTAGCGATGCCATCGCTGATCCGATGGCCGCAGCCCATTCGAGATCCTGCGACCGGAGGAACTCCACGAGAAATGCTCCGCCGAAAACATCTCCAGCCCCTGTCGGATCTACCACCTTAACCGGATAGCATGGAACTCTAATGATCTTAGAGCTGTGAAGGATTAACGCGCCCTCCCTGCCTAGGGTTAAAATCGTTACCTCCGCCCCTAGCGTTCCTAGATAATCTATAACCTCTGAAAGCTTCGAGCTATTAGCTAGGATCTCAGCCTCCTCCCTCGAGATTCTAAGAATCCATAAGCCCGGGATTCTTAGATCGAGCCTCTTAAGCCGTATGAAGCCAGACGCATCGATAGTCCTCATTAACCCCTGCGGGTCGAGAAGCAATCTCGCTCCTTCCTCGATAAGCCTTCTAATGGAATCTAGGTCGAACTCCCAAGCGATTGGTCCTAGATATATGCCATCAAGATCTTCGTGATGCAGTTTCAATTCGATGTCCTCTGCCCTCGAGAGAAGCCTCATCACCCTTTTATCGCCGAGATAGCTTATCTCAAATCTCGTAGTCCGTCCTTGAGCCATCACTTGAACATCTGATAGATCTACCCCAGCTCTCCTCAAAGTTTCTAGATAGCTTTTCGGAAAGTCTTCTCCTATTGTTGATATTATCTTCACATCTGCTCCTAAGGCTCTGGCGGCGAGCGCGGCATAACATGCCACCCCGCCCATATTCTCATAACGCTCGTCCTCTATCACGATTTCGTCGATCGATAAATGGCCTATTATCGCTATTCTCGCTTCCGGCATAGGGTTATCCAAGATTCTAGGATGGGCTAAACATAATTTTAATGTGGCTTTCTGCCTGCGCAGGTTTTCCGAGATTTCACGACCTCGTAGATATCGTTTATGAGGGCTGAGATTGTCGATTCGCCGGCGCCCTCACCTATTATGGTTAGGTCTCCGAGGATTCTAAGCTTGAAGTTTATAGCGTTGAGCGTTCCATGGACGCATAGGGGGTCTTCTAGCTTTATTAGTCTAGGTGCTACTGAGAGCTCTTCCTCGTCTGCTAGCCCGATTAACTTTATCGCCATTCCCGATTCCCTAGCAGCCGCTATGGCTTCGCTCGTAATCTTCCTGATCCCCCTTATCTTTACATCGCTTAGCCTCTTACCCGCATTCATTAGGCTATTGGCGAGGATCACGATCTTGAGGGCTGTGTCTATCCCCTCGATGTCGAGGGTTGGGTCTCGCTCGGCTATACCGAGCATCTGAGCTTCTCTAAGCGCCAGCTCGAAGGTCATTTCCTCGAAGTGCATTCTGCTGAGAATGTAGTTTGTGGTTCCGTTCAGGATTCCCTTTATCGAGAGGAGTTCATCGGCTGCTAGACATCTTTTCTGAAGCGAGATTAAGGGTATGCCCCCGCCGACCGTCGCCTCGTAGAGGAGCATGGCGCCCCTCTCCTCCGCAAGCCCGGTAAGCTCTTCGTAGGCTAAGGCTATTGGACCTTTATTCGCCGTAACGACATCCATGCCTTCTTCTAATGCTTGCCTTATATGGCTTAGACCCGGTTCTCCATCCCTGATATTGGTTGGAGTGAGCTCGATCAGAAGGTCTGCCAGCCTGCTATTAATCAGCTCGGAGGCAGGAGCCTCTCTAAACCCCCGAGCCTCGGCCAGGTTTTCTGGAAGCTCTTCGAGGCCGAATCCCGACTCCCTATATAGATAGCCTTTCGAGGAAGCTATCCCAACTAGTCTAAGATCTTGGATCTTATGTGCCGCAATTTCTTTAGCAAGCCTTCTCCCGAGAAATCCATAACCGACTATTATGCATCTTATCAAGTCTTGGATTCACCCCTCGGTTATCAGGAGAGAGTCCCATTTCTCTGCAAGTTCTTCGAGGGAGCTTATTAATTGTTTAAGCTTTCCATGAGGTGCTTCTACCACGAGTTTGAGGCATGGTGATTCGGCTCCGCCTGTAAGGTATAGTGCTGAGATCTTTGAGCCTAGCTCGCTGACCTTTCTGAGTAGCGTATCCACGTCTGCTTTTCCGACTAGGATCATCGTGGTTATCGTCTTCTCCAGCGCCTCGGCCTCGATTACGGGTATCCCTGAAGACTCTATCCCTTTCTTAGCTCGCTCTAGGCTAGCCGAGTCCGGGAACTCAACATTAATGCTTACGGGGACGTAGCCTGAGGTTATCCTATCCCTCCGATGGATTATCGAGATTATGTTACCGCCGTTAAGGGCTATCTGCTCCAGGGCTTTGAGGAGGACCCCAGGTCTATCCACGAGCGCTAAGGTGAGCTTAACACGCATAAAGTCCTCTCCAGCTTCCTCTAAACGCTGATTAATTAGGGTAACCATCACGCGGGCTTCTCGAGCCTAGAATCGGCTATTTATCGGGTTTAAGGCTATAAGTGAGGAGTTTTAAAGATGAGAAGAATTTGTGGCGAAGCTGATCCGGGCTGATGGAGGATGACCTCGAAGAGATACGTCATGAAGTTTGGTGGAAGCTGCGTAAGAGATGGCTTGACCATTAGGAAGTCTGCGGAGATCGTGAGAGAATATGTAGGGGCCGGGGCTAGCGTGGTCGTCGTGGTTTCAGCGCTCTCAAACATAACGGATAGGATAATCGAGGCTTTGGAGAAGGCTGAGAAAGGCGATAAGGATGAGGTTGAGAAGTTTATCGAGGAGCTTAGATCCCGGCATCTAGAAGCATGTAGGCAGGCGATCGAAGATCGGAAATTATGCGAGGAGGTTATGAGGAGGGAGGCTGAGGAGATGGACGAGCTTAGGAAGCTCTTATCCGTGATAGCTTATCTTAGAGAGGTTACGCCTAGGATAAGGGATTACGCATTATCCTTCGGCGAGAGGTTATCTACGAGGATATTCTGGGGATCTCTTATCGATCAAGGCTTGAAGGCTGAGTATCTTAGAGGCTGGGAGGCTGGAATATTTACGAACGATAATTTTGGGGATGCTCGACCCTTAACAACGCTAACCTATCAAGAGGTTAGGAAGAGGCTTATACCCCTCATGGAAAGGGGTGTGACACCTGTTGTTACGGGGTTCATCGCGGCGACCCCCGACGGCGTGGTAACAACCCTTGGAAGAGGAGGATCCGATTATACCGCTACGATAATTGGAGCGGCTTTAAAGGTCGATGAAGTGATCCTCTGGAAGGATGTCGATGGCGTCATGACGGCCGACCCCAAGCTCATCCCCGAAGCACGACCGATCCCGAGAATGTCCTACGAGGAGGTTATGGAGCTAGCATATTTCGGAGCAAAAGTTATTCATCCGCTCGCTCTTGAGGCGGCGGCTAAAGAAGGAATACCTGTTAGGGTGAAGAACTTCTATAACCCATCTGCCTCCGGAACTCTGATAACTAGAGAGGCTGAGAAGGATACTGTCAAGGCGTTAACGATGATAAGGGATGCTGCGATAATCCTCGCCAGCGGAACCGGGATAGTGGAGACTCCAACGGCGAATATCAGGCTATTGGACTTATTGAGCAAGCTAGGGATACAGGTCATAATGCTCTCCCAAGCATCTTCGCAGGCAAATATCTCTATAGCAATACCTAGAAGAGATCTGGAAAAAGCGATAAAGGCTATCCGAAGAGAGTTTCCAGCCGATGAGGTTAGAATAGACTATGAGGAGGGTATATGCGTGATAGCAGTTATAGGATCTGGGATGAGGGGGAGGCCGGGCGTCGCCGCCAAGATATTCAACGCCGTCGCGAAAGAGGGGATAAACATAAGGATGATCTCCCAAGGCTCATCCGAGCTAAATATCTCATTCGCGGTAAAGGAGGAGGATGGGTTAAAAGCCTTAAAGGCAATCCATAAGGCTTTTAACCTAAATGCGTAGCCTTCAAGACAGCCTTCCCCAAAGCTCGAGGAGGGTTAGAGTATGGATAGGATTAGGGTAGCCTTATTGGGAGCAACCGGGATGGTCGGCCAGAGATTCGTCAAACTACTTGCAAACCATGAAATGTTCGAGCTTACAGTCTTAGCAGCCTCTCCAAGATCCGCTGGGAAGAAGTACAGGGATGCAGTCCACTGGTGCATCGAGGGGGATCTTCCCGAAGAAGTCGCAGATATGAAGGTCGTGAGGGTGGGGGTGGAGGATGTAAGGAGGGAGGATGAGGTTGATCTAGTCTTCTCCGCAGTCCCCTCGGAGGTCGCGAAGACTATTGAGGCGGAGTTTGCAAAAGCTGGGATACCAGTCATCAGCGATGCGAGCGCATATCGCATGGAGGAGGATGTCCCGATACTGATAGGAGAGGTTAATCCAGATCATCTAAAGCTCGTCAGAAAGCAGGCTCGGAGAGGATGGAAAGCATTCATAGTAACCAGCCCAAACTGCACATCCAACGCCCTCATCCTAGCCTTGAAACCTTTAAAGGATCGGTTCGGGATTCGGCGAGTCCTAGTATCGACCATGCAGGCGCTTTCGGGGGCAGGCTGGACAGGCGTCCCCTCCATGGCGATAACCGATAACGTCATACCATATATCCGGAATGAGGAGGAGAAGGTTGAGAGGGAGGCTCTAAAGATCCTAGGAGGATTCGATGGGGAGAAGATCATCCCGGCAGATATCAAGATCTCCGCAAGCTGCCATAGGGTAAATGTTCTCGAAGGCCATCTAGAAGCCGTCTTCGTAGAGCTAGAATCCAACGCCGATCCCGAAGAAGTCAAGGAAGCTATGAGGAATTTTAAGGGCAGACCGCAGGAACTCATGCTTCCGACGGCGCCCAAGCAGCCGATAATAGTTAGAGATGAGCCGGATAGACCTCAGCCCAGGCTTGATAGATATGCTGGTGGAGGAATGTCTATAGTTGTTGGTAGGATTAGAAAAGACCCGGTCCTAGAAAACGGTATAAAATTCCTAGTTCTAGGCCATAACACCATTCGAGGAGCTGCCGGAAACGCCGTTCTCAACGCAGAGCTTGTAGTTAAGGAAGGATATATCTAGCCTATTCCTCTCTCCTAACTTGGATTATTTTGATTAGATGTACGGGTTCTTCCCGCATACCATAGGTAAGCACTATTATTGGCTCACTGAAGCCCATCTCGCTTCTCACGAGCTTCTGCTCGAGCTCCGTTAATCCTTCTTCATAGCTCCTCGCCTCGCTTTCGATCGTCTCTATTCCCCGTATAAGCGTGAGCTTTCTTAAGGTTCTCTTATTTGGCGATGCTGAGATTATTGGGCATAGAGGTTTGAAGCTCGCTATCCTCTCAGCGGTCTTCCCGGAGACAGTATAGACGGCGATCACGGCATTAAGAGATTCGGCGAGCGAGACTATGCCGGATGCAAACCTATCGCGTATATCCTCCTCTTTAGCAAGCCTTCTTTTTGGCGGAGATATCCTCGGCTCATATCTCTCTATTATCTTGGCCAGCCATCTAACCGCCTCTACCGGATATCTGCCGATAGCGGTCTCGCTCGTCAGCATCAATACATCGACGCCCTCCGAGAGAGCTGTAACTATATCAACTATCTCGCTTCTACTCGGAACAGGATTCTCTATCATGGAGCTTAGAAGCTGGGTCGCGACTATCACGGGCTTGCCGCGATCAATACATGCTTCTATAATCTCCTCCTGCAGCCTCGGAACCTCCTCGAGGGGGAAGTGCATTCCGAGATCTCCTCTAGCAACTAATATCGCGTCAGCTGCATCGACTATCTCTCTAAGCCTTCTGACAGCGGCTGGAACCTCGATCTTAGCTATTATCGATATATGCTCCGCGTTAAGCGATAAGAGTATCCCACGTAGCATCGATATATCCTCAACACCCCTCACGTAGCTTAATCCGATGTAGTCAAACTCCTCGGAGACGGCGAACTTTATGATCTCGATCTCCCTGCTGCTTATAGTTGGTAGATCAAGACCCTTACCCTGGATAACTAGGGTCTTTCTAGAGCTTATCCTCGCATCCGTCAACGCTCTGAGGGTGGCTTCATTACCCGATGCTGACTCGACTCTGAAGGCGACTAGACCATCATCCATCAGGATTACATGACCTTTCCTAAGAGCCTTCAAGGCGACCTCATTAGGCAGGGGAATTACCTTTTCGGCCCCGCCCCTACTCCTCTCCAGCAAAACAAGCTTAACAGTCTCTCCGGACCTAACCTCGATCGGCTCATCGATCAAGCCGAGCCTAACCGATGGCCCAGGCAGATCTCCTATAAGAGCGAAATGTAATCCCAGCTCGTCCTCAAGCTCTCTGACAGTCTTAACGATCTCGCGCCATTCATCCATAGTCCCATGACTAAAGTTTATCCTAAAGATCCGCGCCCCGGCTAAAGCCATCTCCCTTATGATCGATGGATCCTTGCTAGTCCTGCCTATCGTAACGGCTATCTTCGTCTTAGCCATCCCCGAGAAAGAGGATGCCTATCCAGGCCTTAAATAGGTTGCTCATTTGACATCGCTATCGGAGTTACGATTCTCGAAGCCTATCTTCCAATATTTTCGCGAGAACAGCTTAATAATGGCTTCCAACCACTCTTGGAAGAGCTTGAGACTTGAAGAGCTTGTTAGGGAGATAGTCGAGGATTCCTCGAGCGGTGCTGCTCAGCTTACGATTAAAGCCGCTAATCTATATCTAAAGCTTCTCGAGGGTAAGCCCAGCCTCAGACATATCAGAAGGCTGACGAAGATGCTTGCAGCAGCAAGACCTAGCATGCCATCGATCGCGAATATAGCATACAGGATTGAGAGGCTGATTTCCGAGCATCTATCAAGGGGGATAGGGCTTGAGGAGGCAGTCGAGAATTCTGTTAGGATGACTATAGGCGAGTATCAGGATAGCTTGAGGATGGTCGTCCAAAACTCGATAGATATCCTCTCGAGATATGACCGCATCCTAGTCCATAGCTATAGCTCGACCGTGGCTAGGGCGATCGAGGAGTGTGGGAGGCTAAGGGTTTACGTTACCGAGTCTCGGCCTGGCTATGAGGGAAGAACTCTTGCTGAAAGGCTTGCGAGAAAGGGGCTTAGAGTTACCTTGCTAATCGATGCAGCGGCCGCATACGCCCTCGAAAGGGAGATGATAGACGCCGTGGTGATCGGATGCGATGCGATACTCGACGACTGCTCGATAGCGAATAAGGTCGGCTCTAAGATGATAGCATTAGCGGCGAAGCAGCTAGAGATCCCGGTAAATGTGATCACCGACCTATGGAAGATCGCCGTCCAAGGATTTTCTCTCGAAGAACATTCCCCCAAGGAGGTCTATGCTGGAATGGAGAAGATAAGCGTGCTAAACCCCTATTTCGAGATCGTTCCATCAGAGCTGATAAGCATCTTCATAACCGAGGAGGGTAAGCTCGATAAGCGGCAACTCTTAATAAAGCTAGAGGAATTTTGGAGAAAGCTTATACCTGAGAAAAAGCTGAAGAGGCGCGGCTTAGCGAATCTATAGAGGGGTTATAGGGAGCAGATTTATCAGCTAGAATTTACCGGATAAAGGTATGCTAAGCTATCCCGTAATCGCCCTGAACTTCAAGACATATCTCGAGTCTATAGGCGAGAACTCTGTTAGGCTCGCGAAGATAGCGGAGGACGTAGCGAAGGAACATGGTATAACGATAATCGTCGCGCCGCCGCTTCTAGATCTGGAGAAGGTCGTGAAGGAGGTTGAGATACCGGTCTTCGCTCAGCATGTCGATCCGTATAAGCCTGGAAGCCATACGGGCTCGATAATAGCGGAGGATGTTAAGGCTATTGGAGCCGCGGGATCCATAGTGAATCATTCGGAGCATAGGCTCCTCCTAGCGGATATAGGGATGGTCTTGGAAAGGCTTAGGGAAAATAAGCTAATCTCATTACTCTGCACGGATACGGTTGAGACGACTAAGGCTGGGGCTGCTCTCGGACCAGATATGCTGGCTATAGAGCCTCCGGAGCTTATCGGAACAGGGATTCCGGTCTCGAAGGCTAAGCCTGAGGTTGTTACCGGGGCGGTGGAGGCCGTCAAGAAAATCAATCCATCGGTCCATATTCTCTGCGGCGCAGGCATCTCGACTGGAGATGATGTAGCGAAGGCGATCGAGCTTGGAACTGAGGGAGTCCTCCTAGCAAGCGCATACGTCAAGGCAAAGGATCCGAAGAAGGTCTTATCGGAGATGGCCGAAGCCGCTCTAAAAGCCTGGGAGAGCAGACGCGTCTAAGCCCAGCTTCGCGAATATACTCTAATCTCCCCCTTTTCATCTAGGCTGAGGAGAGGATAGTCTATATATGGTGAGCCATCTGCATAACTTGATAAAATGAGCGTATCGGCTACCAAGAAGTTTGAGAATTTTTCAGCCTGGTTCGACGACCTGATACTTAAGGCTAGGATAGCTGATAACAGGTTTCCGGTGAAGGGCTTCGTCGTCTATATGGAGAATGGGGCCTTCATAATGGATCAGATAAAGAATCTTCTAGAGCGGGAGCTTGAGAAGACGGGCCATAAGAGGATGTATTTCCCGCTTGTTACAAGCGAGGATCTCTTCAGAAGGGAGGCCGAGCATATCAAGGGGTTCTCTAAGGAGGTCTTCGTGATAGATCAGGGCTCGGGCGAGCAGAAGCTTATCATAAGACCGACTTCCGAGACGATAATGTATCCCATGTTTAAGCTCTGGATTCGGAGCCATGCCGATCTGCCGCTGAAGGTCTATCAAAGCGTTAATGTTTATCGGAGGGAGACTAAGGCGACTAGAGCGCTTTACCGGGTTAGGGAGATACCTTGGAATGAGGCTCATACGGTTCATGAAAGCCCCAGCGATGCGGAGAAACAGATTCGAGAAGCCTTAGAAATCTATCAGAGGGTTTTGAGGAGGCTCGGGATAGGCTACATGATCTTCAAGAGACCTGACTTCGATAAGTTCGCTGGAGCGGTCTACTCCCTCGCATTCGATGCATGGAATCCGGATGGTAAGGTGAATCAGGTTGCGACCATACATAATCTTGGAAAGAACTTCGCCAAAGCCTACGAGATAGAGTTTGAGAAGAGGGATGGAAGCCGGGGGATCGCATATCAGACATGCTACGGCTTCGGGTTCAGCAGGGTGCTCGCTGCCATAATCGCCCAGCATGGCGATGACCGGGGGCTCGTATTGCCGCCGATAGTAGCCCCAGTCCAAGTGGTCATAATCCCGATACCATTCAAAGGTCAGGAGAAGCAGATCTACGAATACGCTTCTAAGATAAAGGAGGAAGTCTCGAAGAAATGGAGGACGGTTTTAGATGATCGAGAAGACATTACCCCGGGTGAGAAATTTTACCATTGGGAGCTTATGGGCGCCCCGATTAGGATTGAAGTCGGCCCCCGTGAAGTTGCAGAATACTCAGCGACGGTGGCGAGGCGGGATACCCTAGAGAGGATAAAAGTCTCGTTTAACGAGCTGGGCGATAAGATCGAGGAGCTTATGAAATCTATAGAGGCTAACCTGCTTGAGAGAAGCCAGCGGATGATGATGAGCCTAATCTCGGATGCTGGAAGCATAGAGGAGGTTAAGAAGATCCTGAAGGAGAGGAGGATAGCGAGGATAGAGTGGTGTGGAGACATCGAGTGCGCTGAGAGATTGAAGGAGGAGGCTGGAGGAGAGGTTAGGGGAGAGAGATACGATATAGCGGAGACCCCCTCGGGACCATGTATAGTATGTGGCAGGGATGCGAGGTTCGTGGTCTACGTCGCTAGAGCATACTAAATAATGGAGCGTGGAGATCGTGGACGATTATCAAAACACTATTAATAGGGGCTGTGAATATCAATCTACCATTTTATGAACTTCAGACAGCTTGTAATTTCGAAATATCAGGCGTCTAAGGATGTCTTCCGATTACCTCGAACATTCCCTCTATCGCTTCTCTCGCCTTAGATGCTAGCTTTTCGGGAACCCTTACAACGTATCTCTCCTCCTTCAAGGCCATATATATCGATTCGAGGGTGTTAAGCTTCATGTTTACGCAAACTGCATCCTCATATGCTGGTATAAACGTTTTGTCTGGATTCTCCTTCCTAAGCCTATGGATCAGCCCGACCTCCGTAGCTATGATCATCTTCTCAGCATCGGATTTTTCAGCAAACCTACACATCTGGGAGGTGCTCCCGATATAATCTGAAATCTCTCGAACTGCACGGATACATTCTGGATGGGCTAAGACTAAGGCTTTAGGATCCGCCTCCTTAATTCTCAACACCTCCTCTTTGGAGAATAATATGTGAACTGGGCAGAAGCCTTCCCTCGGAATTGGGATTATGTGCTTACCCGTCCTCTCGGCCACATACTCTGCCAAGTTTCTATCAGGTCCGAATATTACGGTGTCCGAGTCGAGGGCTTTAACGATCTCGACGGCGTTGGCGGATGTACAGCACAGATCGCATTCGGCCTTCGCCTCAGCCAAGGTGTTAACATATAAAACTACGGGGACCCCAGGGTACCGCTTTCTATAATCTATGATCAGCTCAGGTTGAAGCATCCCAGCCATCGGGCATCTAGCCCCTCTAGTTGGTATCAAGATTCTCTTATCGGGGTTTAGAATGGAAGCTATCTCGGCCATGAAGTCCACAGCGGCGAAGACAATTATCTTCGCATCCTCTAGTTCAGCTGCCTTCCTGCTAAGCTCCACGCTATCACCTACATAATCAGCTATATCCTGAACCTCTGATCGCTGATAGTTATGTGCTAAGATTATGGCCTTCTTCTCCCGTTTAAGCTCGGCAATTCTCTCCGTAAGCAATTTATATTTTTCTTCCATCTCCTTCGTAAAGCTCCCCCATTGAACTTGAAGAGAGGAGTCTTTAGATATAAACCTTGCCCGAGACTAGCTACTTAAGATCTCGACGATTTCTAGACTCATGTCTAAAGCCTTTACGGAGTGTGTTAGGTATCCGAGAGATAGTATATGCACACCTGTTGATGCATAATCTAGGAGGTTTGAAAAGTTTATGCGACCTGAAGCCTCTAGCAAGACCTTATCGTAGAGATTTCTGGACTTGAGAGCTTTGATAGTTTCTTTCACTTCTTCGACACTCATGTTATCTAGGAGGAGTATATCAGCTCCCTCTTCGGCTGCTTCAATTGCCTCTTCTACGCTTCTCACTTCCACTTCCAGTTTCTTCACGAAGCTAAGTCTTTCTCGAATTCTCCTGACGGCCTCTCTCACGGATCCCACCAGCCTCACATGATTATCTTTTATCAGAACTGCATCATCGAGCCTAAACCTATGAGGGTCGCCTCCCCCTAGCATCACTGCCTTCTTGTCGAAGAATCTAAGACCTGGAGCCGTCTTACGGGTCGCGGCTATCCTGACATTTAATCCAGATTTCTTAAGCCTCTCAACGCATTTCCTTGTCTCGGTCGCTATTCCGCTCATCCTCATCATCAGGTTTAAGACCGTTCGCTCAGCCATCAAGATCTTTCTAGCATCGCCCCTCACCTCTAATACGACTTCACCGGGCTTAGCCAAGTCTCCATCCTTTTTCAGAAGATTGACCTCAAGACCCAAGCTCTTGAAGATAGCCTCTGCCTCTTCTAGTCCAGCAATAATCCCCTCCTCCTTAACCACTATTACCCCTCGAGCCTTCAACCCTTTCGGGATTAGAAGGTCTGATGTAAGGTCTAGGAAACCCAGGTCTTCCTCAAGAAATCGCCTTAAGTCCTGGATCAAGGGTGAAGACATCTCCTACAGATGCTTGATCACGGCTTTTAAGGTTAAAGCCTGCCAAAACATGATAATTCCTAGAGCCTAGCCTGATGAAGGGTCTACTATGATGAGGTCTATTGGTGTGGCGATAATAGGCTGCGGAGCTATAGGGAGCTACATAGCTGAGGCCCTTGATAAGGACCTCGTGGAAGGGTTTGAGGTCAAAATCCTTTATGACAGGATTCCTGAAAAGGCGTATAGGCTTAGTAGCTCCTTGACCACTAAACCTCGTGTGGCCCTGAGGTTTGAGGAAATTATCGAGGCCGAGGACGTTGACCTTGTTGTGGAGGCGGCAAGCCAGAAGGCGGTGAGAGACTACGCCCTTAGAGTGATCGACTCGGGTAAGAACCTCATGATAATGAGTGTTGGAGCCCTTAGAGATCTTCGATTCTATGAGAAGCTTAGAGAGGCTGCGAAGAGGAAAGGGGTTAAGCTTTATATACCATCGGGAGCCATAGCTGGGCTTGACGCAATCAAGGCAGCTCGCGTAGCTAGCATTCGCTCGGTTACCCTGATTTCTAGAAAACCTCCTCATGTCTTCCAAGATAATGCTTATGTCAAGTCTAGGGGCATAAAGCTGTCTGAGCTTAAGGAGCCTGTGATAGTTTATGAGGGATCAGCCCTAGAGGCATGTAAGCTCTTCCCATCCTCCATCAATGTGGCAGCAACCCTAAGCCTAGCCTCCTTAGGTCCCGAGAAGGTGAAAGTTAGGATTATAGCGGATCCACAGGTCTCGGGAAATATTCACGAGGTCGTGGTCGAAGGCGAGTTTGGGAGAATAGAGTGCCGAACCATTAACAAGCCCTCTCCAAAAAATCCTAAGACAAGCCTTCTAGCCGCGTTATCCGCGTTAGCAACCCTAAGGGAAATTACTGAGAGCATCCAGATAGGGACCTAGA
>CAYNFG010000012.1:0-25575 GCA_964396455.1 uncultured Nitrososphaeria archaeon | reverse complement strand
GCTTCTTCGATGGCATCCCAAAGGATCTTGAGGAGAGCGCGCTTGTAGATGGCTGTAGCCTTAAGGGTGCCTTCTTCAGGGTCGTTCTCCCCGTGAGCCTGCCAGGTTTGATAGCCACCTCCGTTATGCTATTCATGTTTAGTTGGAATGAGTTTCTAATCCAGCTCTTCCTTACAAGATCTGCGGTAAAACCTCTGCCAACGCTTATTCCAAGATTTTATGGCGGTCACGACATATTATACGGAGTAGTTTGCGCGATAGCGTTCTTGGCAAGCATACCTCCCATTCTGATAGTTGCGCTCTTTCAGAAGTATCTTGTCAGGGGGCTAACCATGGGATATATAAAGGGTTAGTCTGGTCTAAGGGTTACAATTAATTGATAAATAGCGCCTTTTCCCGGGAAAGCTTGACGAATACCTTATGATGGCTTGGTGAGCATCTTATGGCTCAACAACTTAGGATTATAGTCTTGATCAAGCAGGTTCCCGATATTGAGAAGGTGCGATTCGATGTCGAGACTGGTAGAGTTGATAGGAGTTCTGCGCCTGCGGAGACGAATCCTTTCGATCTAAATGCTTTAGAGGCTGGGCTGCAGATTAAGGAGCGGTTTGGAGGCTCTGTAACCGTTATCAGTATGGGGCCGAGGCAGGCGGAGTCATCGCTTAAGGATGCTTTGGCTAGGGGTGCTGATAGGGCCATCCTCCTGACCGATCCGAGGCTGGCTGGAGCCGATACGATAGCTACCGCGAAGGCTCTTGCCTCAGCTATTAGAAAGCTTGGAGAATTCGACTTAATCCTATGTGGTGAGAAGACCGTTGACGGCGATACTGGGCAGGTCGGTCCGGAGGTGGCTGAGCTTCTCGGAATACCTCATGCAGCCTATGTCTGCGAGATTAGGGATGTTAGCCGCGATAAGATTACGGTCGTCTCTGATATGGGCGATAAATACCTCTACGAGCTGGAGCTTCCAGCCCTACTAACCGTTACTAGAGAGCTTAACTCCCCCAGACTTCCAACCTTAAAAGATCTTCTCAGGGCTAAGCGGGCTAAGATCGAGGCATGGACTGCGGAGGATCTCTTAGACTACATCTCGATCGATCAGCTAGGCTTTCAAGGATCTAGGACTCGCGTCGTTAAGGTTGTGATCCCGACTACAGAGCATAGGAAGGGAATTATCCTGAAGGGTGAAGATGCTGTTGAGGAGATTGGAGAGCTTCTCCTAAAGGAGGTGCTTAGGAGATGAGTGGGAAGGGGATACTCGTCTACGCTGAGACGGCTGGATCGGATATCCATCCAATATCCTTCGAGCTTCTTGGAAAGGCTAGAGAGATAGCCGATAAACTCAACCTCGAGGTTTGGAGCGTAATCCTCGGATATGGTATCGGGGATAAAGCATCGGAGCTGATATACCATGGCGCTGATAAGGTATACGTCTATGATGATGAGCGGCTAAGCGATCTAAACGTAATCGCATACAAGAATGTTCTAGTGGACTTGGTTAGGGAAACTAAGCCTGAGATCTTCCTGATAGGCGCGACTCCCTGGGGGAGAAGCCTAGCTCCTAGAATCGCGGCGGCTCTCGATACGGGCTTAACGGCAGACTGCATAGATCTTCAGGTTAGTGAGGATGGGAAGCTTATCCAGATAAGACCTGCATTCACCGGAAATATCCTTGCTTATATCGAGACTGTTAGCAAGCCTATTATGACCACTATAAGATATAAGGTGATGAAGATGCCTAAACGAGATCCAAGCAGAAAGGGGGAGATTATAGTCCGGAAGCCTGAGAAGATCGATGCTGACGGGATAAGATTCTTGGGGAAAGTCTCTGAGAGGAGGGTGAACCTCGCCGATGCGGAGGTGATCGTTGCCGGTGGAAGGGGCTTGAAGAAGAAGGAGGATCTAAAGCTCTTGGAGGAGCTTGCAAACCTGTTAGGCGGCGTCGTGGGGGTGAGCAGGCCCCTCGTAGAAGAGGGGTGGATCTCTAAAGATCATCAAGTCGGATTTAGCGGGAACACGGTTAAACCAAGGCTATACATCGCTTGCGGGATCTCAGGATCGCCGCAACATCTAGCAGGGATGAGGGATTCGAATATAATCATAGCCGTGAATACGGATCCATCAGCGCCGATCTTCAGACATGCGGATTACGGCGTCGTCGCAGATCTATACGAATTTATACCGAGGTTAATCCGTTTTCTAAAGGAGGTTAAAGGGCGTGAAGGAGGAGGTATTGAAAGAGCTTAAATCCATAGTTGGGGAAGATTGGGTCGTATCCGCTAAAGATGCCGTCGAGCCATACCTCTATGATGAGACTCCGATACCTCTTAGGCCGAAGGCGAGCAGCGACGTGGTAGTCGTTAAGCCCGGAAGCGTCGAGGAAGTCTCCAAGATACTGGATTTAGCGAATAGGCATAAGATACCCGTCTTTCCCAGAGGCGGTGGAACCGGCCTTGCAGGGGCATGCATACCAACTCTAAGCGGGATAATACTCTCCCTAGAACGCATGAATAAGATAACCGTCGATTCCGAAAATCTGATCGCAGAGGCTGAGGCCGGAGCGACTCTCAGAGATCTAATCGATGCGGCAGAAAAAGCCGGTCTCTCATTTCCATTACATCCAGGCGATGAGGGAGCGCAAATCGGAGGGCTTATAGCCTGTAATGCCGGCGGCGCCAGGGCGATAAAGACGGGTGTTATGAGAAACTGCGTTAAGGGTATAGAGCTCGTCCTACCGACCGGGGAGATAATCAGGCTCGGCGGAAAAGTATTGAAAAACAACGTGGGATACGATCTAATGCACCTCATAATCGGAAGCGAGGGAACTCTTGGAGTAATCACAAAAGCTTGGATAAGGCTTCAGCCAAGAGAGGTTGCGACGGCAACGATAGTAATCCCCTTCGACCAGAGAGAAAAAGCTCTAGGAATGGTTCCGAAGATATTCCATGAAGGAATCCTACCACTAGCAGTAGAATATGTTGAGAAAAACCTCGTCGAGCGAGTAGCTAAAAACCTCGGCCTAAAATGGCCATGCGAGGCAGGAGAATACCAGCTAATGGTAATTCTCTCAGAATCCTCCGAAGAGTCTCTTCTAAGCACGTCCGAAAAGCTTCTAGAACTATCGGAGAAATCTGGATCCCTGGAGGTCGTTGCCGCCGAGACGAGGAAGGAGCAGGATGAGATTCTAAAGATTAGGAGCGAGATATACTCAACCCTAAAGCCCGATATGGTAGATATTCTCGATACCACGGTTCCGCCTGCAAGGCTTATAGACCTGATAAAGACCGTGAACGAGCTTGAGGCGAAATACGGCGTATATATGCCGGTCTATGGTCATGCGGGAGATGGAAATCTACACATACACTTGATGAAGTGGGATGGATGGACCGAGGAGAAGTATGATGAGGTTCGAAGCGTAATCTATAGGAAGGCTTTAGAGCTCGGGGGGACGATAACGGGCGAGCATGGAATAGGCTATCTCAGGAGAAAATACATGGATGATATAGTTGATCGGAAGGCTCTCGAATTAATGAAGGAGATAAAGAGGATCTTCGATCCGAATAACATACTGAACCCCGATAAGATCTTCCCCTAACCCTCTTCTATGAGCTGGTCGAAGTAGGCCAGCGCCTCTTCAACATATCTTCTATCGATTTTTCCAAGCGGCGTATCCACCTGATACAGCCTACCTGGTATGCTTAGGTTTTTGGCGGAAAATCCCTCCTCCCTCTTCAATCTTTGCTTCTCAAGGTATATCTCCCTACCAAGCTTCTTTAGCTCATCTTCAGAATAACTGTAGCCTAGGCTATCTAGGGCTGCGGCGACGAGATCCGCCTTATAGACTCCTCTCGCAAAGAAGCATATGACTAATGATGAAAGTATCTGCCTCCAAGCCTCCTCCTCAACGATCCTCTCCACAGCCTCCTTAGGCGATGGAAGAGAAGCTCCGGTCGAAAGAAGCTTCTGATCGAGCGAGTATGCTCCAGCATCGAGATGCGAGTGCCTCGACCCTATCGCTAGAGAGATGAAGTATAGAGGGCCTGTCAGGTATCCGGCTGGCTCAACCTTATTGAATGCTAGCGCGAAGTCTGCTCCACCATATCTTTTTGAAGCCTCCTCCACTCCAAGGGCTAAGACCTTATAGAATTCGTTCGGCTGCTGCACGATGTATTGAATGGCTTTGAGATAGGTCTTCCAATCCCCCCACCTGAGATCTAGGAGTGTTTCGTCCTTGGTTATAAGACCCTTCTCCTGGGCTTCGGTGGCCCACGCCAGGACTACTCCTGTCGAGATCGCGTCAAGCCCCCAGTCCTCAACGGCTTTTAGAAGCTTCAGCATCCCGATTCTATCGCCTATCCCTAGATTGCTCCCGAGAGCATAGATCGGCTCATAGTCATAGGATATGAACTCGGTCTTATACATGAACGGCTCCGTCTCATACTCCTCCCTGATAGCCGCGAGATGGATGCACGCTACTGGGCATGCCGAGCAGGCTACACGCCGCGCCAAAACGGTCTCCACAAGCTTCTCGCCGCTAATCTCGCCCGCGCTCTCAAATCTACCCGAGCTAAAGTTTCTCGTAGGCAGAGCGCCGATAGCGTTTAAAGCAGCTACGTTCTCGGCCGTCCCAAGATCATGATATTTCCTAGTTCCAGGCCCCATCGTCAGCTTGAAGATCTTCTGATAAAGCTCTAGATACTTCCGGGTATTGGGAATTCTGTAATTCCTTCCCGCGATTATGACAAGCCCCTTAAGCTTCTTGGATCCGAAAACCGCTCCGAGACCCATTCTGCCGAAGTGTCTAAACGTCTCGACCATGACCATGGCGTATCGGACCAGCTTCTCGCCAGCGCCTCCAATCCTTAAGATGCTCCTGACGCCTGCTCCGCCAGTAACTTCGCGGAGAATCCTCCCGACGGTCTCCGCGCTTCTAACACCCCATAGCGCTCCCGCATCTCTAAACCTAACCCTTCCAGGCTCAATTATTAGATAGACCGGCCTCTCGCTAACGCCCCTTATGACTATAGCTCCATAACCCGCAAACCTAATCGCTGACGCGGATCTTCCACCAGCATGAGATTCCGCGAAAAACCCATTTAACGGAGATTTAAAGACCGCAACCGTTTTAGAAGCCATCGGAAATACTCCCGTAAGCGGGCCGACTGAAAGTATTATCACGTTTTCGGGTCCAAGGGGGTCGGCTCTTCTCGAAACCTCCTCCTTATAGAGCTGGGTTGCTACACCTATCCCCCCGAGCCATCTCTCGAAGAGATCTCTACGATCCTCGATCCAGTATCTTTTCCTAGCGAGGTCTATGTAGAGGACTTTTGAGAGCATGTTAATCCATTCTCCGGCCATCTACTCCACCTCCTGTAAGGCTATCACGCCATGCGGGCAGAATTGCGCGCAATATCCGCAGTAAACACATATTATCGGCTTCTGAGTCTCCTGGTCGAGCTTAATCGCGCCGAGGTCGCATGCCTCGACGCAGTGCCCGCAGCCATTACATTTCTCCGGAATTAGGATCACTCCACCCCCCTCCCTAATCTTAAGAGCGTCTTCAGGGCATACTCGAGCGCATGGGGGATCCGAGCATGCTCTGCAAACGATTACGGTAAACCCCCTCTCAACTCCCCCATGGCTTACTACGTGGATGGCAGACTTATTCAGCCCAGCATAGCCTAGTCTGCGAGAGCATGCGAGCATGCATAGCTGGCATCCGACACATCTATTGGCATCGAGAACGGCGAGCCTCTTAACCAAGAGCTCTTCACCACAACCCACTCATCCAGCCCCGCTTAAAAACGTAACATCCCAACGCTATATCCTCCTCAAAATCTCCGCATCCCTATCAAGATGCTCCCTCAATCCCATGATTATCATCACATCCCCAGGCTTTATCATAAAGTCCTCCGAAGGATAATAATGCCTCTTAGAGCCTCTCACGATCGCGAAGACGACGCCCTCGAACCCTAAATCCTTCAACTCTTTTATCGTTAACTCCCTGCTTCCTTGATAGATTATCTGCTCGGCATCCAGGCCCGTCTCGGCCTCTGATAGATCCTCGATTATCTCTGCTACGAGAGGTTCAAAAACGAAGCTAGCCAAGATTCTGCCGCTAACCTTTGCTAAGTTTATGACCTGATCTGCTCCAGCCCGATAAAAGAGGCTCTTCATGAGATCATTATCGCATACAACTATTATCCTAACGGTTCTGCTGACATCCCTTATCCTCAGGATGGTCATGAGGTTTTTGCTCGAATCGCCCCCAGTTAAGACTACCGCGCTCGCAGAATCTATTCTCACATGCTTATAGGTCGACTCCTCTAGGGGAGACCCAACTAGAGCATTATAACCTGCTTTGGAAGCCTCTCTAGCATTCTCATCTTCCTCAACCACTACGACGACATCATATCCATTCGCTTTAAGCTCGCTGCACACTGATTTCGATATCTCGTTCCAGCCGATTACGATTATATGATTCTTCAGCTTCCCCTCGCCCCCTAGAAAGAAGAAGCCTCTAGCTAGCTTGAATATGCTTCTCTCAGCCATTATGCTAGCTATCGAGGAGACCGCATAACCGAATATCCCGATACCCACGAGGACCAAAACCATATAGATCATTCTACCGAGAGCGGTTTCGGGGACTATATCGCCGAAGCCCACAGTCGAGATTATCGTAACCGTTAGATAAAGCGAGTCGAATAGATTAAGACCCTCGGCCAGGTTAAATGCGATGGTGCCGAAAGCGACTAAAGATGATAATGCTGCAAATATTATCCAAAGCCTCCTAATGGCCTGCTCCATAGACATGCTTCCAAAAAATACAAAATTCGATAATTTATCAGTATATTCCCTCCAAAACACTAAGCGCCTTAGGTTAATATCCTTCGACAGCTATATCTAAACGGACTTGAGCAAGCTCGAATCACTTCCAGAAGTATTAGATCGGCTTGACGAGGCATCACGCTTAGGCTATAGGCTCCTCATCTATCTCACGCGCTCATGCTTAGGTCGAGGTCTAATCAAGGATATAATAGCGCATGTAACCCGAACTAGGATCAGGCCGTCAATACTTCTAGTCTATAGGGAGCGCGAAGATGATACGACGGTGATGATATTAAGAGAGCTAAAGGATCTCGATGTAAAGATAAGCGAGAAAATCTACGACGATGCCGGGGAGCTTCTTGGAACTACTTGGGACGCCTTAATCATGGACATCAACTATCAGATGAGGCCGAACGACCTCGGAATGCTCGTCGAGATAGTCAGAGGAGGCGGGCCGATAATAATGGTCGGCCCATCTATTCGGGAACTCGATAAATGGCTAACAGATTTCCATATGAAATGCGTAACCCCGCCATTCGGCGATAAGCTCGTAAAACGCTTTGAGAAGAGAATGTTCTCTAAAACTATTGGGAGACCGGGAGTAATATATATCGATCCTGATGAAGGAGTTACTTTTGGCGAGCTTCCAGAGCCTCCTCCGCCGAAGAGCATAAGCGAGCCGTATGGCGAGCTATTTCCAAGAGAAGTCTATAAGCTATGCATAACGAATGAGCAGATACTGGTTCTAAAGCTGGTCGAGCATCTCGTATCGAAGAGGAGGTGGGCTTTAGTCTTAAAGGCTAATAGAGGTAGGGGTAAATCGGCTGCGCTAGGATTGATCGTCGCCGCCTTAATCGGCGAGAAAAGGACGATGAAGAGGTTTAAGGATATTCTGATAACCTCCCCGGAGCCGGATAACGTAAAGGTGCTATTCGAGTATGCATCAAAGGGATTGGATAGGCTCGATATAGACTATGACCTCCTAGAGAGGAATGGATCCCCCATCGAACTCAGGACTAGATTCGTGAGGGTATTTTATAAGCGCCCGATGTCCGCCTTAAACGCTAATGCCAGCATAGCTATAGTTGATGAAGCTGCGGGGATACCCGTCCCAATCCTGCTCGGATTCAAGAAGAGGTTCCTAAGAGCGATATACTCTTCAACGATTCACGGCTACGAGGGAGCTGGAAGAGGCTTCTTAATCAGATTTCTTGGCAGGCTGAAGAGGGACTTCAAACACGATCTAATCGAGTTCGAGATGCTGGAGCCGATAAGATACTCTTATGGAGATCCGATCGAATCATGGCTATACGATATACTGCTATTGGATTCCGAACCCGCAAATCTTGAAGACTGGGAGCTAAGGCTACGTCCAGAAGACTGCGAGTATATCGAATTCGATAGAGATGAGCTTTTCAGCTCCCGCGAGGATCTCCTAAGACAGCTAATCGGACTATACGTTCTCACGCATTATAGGAATAGGCCGAACGACATCGCATTATTAGCGAACGCCCCACATCATTCGATTAGGGCGATAGTATCTCCAAGCGGCAAGATACTCTCAGCACTACACCTCTGCCTGGAAGGATTCCTAGATGATGAGCTTCTAGAGATAATCGAAACGCTTCCAAAAGGTCATATGATCCCCTCGGTCATAGCTAGATACTACCCGCATCTAAAGGGATTCGGAAGGCTGAGGGGGATAAGGATAGTAAGGATAGCGGTCCATCCATCCCTATGGGATAAAGGCTTCGGATCTTATGCTCTCCAGAGGCTATGCGAAGAAGCTAGAAGAAATAAGCTAGACTGGGTTGGGGCGGGATTTGGGGCAAGCCCGCAGCTTCTAAAATTCTGGTTCAAAAACGATTTCCAGCCTCTGGCAATAGGCCCTATGAGGAATAAAGTTTCCGGAGAATTTAGCGTGATAGTGGTAAAAGCCTTAACCGAGAAGACTAAGCGCTTCGTCGAGGAGATAGGTAGGGAATTTAGATTAAGGCTGATAAACGGGCTTTCAGACCCATACTTCAATATGGATCTGGAGACGGCATGGCTCCTACTATCCAAAGCTCCCGGAAGCTATAAGGCTAGACCATACTTCCGGGGATCGCAGAGAATGCGGCTCGAATCATATCTCAGAGAGTATGTTACCTATGAGGGTGCTTCCGACTCGATAAAATGCTTGGTTGAGGCGCATTTCCTAACTAGCGAGAGGAAGAGGCTCGGATTAAGCGAGAAGGCTGAGAAACTTCTCATAGCGAAAACCCTTCAAGGAAGACAATGGGATCAGGTGGCGAGACTTCTAAAGGATCGACCTGAAAACCTGATAAGCCTTATGAGGGAGACCGTGGTTAAGCTTGCGGACTACTATCTATAGCCTATGGCCAAGAGAGCTTTCCAAGCCGTTAAATTCTAAACTCTGATCCTCGAAGAATTCTAGAGGTGATCTTCGCAGGATATTCCTCTCGATAGTCTATGTCGGGCAACATAGACTATATAGGTATCATATTTATCGAGCCTCCAGCAGCTCCCACCTGAGCTTGGATATAGTCAGCGCGGCGGTGGGCACCGGCTTCTTCCTAACATTCCTAATGGCCGTAGCCCTAGGCGGAAATGACGCGGCAACCCCCTGCGATACATCCGTCGGCGCAGGAGTGATATCGGTTAGAAAGGCCATAATCCTTTTCGCAATCTTTACGAGCGCTGGAGCATTGACCCAAGGCTATATGGTTATGAAGACTATAGGAAAGGGGATCGTCCCGGCCATAGACCTCCTCGGAGTCCTCATAGTCATCTCAACGGCATTCGCATGGATAATGTTCTGCAATTATAAGGGTCTCGAGATCTCGGTAACCCATTCGGTAATCGGATCCGTTGTAGGATACGGTATCGCCGCCTATGGATTCGGAAAGGTGAATTGGGGTCTAATGAGCAAGGTTATAATCAGCTGGATAACCTCTCCATTATTTGCCCTAATCTTCGCATACCTCGTCTATAAGCTGATAACGAAGTTGATTAGAGAAAATAACTCTCTCGCATCTAGAATCATGCCCATACTCTTAATCTTAGCGTTATGCTATTCAGCATACGCATTCGGAACAAACGATATAGCGAATGCGACCGGAGTCTATGTAACCGTGAGCGAGATAATTTTCGGAGGATTACCGGAGCCGAGTGTAATGTTCCTGCTAGCTTTGATAGGAAGCATCGGGGTGGCGGTAGGGGGATTCCTCTTAGGAGCCAGAGTAATAGGCACCGTAGCATTTAAGATAACAAGGCTGGATCCGGTCTCAGGATTCGCGGCAGAACTCTCAAACGCATTCGTGGTCCACATGTTCACAACAATCCCATATCTGCTCTTCGGCTATGGGATCCCGATCTCAACCTCATTAGCCGGGGTTGGATCGGTGATAGGCGTCGGCCTAGCCATGTATAGATCCGCTGGCATCAATAAGGATACCGTATTCAAGCTATTTACAGCATGGATAGCATCGGTGACTCTAACAGCCGTAGCCAGCTACATACTCTACACCCTACTCTTCCCGATAACCGGCCCAATACTCAAACCAAAACCTTAATTATATCTAGTCGAAATGAATGGGCAGACGTGGGGTGGTTTTAGCTGTTTAAGGGCCATCCATCAATATGGATAGGTAGGAAGAAGCAGAAGGAGGTTTTGAAGCTTTCAAAACTTCATTTTGATAAGGTTATGGAGATTACGAAGCTCTTCGGAAAATACATTTCATCGTATGCTTCTGGAGAGCTTGATGATACATCAAAATACTATGAATCGATCTTCAGCCTGGAGCGGGAGGCGGATGATGCTAAGGAGAGGATAATTTCGGAGGTCTCGAGGGGGCCGTTCCATCCTATGGATCGCGAGGATATAATCCGCCTAGTCTTGACCATGGATGATATTGCCGCGAATCTGAAGGCTGCTTCTCGAAAGCTTCTATACTCCGATCCGAGGGATGCTCCTGAGGATGTTAGGAGCGGGCTTATCAAGCTGACCAAGCTTTTAGAGGAGATCGTCTCTAGGCTTGGAGACGCTTTAGATGCGTTGATAAGCGGGTCTAAGGAAGTTTTAAGACTTGCAGATGCTGTCGAGCGGAAGGAGGAGGAGATAGACGAGTTTAGACATGATCTTATAGCGAAGATTCTGAGATGGGGCGATTCTTCTAGGAAGCTTAGTAGCGTATTGATGATTAAGGAGGCTGTTGAGAATATCGAGGCTGCATCCGATAAAGCCGAGGATGTAGCGGATGTCATAAGAAGCATCGTCGCGGTAGGCTCGCTATAAGATCAGACTGCCTCCTCTTCCCTAGCCTGCTGAGCCTCCCTAGCCTTAAGAGCCTCCTCGATCGCCTTCTCGACAACCTCCTCCCCTATCTCCCTAAATGCTCTAACCTTGAGCTCTCGAAGATCCCATGTTATCCTACCATCAGACACCTTGTAAGGAGCTTCTATCCTCACCAGATCGCCTTTCGAGAGAGCTAGATACTTCACAAACGCATCGTAAAGTATCGTGTTCAATTCTCCAGCCGCCCTAGCAACCTCCTTACTATCAAGCTCTCCCGACTTAATCTTCTGGGAGAGTTGAGCGAATAACACCCTTCTAACCCGATCGGCATAAGCTCCAGCGACCACAATCCCCGTTCTCAGGATAAGCTTCTCCCCGCCTCCCTCGCTCATCAAATGATAAATGTTACAGCATGCTTATAAGTAGTGGAATAGCTGCGGAAAAGCTAAAAGCCAAAGACCCCTCCTAACAGGGACGATCATGCCTCTCCTAAAGGAGCGTGATAAAAGGCTTCTGAAAGCGAGGTTTAGCAGAGATCTAGCAAACCATGTTAGGCTCATAGTATTTACCCAGGAATTCGAATGCGAGTATTGTCGCGAGGTTAGGGAGCTTATGGAGGAGTTGGCAGAGCTTGATGAGAGGATAAGGGTGGAGGTTTATGATTTTAAGGCGGATAGGGAGCTTGCAGAAAGGCTGAGGGTTGATAAGATTCCAGCCCTCCTCCTATTCGGCGAAAGAGAATATGGCATTAGATTTTTTGGGATACCTAGCGGCTACGAATTTACAACGCTTATCGAGGATATAATCGACGTCTCGAGAGGATCTTCAAGGCTCTCACCCCAAGTTAAGGAGAGGGTTAGATCGATAGATAAGCTGGTTCACATTCAGGTATTCGTTACCCCCACCTGCCCCTATTGCCCGATGGCGGTTAGGGCTGCACATCAAATGGCGATAGAGAATCCGATGATTACCGCCGATATGATCGAGGCTCTAGAATTTCCGCATCTAGCTAACAGGTATCAGGTAATGGCTGTTCCCAAGATAGTAATCAACGATAAGGTAAGCTTTGAGGGAGCGGTGCCGGAGCCTCTCTTCGCCGAGCATGTAATAGCTGCCCTAGAATCTTAAACTAGAGAAGGCTAAGCCTTATCTTCCATGAAAGCCCTGTTGACGGCGAAAGATTATGTCTGCTAGGATACCGATCAAGATTAGGATTGAAGGCTTAGGAGAGTTGGATGGCGAATTCATTAGATTCCATGCTCCTCTAACGGTTAGAGAGCTTTTGACGATGCTCCCGATCGGGGGAGCGATAGCCCTCTGGGATTATGCGATATATTTTCAGATAGAGCTGTATAGGGGGGCTGAGAAGCCGGTGAAGAAGATCAAGCCGGGCGATATCCTTTACTGGCCTCCGGGTAGAGCGATAGTATTGGTTTTTGCTACGGCGAGCCCACCAGCTCAAGCCACTAAGATCGGAGAATTTAGAGGAGATTACGAGCAATTGAGAAATGTAAAGCCGGGAGCGAGGATAACGATTATGAGGATATAGGATTTCGGGCTACTTCTTTTTCGCCTTCTTAGGCTTTACCTCTTTTAGGGATTCTTTAATCGGCTCGTAGATCTTCATTCGCTTATCCCCACAGATAAGCCTGACATACTTTTTCTCAGCAAGCTCCGAGAGAACCTTCTTGGCGATCGAGATCCTTATCCCGAACTTCTCTGCGATGAGGTATGGCGTTAGATATGATTGAGTCTTTATGAATTCTAGCACCTCGTCCATCGGAGGTGGGATAACGCTCGCCACGATCTTCTCCCTAAGCTCCGTTCCAGCCTCCCCTCCACCTCTCCGCATAACCCTCTTCTCAAGCTGGCTTAGAGTCGGCTTCTTCGGCGGCACTCCATCCACCCCAAACCTTACACTCCTCCCAGAATTCATAAATTTTTCGAATAAGATGCAAGATTCCTCCGAGAGGGAGACAATCTAAAATCTTGGAATCTCATTTGCTGCATGGGCTTTGAAGTTAAAGGATTATCTTGCAGAACGGCTTCCCGAGGTTAATCGGGATCTACTTCCTTCACATGCAAAGCTTATGGGGGGAGTGGCGTTTCTTAGGCTTAGACCGGAGCTTAGAGAATATAGATTCAGGATAGGGGAGCTTGCTAGGCGGTTCTATAAGGTCAGGGCCGTCTATCTAATCCATGGGGTTAAGGGTGTTGAGAGAAGACCGGTCCTAGAACTTCTCGCAGGCGAGCCGATCAAGGAAATCATCCATAGAGAGTATGGATGCGTCTTCAAGCTGGATTTAGTCGAGTTAATGTTCTGTCTCGGGAATAGCTTTGAGAGGCTTAGGCTCGCGGGTCTCGTAGGAAGAGGGGAGGTTGTAGTCGATATGTTTGCTGGCGTTGGTCAATTCACTATTCCTATGGCGGTTCTGGCAGATCCGGCAAAAATTTATGCTATAGAGATTAATCCGAAAGCTTACGGCTATCTGCTCGAGAACATCAGGCTAAACGATGTCGAGGAGAAGGTCTGCCCGATTCTCGGAGACTGTAAGGAGGTCGTTCCAAAGCGTTTGAAGGATATCGCTGATAGGGTTGTCATGGGATATTTCTGGGGGACTATAGAAGCGTTACCAGCAGCTCTTGAAGCCCTAAGACCGGAAGGCGGGATAATACACTTTCATGAGCTTGCTCGAAGAGGAGGCGAGCAGGAGTTTGTAGAGAATGTTTTGGAGCAGGCCGAGAGACTAGGATATGCTATAGCTCTCCTAGGATGGAGGAAGGTGAAAAGCTATTCGAAGACCAGAAACCATATCGTGATAGATTTTCTGGCGGTAAGACGTTAGACGATTATGCTGGCGGCATTCGCTATCCTAGGCCAGCGTTCAGCAGCCTCCTTCGCAACGGGCCCCTTAATCTCCGTAGCCTTCAGATCGCCTTCGGGGGTAACCAGGACGGCGGCTGTATCCTCGAACATTATCCATGTTCCATCAGGCCTTCTATACGGCTTCTTCTGCCTAATTATCACGGCATGCATAGGCTTCTTCCTAAGATCTATAGGCCCCTTCTTCACGGTAACCGAGACCAGGTCGCCGACGCAGGCGCATGGATGCTGTCTCCTCCTAGTCTTGATCCCATGAACCTGGATTATCTTGAGAAGCTGAGCGCCAGAATTATCTGCGCATGGGATGAGCGAGCCTACGTTTATAGTCCTAGGGATGTTCGGCCTACGCTCGAGGATTCCTACAGCCGATACAGCTCTGCTCCTCCTCGACATCCCTCTACCACCCCTCTATCCATACCCTAGGAGGTTTTAAAGATCACTTCTCAAGCTTTTCTATAACTACGAAGCTTACGGTCTTGCTAATCGGCCTGCATTCAGCTATCCTAACCTTATCCCCCTCCTTTACGTCTATGCAGGGTGGGAGGTGTGCTGGGATATTGCTCCTCCTCCGCTCATACCTCTTATACTTCCTAACATAGTGGAGGTATTCTCTCCTGACGATCACCGTCTTCTGCATCTTCTTCTTATAGACGACTCCGGTGAGTATGATACCTCTAACCTTTAGATGGCCGTGGAAGGGGCAGTTTGGATCATCGCACTCCTTCTCGGGAGGCTTTACCGGTATGCCTATGTTCCTAGCCACCATACGCTCATCCACCCAGCCTATCTGCTGGAGCATCATAGAGAGAGCTTCTTAAATAACGTTTTCACAGCCGGCCAAAGACCTCCTCAAACTTTTCCAAGAGCCTTCTATACGCCTCGCGGGGGTCGCCGAATCCTAAGACGAGCTTCTCGAAGGGGCAGATCCCACCTCTAGGAGCCTCGATATAGGGAACGAGCCTCTCATAGCTGACCCTGATACGGCTTTTTTGAAGCTCTTCCAAGCCGTAGCTGCTTATCAAGCTGGCGTAGACGGCTTTAGCCCGGTTCATGGAAAATATCAGCGCGGCAGCCTTTCCGACAACCTTATCGGCTATCGATGACCCCTCTAATAAGCTCGGCTCCCCTAATGCTATTTTCGCGAGATCCTTTAAGCCGCCTGATCGGCCTATGAAGAGTATATTCCCATCCCTCACGACTACTAGGCTTGCACCTCTCTCGAGCATAATTTTCTTCGCAAGGGCGAAATCATCCGACAAGAAGACGCTCCTCCTACCATCTTCTAATCTTCTTCTTCAGCCTATCCTCTGGTCTACCTATCAGAACCTCGCCCTCGACCAAAACCCTCTCTCCAGATGGTAGCTCGAACTCGAAGAGATGGGTATTCTTTGGAAGCATTACGATCCTGCCATCATCCCTCAGGATCTTCAACATATTCCTCGTCTCGCCTACGACCTCGCCAACATGGACGTAATCTCCCTTAATCGGCCTCGCCCTAACCCTCAAGCCTAAAAGCTCGTGCCTCGGAAGATTTCTCGGGGTCAAAGTCCTTACCTTCAACCCCAGATACTTTACCGCAAAAGGATCTTAAATTCTCACCTGGAGATCCTCGTCCAATAGGATTACCGAACTTTTTCCGGGGATGGAATGCTAGCGAGAAGCTCTTAACCTTCATACCATGCTTTACGGCATCTCTTACTAGATCGCATAATCTGGGATCTGCCTCGCGATTTAGCTTAACCCCGGCGACCTACGAGAAGACCTTTCTTCATCTATCGACGCACGCCTTAAACCGAATAAAAATTGTGTTTTGGATAGGAAGAGGCGTTTGCAGGCTCATCGGCTTTTCCAAAGCCCATGTAGGTTGCAGTATTCTCTTGCCGAGATCCTCTCTGCCTTGATCTGGAATTCGGCCTGAGGCTTATCCCCCGGCTTAAGGAACTTTAGCAAAACCTCTTCGTCGGCTCTCAATTCTATCCATTCGATGTGGTGGTTTTCCTCCATCGGATGCTCTATAGACCCCACCTTAACCCTGACTAATTCCCCTTGCTTCTCGATGATAGGCACATGCTTCTCCCTGCCAACCTCCTTCATCTTCTCTTCGAGAGGCTGCATAGGCTGATTACAGCATACGAGTGTTCCAGCTCCCGGATGCAAAATCATTACGATGTTTCCGCAGACATTACACTTGTAGATCTGAAGCTTTTCGGTCATCTCTCCGCACCATGCTTATTTGAGTGGCTTATAGCAGAACCACCAATCATAGCATTCATACCTCTTTTCTTCGAGCCTCTTCCTCGCGGTCTCCATGTCGCTTGCCGGAGGTATTATCACCTTATCTCCTATAAGCTCGTTATTTGGCCAGTTTGCCGGCATAGCAACCTTTTCAGAGTCCGAGATCTGGAGAGCTTTAACAAGCCTTAGGATCTCATCCATATTTCTTCCAACCTCCTGTGGATAGTAGAGTATCGCCCGAACAGCTCCTTCAGGATCTATTACGAAGACTGCTCTGACGGTATTCGTCCCTTTCCCGGGGTGGATCATGCCGAGCATGGATGCTATCTTACCTTGATCATCCGCTATTATCGGGAACTCTATCTCTATGCCGAGCTTCTCCCGAATCCACTCAACCCATTTAATATGGCTAAAGACCTGATCTATGCTCAAGCCTATAAGCTCGCATCCAAGTCTCTTAAACTCCTTATACCTCTTCTGAAAAGCTACGAACTCGGTTGTGCAGACCGGCGTAAAATCTGCTGGATGAGAGAATAACACGACCCATCTTCCTCGATAATCTTCTGGAAATCGGATCTTTCCATGGGTTGTCTGGGCTTCGAAGCTGGGAACCTTCTCTCCTAAAAGGGGAATCCTATTTTCCTCCAATCATCCCACCTCATTCCGTAATACTATTATTATCGTTCTATGACAAAAGTATTATGGTTCGAATCTCGAACTCCGAGCTCATAAAACTCCTAATCGAGAACTCGCGAAGATCCTATACGGAGCTAGCGAGAGCCTTAGGGGTCACCGAGGCGGCCGTCCGAAAGAGGATTAGGAAGCTTGAAGAACTTGGGGTGATCAAGAGATATACTATCGAGGTTGATCCGAGAAGGCTCGGCTATGGGATAATATGCTTTATAGGGCTGGACGTCTCCCCGGAGAAGTATATGCAGATGATACGCGAGCTTCGAGAGAGAAGAGAGGTTATCAGGCTTTACTCAACTAGCGGCGACCATAATATTCTCGCTGAATGCTGGCTTAAGGATCTAGAAGAGCTTAACAGATTTCTCGGAGAGCTTGAGAAAGCTCCTGGAGCTATTAGAGTCTGCCCCGCTATAGTCCTCGAGAGGATTAAGTAAGGTATCCTGCTAGAGCTTTATCCCGCGTTCCCTCAAGATCGTTAGGATTCTGGCTATCCTCCGCCTCATATTCCTGATCTGGGCTGTTTTCTCAAGCCCTCCACCAGCGACAGTTCTACTCCTAAGCAGGATTAATTCCGCTCTCAGTCTATCTAGCTCGCTGATAAGCTCCTCGGTGCTCTTCTCCCTAAGCTCCCTCACTTCCCTCACCACTCTCAACCACCTCCTCAGCCTTCTGCTCCTTCGATTCTTCAGGCTCAGCTATCCTAATCTCCTCAGGCATCGGAGCATCCGGTGGAAAGATCTTAACCTTTACCCCGTAGACGCCTGGCTTAAGAAGGACTGAGGCCTTCCCAACCTTTACATATTTCAGGGCGGGGTCGCCTGACTTCGGCATTATCCCAGCGGTAAACTTCTCGGTTCTATGCCTCGCCGATGTAAGCTTCCCGCTTATCTCTATCTCGACGCCCCTAGCCCCGGCGTCCATAATCCTCCTTAAAGCCCAGAAGGCTACCCTACGATGCCTAACCCCCCTTTGGAGAGCCTGAGCAATCCTATAGGCCATAACCTGCGGATTAAGCTCCGGAACCTCTATCTCCGCAACCGTGACATTCGGGTTCTCGACGCCGAACCTCTTCTCAAGCTCCTCCGAGATCTCCTTAATAGTCCTACCACGAGGTCCGATAACCCTTCCAGGTCTCATGGCGTAGATCGTAACCCTCGTCCCCATTGGGGTGAAGGCGATATCAACTCCGCCGAAGCCGGCATCCTTAAGCTTTTCCGCCAGATACTCGTAGATTTCGGCTTTCTTAAGCTTGCTCATCAAGATATTCTTTATAGCGGACATTAGCTCCTCACCTCACCTATAACCTCGATATGGACGAGCTGCTTATCATATGGCGTCGCCCTTCCAAATGCTCTAGGCATCCACTTCCTAATCCTCCTAGCCTTATGAGCAGCCGCATGAGTTATAACAACCTCATCTGGATCAAAGCCCTTAAACTCGGCATTAGCCTCAAGGCTATCGAGAAGCTTAAGCATATGCTTTGCAACCTTAACCGGATAGCCTCCCGGCCCCTTAGTTTGAGCGTGATGGGCTCTCTTCTTATTATATCTCCTATACGGGATCATACGCTTCATCGCGATAACATCTTCCATAAGCTTCCTAGCCTCAGGGATGGTCAATCCTATAATCGCCCTACAAACCTCCCTAGACCATTTTGGAGAAACATCAATCTCCCTAAGACTAGCCTTAACCGTCCTCGTCTCATCAAGCTCCTTAACCGAGTATTCCCAATGAGGCATCGCTAACACCTTTGTCCTATGCGTATCCTAAGCCGATTCTGCCATCCGAAGGCTTTAGCCGCTATTTATCCTTTAGCATATCCATTTTCTCAAAAGCCTTTTCTATCGCGCTCAGATAGATCCCGATAACATCATGTGAGATGGTGGAGGCAAGAATCGATGGAGAAGACCATTAATGACCTCCTCCTAATGCTTCAAAGCGAGGATCCGAGGCTAGCTGATATATGTAGGAGCCTCTTTGAGAGAGCTTCGATATCCCTTCATCTAAGTATCACAGATTTCAGACTTGAGGATTTTTCGAGGCTCGCCGAGCTTGCGGTCAGGGAGCTTGAGGAAGCCGATAGGAGAAGATTTTATGAGGCTTTGATTAAAAACTTGAAAGCATTTGGGTCTAAACTGCCAGAGCAGTTAGAGAGGAAGATTGTAGAGAAGAGGCTTCCGCCCGGGGAAAGAATTCATGGTTTTAGCGAGGTCGTATATGATGTGGATCTCAAGAGCGCCGTCCGTGAGGCCTCCCGCTGTCTTAAGTGCAGGACCCCGAGATGCGTCGAGGCCTGCCCCCTAAACTTTCCTGTCCCGGGATTTCTTAGCATGGTCGCTCAGAGAAAATTCGATCAAGCGATGAAGCTAGCCCTGAGAATAATGCCCAGCCTAATGACCTGCGGCAGGATCTGCGTAGCCTACTGTGAAAAGGCATGCACCCTCGGCCAGCTAAGCGGAGAGCCCGTTAGGATTAGATCAATTAAGCGCGCGATCGCTGACAGGTATTTTAAGCTCGAGAATTTTCCCAGACCAGCTAAGTCGAAGAACTTCAAAATAGCGGTTATAGGATCTGGGCCCGCCGGATTAACTGCGGCTTATCGCCTGAGGCTTCTAGGCTATGCTGTCGATGTCTTCGAGGCGGAGGAGAGAATCGGAGGCGAGCTTATTCGAAGAATTCCTGAATTCAAGCTTCCATCGAGGATCGTGGAGAAAGAAGTTGAACTCGTCAGAAGGCTTGGAGTAGCGTTTAAGACCGGAGTTCGCGTCGGCAGGGATGTCGATCTAGGGGAGCTTATGAATCAAGATTATGCTGCGATGTTCATCGCTACAGGCGCTGGGGTTCCTAGACTCCCAGAGATACCTGGATCGGATTTGGATGGTGTCGAGATCGCATTAACATTTCTCGAAGAAGTTAAGCTTGGAAAGCGGAGATCGATTGATGGTATAGTATGGGTTGTAGGTGGAGGAAACGTGGCGGTGGATGCTGCTAGAACGGCTCTTAGGCTCGGGGCGAGATCCGCTAAGATAATGTACAGGAGAACGAGGAAGGAGATGACAGCCTTCCCAGAAGAGGTCGAAGAAGCTCTAAGAGAAGGGGTGGAAATAGAATTTCTAACTCAGCCGATTGAGATAATCGGAGAGAATGGGAGGGTGAAGAAGGTGAGGTGTATAAGGATGAGGCTTGGAGAACCCGGGCCGGATGGCAGGAGGAAGCCGATACCCATAGAAGGCTCAGAATTTGAAGTAGAAGCCGACCATGTAATCTTTGCGATAGGAGAGCAGCCCGAAAGCGGATGGATAAAAGAGGAGTACGGTATAGAGCTTACAGGCCGAAAATCCATTAAGGTTGATTCAAGACTTAGAACTAGTAGGAAAGGGGTCTTTGCAGGTGGGGATGTCGTCCGGGGGCCATCAGACTATGCTCTCGCGACGGCAGATGGAATTAGGGCCGCTAGGGAGATCGATAAGTATCTAAAGTCTGAAAAACGAGCTTAACGATACTCTAAGACGACCATCACATGATCTCGTTCATAGGGCTCGAGCGATAGCACCTCTATGGGTTTGAGGCCGTTCTTTTCTAAAATCTCTACCTCCCTCTTATAGACTACTTCGGGTTCCTGGACGCTATCTATGCTTCTAGCCTTTACGGCTAGGAAGCCGTGGCCCCCGCTTTTCAGCATTAGTCTTGCATTATCGGCGAAGAGCTTCGCTTGCTCTGGCTGGGCTACATCGCAGTATATCACATCGACTTCTCCGACTATAGATGCGTAGGTTCCCGGCTTTCTAGCATCTGCGAAGATTGGGATTATGTTCGGTCTTCTATCTGAGACGTTTTGCTTGAACTGTATCATTACTCTGGCGGCGAATTCAACCCCATAGAGGATTCCCTTTTCTCCTATTATGTCTGAGACGTGGCTTGAGGTCGTCCCGGTCGCCGTTCCGAGGTATAGAACTCTCGATCCCGGCTTGATAAACATGTTCTTTAGCTTCTTCATTATGGCTGCCGCAAGCTTACTACGATACGGTATCCAGCTGCGATATTCCTTCGAGCCGACGCGATAAAGTTTTTCGCCATAAACTTGGACTCCGGGCACTAGGTTTTTCGTCGCAAGTATCTTCTCGTCCCCCTCCTTAACCCAATATACGTTTTCGAATCTTTCATGCGGGATTACTTCAACCATCCTCTCCGGTGATAACCCTGCTATCGGCAATATAATTGCTTTCCCTGCCTCTCGCGTTTTACTGGACGGTAACGCTTTTAGCTAGATTCCTCGGCTTATCCGGATCATAGCCTTTCTCTAGGGCTAGATAGTATGCTAGTAGCTGGAATGGTATTACATAGACTATCGGGCTCAGGACCTCATTCACCTTCGGGAGTCCTAGCCACCAATCCGAGTTCTGCATAAGCTCTTCATCGCCCTCTGTTCCGACGCAATATATCTTTGCGCCGCGAGCCTTCATTTCCATGATATTCCCGATGATATTCTTTCTGGTGGAGTCTTGTGGGGCTATGAAGAAGACGGGATATCCATGTTCTATAACGCTTATGGGGCCGTGCTTGCTCTCTCCCGCGGGGTATGCTATGCATGGGATATAGCTTAGCTCCATTATCTTGAGTCTCGCCTCGAGCGCTGTGGCGTAGTTTATCCCTCTGCCGAGGAAGAAGATGTTCTTTGCGTTTACGAGTTCTTTCGCAAGCTTTTTCATAGGCTCCTCGGAGAGCTTGATCGCATTCTCAACGAGGTCTGGGAGGGCTTTAAGCTCTTCTCGAAGCTCGTCTATCTCGTATTGGGCTAGCTTCCCCCTCTTCCTAGCGAGTCTCAAGGCTAGCTGAGCGAGGACCGTGAGCTGGGCTGTGAAGGTCTTCGTTGCTGCAACTCCTATCTCAGGTCCGGAATTCTGGAGCACGTATGCTCTAGAGACCCTGGTTAAGGTTGATCCGACGACATTTGTTACGGCGAGGATCGTCGCGGCATTCATTCTAGCATGATCTACTGCTGCTAGAACATCTGCGGTCTCGCCCGATTGACTGACGGCGAGGATTACGGTATCCAGCCCGACAGATTTTCCATAGTTTTCGATGAACTCCGAGGCTATGACGGGCATCGTGGCGAGCCTCGCGATTTTCGAGAACATGTACGATGCGGCGACGCATGCGTTATAGGATGTTCCTGCAGCAAGTAGGAAAACATCTCTGCCTCTATCGAGAAACTCGGTAAGCAGGTCGAGATATTTCTCCTGAGCCTTTAAAGCCTCTCTAATCGCATGAGGCTGCTCATGAATCTCCTTAAGCATGAAATGCGGGTAGCCGGACTTCTTCGCCATCTCGAGAGTCCAATCAAGCTCCGTAATCCTCTTCCTAACCTCCATCCCAGAATCTATCTTGAGAACCTTAATCTCATCGGGGGTGATGTATCCGGCCTCGCCATTATCTAGGAAGAGCACCTTCCTCGTGTATTCTATAAATGCCGCGGGGTCGCTTGCAACGAAGGTCATTCCATCTCCTAGGCCGATTATGAGCGGAGACTCGTTTCTAGCGAAAACTATCTTATCAGGCTCATCGGCTGATACTACTGCTAGGGCATAGCTTCCCTTAAGCCTGCGCGCCGCGGTAATTACCGCATTAAGCAGATCTTTTCCATCTGCCATATATTCTTCGATTAAATGAGCTATTATCTCCGTATCCGTCCTCGACTTAATAGAATGCCTCCTCTCGAGAAGCTCCTCTTTAAGCTCCAGAAAGTTTTCTATGATCCCGTTATGGACTACCGCTATCCTCCCTCTGCAATCTAACTGCGGGTGAGCGTTAATCTTGCTAGGAGCGCCGTGGGTAGCCCATCGGGTATGGGCTATCCCAACCCGCCCAGGCAGATCATCAAGATTCATTCTCGCATGAATTTCATCAATCTTACCGGCATCCTTCTTAACATGAACAGAGCTTCCATCCACGGTCGCTATACCGGCAGAATCATATCCCCTGTACTCCAGCCTCTTAAGCCCCTTATGAAGAATTGGTGCGACATTAACCCGTCGGGAGATGCATCCGATTATACCGCACATTATTTTCCTCCAATTTTAGCTCTCTTAATAATTCCATTTTAAGCCTAACTATTCTAGAGCGGCTTCTGGGCGAGTTCTAGACTATGGAACTTCTACCCCCAGCCTGCCGGCGATATAGACTTGGCCTACTGCAAGCCCTCCATCTCCGGGAGGGATAAGCCTATTCACCTGGATCTTATAGCCTGACCTTTCTTCGATAGACTTTAGAATTACCCTATTTACGGCGGCTCCGCCCGAGACGTAGATCTTCTTAACCTCCAGCCTCTCCGCCTCTTCGGCGGCAATCGATCCAAGGCATGCTCCTATAACGTATTGGGCGGTGTAAGCCAAGTCTTTTCTATGATTGCTATCCAGCATATCTATCAAGGCTTTCAAAATCTCACCAGTCGAGATTACGTGGGATTGGCCTCGCTTATCGAGGAATTGATCCACATCCTTTAGGAGCGGCTCTCCGCCAAATGATGCTTCCTCAAGCATTATCGCAGGCTCTCCCTCATAAGTCCTCTCGAAGCAGATATTTAGGAGGACTGATATGCTGTCTAGGAATCTTCCGGTGCTCGATGTAACGGGTTTTCCGCTCTTCTCGATCATCCTTAAGACTGTTTTAAGTTCTCGCTCGCCATGCTTGAACCCCTTTAACAATCCTCGTCTCTTGAAGAACTGCTCTACCTCATGGATGCTCATGAATTTTGAGAGTATTGAGGCGAGCATTCTTGCTGGTCTGCGGGTTGCGAGATCTCCTCCAGGCATTATCGAGTATTCTAGGAATCCTCTCCGCTGGAAGCCCTCTCCATCCCAGCAGATTATTTCTCCGCCCCAGATCGCTCCATCGAGTCCATAGCCAGCTCCATCGATCGTTACTCCTACGGCGGGTGTTTCTGGATCATGGCCTACCTCCGCCATGACCGAGGCTAGGTGGGCGATATGATGCTGAACGAGCTTAAGCTCCAACCCCTTCTCGGAGGCAAGCTTCTCCGCGCTTCTCCGGGAATAATAGGCTGGATGGAGGTCTGCGGCGATGACAGGCTTATGATCGTATAGGGAGTAGCATTTCTGGAGGAATTCTAGGTTTTCGATATGCTCCCCTAGTACTCTCGGGCTGTCCAAGTCTCCGGAGTAGGGTGCGAGGATTATCTTATCATCGAATCCTATCGCTCCATTAGTCTCGAGGTCTCCTCCAAAGGCTATTACGGGCTTCTTGAGCGAATGTTTAAGCTTGATTATTCTCGGGGCATATCCTCTTCCATATCTTAGGATTACATGGCCTCCGTGGGTTGGCCTTATCACCGAGTCATCCACCCTATGGACTATCCTCCTATTATGGGCTAGGATATAATCGGCTACTCCGGTCAGCTCATTAAGCCTAGAGTCGTCGCTTATCATAGGTTCTCCGTGAACGTTCCCGCTGGTCATTATCAGAAACTTATCCCTAGTCATGGATAGCAGGAGGTAATGGAGGGGCGTATAGGCGAGCATCACCCCAAGGGTTCTGAGCGATGGCGCAACATAGTCGGATACGGGGCATCCAGCCTTCCTAGGAAGAACTATTATCGGCTTGATATAACTCGTGAAAACCTCTCTAAGCTCCTTGGGAACCTCTACAAGCCTCTCCGCGACCTCGAGATTTAACGCCATTATCGCAAAAGGCTTCCTAGATCTCTTCTTCCTCCTCCTAAGCTCTAGAACAACTTCATCATCGCTCGCCAAACATGCTATATGATACCCCCCGATACCTTTAACAGCTATTATCTTCCCGGAATCGATGAGCCTAGCGGCTTCGGCGATAGGATCCTCAACATCCATCCTCCTCAATCTAGCATCCAGCAAGAAGACTCTCGGACCGCATTTCGGGCAGCTTATCCCCTGAGCATGATACCTCCTCTCATTCCATAAATCCTCATACTCTCTTAGGCAGTCCTCGCAGAGGGGGAAGTCTCGCATAGAAGTATTCTCTCGATCATAGGGCGGGTGATAGATCATCGAATATCTAGGGCCGCACCATGCACAGCTATTAAACGGATACCTATACCACCTGCTATCAGGATCTAGGATCTCCTTGAGGCACTCTTCGCACATCGCTAAATCCTGCGGTATCTCGGATGCGAGTATCTTCTCGTCCCCGCTCTTCATGATTATAAAATCTCTTAAGCCGAGAGCTTTCTCCTCAGCTACCTCAATCTTCTCCAGCCTAGCCGGCCGAGGCTTTTTCTCCCGCAAAAGTCTTATGAACTCTCGTAGGGAGTCCTCGTTATCTGATTCTACATGGATCTCGACCTCTCCTCCTCCCAGGTTTCTAACATAACCATATACTCCTGTTAGCTTCGCTATCCTCCTTACGAATGGCCGGAAGCCGACGCCCTGAACCATTCCGGCAACATAGATTCTCAAAGCTTTCATCTTATCGGCTATATGCGACTCGGAGAAGCTACAAAATATAGGTTGAATTAAGGGATAGCCGAGCTACTCCTCGATTATCTTTAAGCGGATCGTATGGACCGAACAGGAGATGCATGGATCGTAATTCCTTATCGTTGTCTCGACGATTCTCTGAGCCTTCTCAAAAGGCTGCTTTAAGATCA
>CAYNFG010000011.1:28442-29533 GCA_964396455.1 uncultured Nitrososphaeria archaeon | reverse complement strand
TTCACGAGCATCATTAGGCACTCTGGAGGAACGTACCGCTCTGTAGAGACATCTATTATTATCCTTTCACCGGGAATTATCGATCGCAAAAATTTAAGTAAGTGTTTTTTGAGGGCCTCTGGTCCCATGAAGTGATATTCATAATTCACCCATAGAATCTTATCTTTCCAGAGTTCTAATGCTTCCTCGACAGGCAAATTGCCCACCGGTGGTGGAGTAAAAGCATTTATTATTTTGTGCTCTAACTTTGCAATTACATGCTTAAGCTTATCAAGTTTTCCATCACAGTGAATAGCGGTAATCTTACCTTTTTCACGAGCTAAGCGTGCGAACTTATTGTGCTCAGGCAATAGGTATTTTTCAAAATGTTGAGGGCTAAGGAGCTTCTCATCTATATGATCGCCATATATTATGAAATCTGCAGGCGCGTTAGCGCCTATCTCATATTGCTTTTCATATTTCTTAGAGAGTATCTTAAGGATCTCTTCGATCTTCTCTGGGTGCCGATAAAGATCAACATATAACCTACTGACTCCAACCCATTCAATTAATAGTAAGGTGAACGGTGAATGGTATCCGACAAAGGTATAGACAAGACCATCTTCTCCCACCCACTTCTTAAAGAACTCTATATACTTGTAACACGGCTCAAATTCCAAATCTTCGGCCATAAACTTTAATACTTCATAATCTTCTAGTCTTTTAACTAATCCTCCTTGAAGGTACGAGCCTATGCCTTCGTAATTTAAATTACCCAGCATTGCATAAGCGAAATCTCTGAATGTGACGTTGGTGGATACCTTACCAACAGGTGTCTCGAACGTGACTTCACCAGTGAATCCTTTTCCTACTCCCCACATACCTGGTAAAATCGGGCTATATAGCTTTACATGAGGCATGTATGCGTACATGCATGGTACATAGTAGTTAATTGCAAGACCCATGTTTCTGGCTTTTCTCTCTACTTCTCCCGGAGGTAACCACCAAAAATCTATAGTATAGGGAATGCGATCTGCTTGCTTACCGTGAATCGTCGCTAAAAGAGCTTCTCTATTGCTCATTAATTCTTCCCGAAGTTCTTTTCTTTCTTG
>CAYNFG010000011.1:0-28342 GCA_964396455.1 uncultured Nitrososphaeria archaeon | reverse complement strand
TTTATCTTTACAAATGGCGGTGATATAGTAGATTTAACTTCTAAACCTCCAAAATGCGTATTGAACTCTCCAGAGAACATAGAAACCTTTGAATTCCTTAAAGAAGTTGCTGATACGATCTGCCCACCTGGAATAACTAATCTTGATGAATTTGGAGCTGTAAGACTCTTTACCTCTGGAAAGTGCGCTATGATCCTAGTAGGAGGATGGGAACAAGATACCTTTAAGGCGCAGGCGCCTACGATGAACTGGGGAGTAGGTTATATACCAGTTCCGAAGAAAGGGATGAAACCAGTAGGATGCTTTGGAGGATGGAACTTAGTAATTTACAAGGATGCTAAGAACAAGGATTTAGCCTGGGAATGGATTAAATTCCTAGTTAGACCAGATGTAAACTACAAAGTCGCATCCCTCACACCAGCTGTTAAGGAGTCTGGTAAGAAGTACTTAGAGGAATATCGAAAAGGAGCCGAAATATACTATAACACATTAATGTGGGCGAAGCCACGGCCGCTAATTCCTGAGTATCCAAAGATATCCGACATCCAGATTGAAGCGTGGCATAAAATCGTCTTGGGCCAAGCTTCTGTTCGAGAAGCCCTAAACGAGGCTACCGAAAAGATCAATAAGATATTATCTTCATAAGCTTTGAAAAAGTTAAGGCTGAAGAACCAACATACTAATGTATCCTAAAAATAGCGCCTCTTCGATTTAAAATCCAAAAGGGTGCTTTGAATATGAAGCGAAAAATAATACCTATTCTTTTTTTAATTCCTAGTTTGTCCTTAATCATTGGGTTATTTTATTATCCACTTCTTCAAACTCTCTGGTTAAGCTTCTATCATATTGAACCTCGTTCAGGTGAAGTTTCTTTCATAGGTTTAGAGAACTATCTTCGCGCCCTTAGTGACGTTACCTTTTATAGGGTACTAATAAATTCTTTTATCTGGACCGTTTTGGTTGTAATTTTTCAGTTTTTAGTCGGTTTTTATACAGCGTTATTATTAAGTCAAAATCTGAAGTTCCGATCAATAGCCAGAGCGATTATAATATTACCATGGTCCATGCCTGGAGTTATAGCTGGAATTCTATGGATTTATTTGTATGATGCTCTCATCGGGCCAATAAATTGGTCTCTTTTACAGTTAGGATTCATTAGAAAGCCTATCGCTTGGCTTGGTTCTCCAAATACAGCTCTTTTCTCCGTAATTTTTACAGCCATTTGGAAGGGTTTTCCATTTTCAACTTTGATGTATCTAGCGGCGATACAAGCAGTTCCTAATGCTCTTTTAGAGGCGGCAGAAATTGATGGGGCAGGAATATTCAGTAAGATTAGACATGTCATAATTCCTTCTATCTCTCCAGTAATTAAGCTCACGATAATGTTAACTTCTATTTGGACCTTTAATTACTTTGACTTAGTATGGGTGATGACTCACGGTGGTCCTATAAATTCGTCTCATATATTCCCGACATATGTTTATCAAATCGCGTTCGAATGGTTTGACTTTGGAATGGGAAGCGTCTATGGAATAATTGATGCTGCAATTCTATTAGTTTTCAGTTTGATTTACATTAAAGTTCTTGGAAAGGGGTGGGTGGATTGAAAATGAGCAAGAGAGTAAGGAGATTAATTCTTTACGTCGTATACATCTTAACGGTAGTAGCGGTATTTGCACCTATAGCATGGATGATTTCACAATCTCTCAAAGATCCTTCTGAACAATTTGTAACGCCGCCCACGATACTAGTGTTTAAACCAACATTAGAAAACTATATAAGAGCTATCCAATCGGTTGTTTTAAGGTGCTTCATTAACAGCTTTATTGTATGCTCATTGACTACCATAATAGCAGTTGGAGTATCCATTCTTTCAGCGTATACGTTTAGCAGAGAGAAGTTTAGAGGAAGAAGGCCCTTGCTTCAGTTTATAGTTGTTACGCAGCTTTTACCGTTGATATCCATAATAATACCACTATACCGAATAATGCACGCATTACACTTATTAGACACATATGCTGCTCTCATAATTTCGTTCTTAACTTTTACAGTTCCTACAGCTATTTGGCTCCTGTATAGCTTCATCAAAACTCTGCCATTAGACTTAGAAGAAGCAGCTCAAATCGATGGATGTAGTAAGGTTGGTGCCTTCTTTAGAGTTACGTTGCCTCTCCTTAGGCCAGGAATTACAGCTACGGCAGCATACGTATTCATTGTGACTTGGCAGGAGTTCTTATTTTCATTAACTTTCATATCCTCCCCAGAATTAAAGCCTCTTTCAGTTGGGATACTCCGCTTCATAGGACAGCTCGGCTTAGTTGACTGGGGAGCTCTGATGGCTTCGTCCGTCTTAACAACACTTCCAGTCTTTGCCATGTTCCTAGCTCTTCAAAGACAAATTATTTCTGGATTAACTAGTGGAGCATTAAAGCAATAGCGCATAAAAACCGACGAGGAGTAAAATACCTGCTAGATTTTGAACTGCTTTAGGAAGTAAAGATGGCTATTTATAAAAACATTAATTCAATAAGGCTGTAGGTGATTCATGATAAACGTCAGGAAAGCTGATGGAGGGCTTGAGCCATATAATGGCGCTAAGGTTCTAAGAACCCTACTGCATCTCGGGGTCGATAGGGTCGAGGCCGAGAGGCTGGAGAAGGAGATATCGAGGAGGGTTTATGATGGGATCCCAACCTCTGAGATCCTCTCCATGATCTATGAGCTCGCGGGGAGGGCTAAGCCCGAGATCCGTTATCTGAAAGATCTTAGGGAGGCCATCTCAGCTATGAGATCGAAGCCCGACTTCGAGGAATATGCTAGGATAGTCTTGAGAGCGGCCGGATATCTCGTTGAGCCTGGCAGGGTTTTGGAGGGGAGATGCATAAGCCACGAAGTCGATGGTATCGCGTTTAAGGATGATGAGATACTCGTGGTCGAGATAAAGCATCATGTAAATCCCCACGCTTACACCGGTCTCGGAACGGTTCTCGAATTATGGGCGGCTCTAGAAGATCTAAAAGAGGGATATAGGCTCGGACTACATCCATACGCATTTACATCCGCAATCCTAATCTGCAATACGAAGATCTCGCTCCACGCCGAGCGCTACGCTAGATGTAAGAGGATAATGTATATGGGCTGGAGATATCCCAGAGCACTCGCCTTAAGCGATATAGTATCGAGTAATAGGATATACCCGGTTACCATGCTAAAAGAATTATCGCGGGAGCAGATCGAAAGGCTGGGAGATAGGGGGATAGTAACCATAAGCCAGCTCAGCAAAATGAGATCAGAAGAGCTCGCCGAGATAATGGGAACGGATCTAGAATACGCTGAGAAGATTAGAAAGCTTGCAGAAGATTTGACGGTGAGGCAGTCCGGCAAATCCTAATATTTGCTCCCAAACTAGTCAGCTTAGATGCAGGAGAAGCTTATAGAGATAGATGGCTCGATGGGGGAGGGAGGAGGCCAGATCCTAAGAAATGCGGTAGCATTATCGGCGGTCCTCCTAAAGCCTATAAGAGTCTATAACATTAGGGCGAAGCGAAGCAATCCCGGTCTAAGACCGCAGCATCTAACCGGGGTCAAGGCTGTGGCGGAGCTATCCTCGGCGGAGGTATCTGGTCTAAGGGTTGGATCGAGAGAGATAGTATTCAGGCCTAGAAGGCTCGGCGGAGGTAGGATGATGTTCGACGCAGGCACCGCCGGAAGCACGACCCTAATGCTTCAAAGCCTCATGCCTGCCATGGCCTTTAGCGAGAGCATGGTCGAGGTGGAGCTAAGAGGGGGAACGAATAACCCGATGGCTCCGCCGGTCGAATACTTCCAATACGTCCTGCTGCCCACCCTAGAGAAAATGGGATGCAGCTTCGAGCTAGAGCTTCTGAGAAGAGGATTCTATCCGAGGGGAGGCGGGGTCGTAAGAGCGAGATCGAGGCCGGTTGATGAGCTTAAGCCTATAAGATTGACCGAGGCGGGAAAGGTTAGAAAAATATTCGGGATAAGCTATAGCTGCAGGCTACCCTCCCACATCGTTGAGCGGATGGCGAGAACGGCTGAGAGGATCCTAAAGGAGAGGGGCTACGACGTGGAGATCAGGAAGGAGGTTCTAAAGCCGGGCGATAAGGTGTGCTCCCTAGATCCGGGTTGCGGAATAATCCTCGTAGCAGAACTTGAGTCCGGAGCATTACTAGGCTCGGATAACCTCGGGAAGCTCGGAGTCCCAGCTGAGAAAGTTGCTGAAGACGCCGCAAACGACTTGATAAAGCAGCTCGATACAGGAGCACCCGTAGACAAGCATCTAGGAGACCAGCTGGTGATCTGGGCATCCCTCGCATCCGGAACATCCGAATACCGTGTATCCGAGTTAACGACCCATACGACAACAAGCATAGAGCTATGCAGGATGTTCGCAGGAGCCGAAGCCGAGATAAAGGGATCCCTCGGGGAACCTGCAACTATAAGGATCAGAGGAATAGGATATCGCAGATCCCAAGCGAATCCTTAAAGAATCCTATCAAACCCTAGATTGGGACTGGCCTCGGAGGCGATAACCCGGCTTGAAGAGAGGATTATTCGTTGGAAGATTCCAGCCGCCGCACCTCGGACACATTCACGCCATCAAGACAGCCCTAGAAGAATGCGATGAGCTGATAATAGTCATCGGAAGCGCTCAATATAGCCACACCCTAGAAAACCCGTTCACGGCAGGAGAGCGGATAGAAATGCTCCGCCAAGCCTTGATAGACGAAGGAATAGACCTCTCAAAAATATTCTTAATACCCGTCCCAGATGTAGGCGAGCACTCAATCTGGGTATCGAAGGTAAAATCATTCTGCCCAAGCTTCCAAATAGTCTATACCAATAACCCGCTAGTCAAAAGACTATTCCAAGAAGAGGGCTTCGAAGTAAAAACGATACCGCTCTATCAAAGAAACCATGAGATGGGGACGAAGATAAGAGCAAAAATGCTCAAGGGAGAAGAATGGGAAAGCCTAGTCCCAAAAAGCGTCGCAGAATACATTAAGAAAATAGCTGGCGTCGAGAGACTTCGGGAGATAGCTCAAAAGGATTAGGAGACCCGTGGGGAAAAGTTTTCTAGCCCGGTAATAGAGATCTGGTGTCAGATGAGGATGTTTAACTATAAGCAGGCGATAGTGATCCGGAAAGATCTTAAGATGAGCGTGGGTAAGATAGCTTCCCAAGCCGCTCACGCAGCAGTATCAGCAGCCGAAGAATGTAGAAAGACTAGACCTGAATGGTTAAAGGAATGGCTACGGGAGGGTCAGAAGAAGGTGGTTTTAAGAGTTGAAAGCGAAGCAGATTTGAGAAAGCTCTATGAAGAAGCAAAGTCCCTAGGACTGCCGGCAATCCTAATTGAGGATGCAGGATTAACAGAGATCCCGCCTGGAACTATAACAGCCCTAGGTATAGGTCCAGCTCCATCAGATCTACTCGATAGGGTAACGGGCAAGCTTAAGCTTCTTTAGAAGATCGTTTTAGAACATTTCTTGGAACAGTCGGGATGTTATCAAATCTCACACCCGAAAAAGTTGAAGAATTTCTCGGAATCCAGAGCTATGTGACTCAAGGCAGAGGGATAGGCGGAGTGATAAAGCTGAGACCTGAAGACTTTCTAACCTGGGAGATTCTTGCGGACGGGCTTAACGCTAGAGAGGCTTACGAGTCTTGGAGCGGATTATCGAGGGGGGTCGGCGACCTCGTCTTAGCCGTTATGCGGAAGAGAAAGGTCGATACTATTAGAGCTGCGACGATAATCGCTAAGAGCCTCGGAATCAAGCCGGGGATGATAGGCGTATGCGGGATAAAGGATAAGATGAGTATAAGCTGGCAATTCATAACCCTTCCAGGCACCTCAATAACGTCAAACGGGCTAAAGCTCGATGAAATAATCCACCTACTCCCTCTACGATATACGTCGCGTAAGCTCACCTCGAGAAATCTCGCGAAAAACGTATTCGAGATAGTGATTAGGAATATTGATGGTGATGCTGAAGAGGCTCTAGAGATTATTCGGGAGTTGAGGTCAAAGGGATTGCCAAACTATTACGGCCATCAGAGATTTGGGATAGCGAGACCGATAACCCCGATCATAGGGAGGTTGATGATGGAAGGGAAGGTGGAGGAGGCGATAATCACCTTTCTCACCGCATACTCCCCTCTTGAGAGTTCAAAGAATAGGGAAGCCAGAAAGAGATTATCTGAAGACTTCGATCCAAAGAAGGCTTTAGAATATTTCCCAAAAACCCTAAGATATGAGAGAGCGGTTCTCAACCACTTAGCGAGGAGGCCCAACGACTATCTTGGAGCCTTGAGATCCCTGCCGCTTAGACTTAGGCGAATTATGGTAGAGGCCGTCTCAGCCTTAATCTTCAACAAAACCCTCTCAAGAATAATCTCCTCAAATCTCTTAAGCGAGCTAGAGCTAGGAGACCTCGTGGTAAAGCTGGATATCTTTGGCCGGCCTGAGCCCGGAAGACCTGTAGAGGTGGTGAGGGGAAACATAGATCAGGTAGAGCGGCTGGTGAAGCAGGGTAGATACGGGGTAGTCTTACCAGTTCCAGGATACCTCTCACCGATCCCGAAGAGCGTGAAAGGGGAGCTATTTCTTAGGGTATTGGAGGAGCTGGGTATAGATCTTAGAATGTTCAGGCTTAGAGTAGTTCCAGAAGCATCGACTCGAGGATCTCTTAGACCGATCCTAGTCGCGAGATGGGATTGTAGGCTACTTGAGGCTGATGGCTCATCATTAAGGCTCTTAATGGAGCTTCCGCCGGGCTCCTATGCCACGATACTTCTCAGGGAGATCATGAAGCCTAGAAGCCCTCTCGCATTTATTGGAAAAACGGTTAATAGTGATGGGGTTAATGTCTCGGGCTGAATGGAGGGTTATGTGATAAGAACTCCTAGCGCGAAGGCGACTTGGACGATAATCGCGGTGAACTTAGTAATCGGCTTTATCACGATAATGCTCCAATATACGAATCCGAGAGTATTTGAGGAGATAATAATCAGGTTCTCAGCAATCCCGATATACACTATCTTGGGGATACAGCCTTACAGGCTCATAACCTCCATGTTCCTGCATGGAAGCCTATTACATCTGCTACTAAACATGTTCACGCTCTTCATCTTCGGCCCGGATGTCGAGAGAGTTCTAGGTAGGGCGAGATACTTGATACTCTACTTCTTAAGCGGTATAGCCGCAGATTACTCTCATGCATATTTCATCAAGACGTTCTACCCTATCAAGCAGCTCCTACTCACACCCTCGATAGGCGCCTCTGGAGCGATCTTCGGGGTTATGGCGGCATACGCCATATTATTTCCCTTCAGAAGGCTTTTCATCTTCATAGGATTCCCCATAGTCGCTCCGGCTATAGTTGCGATATTCATAATGGCTTTCCTCCAATTCCTCTACGCTCTTTTCGAACCATTCTCGCAGGTCGCGTATGCCGCCCACCTCGGCGGATTCATCGCCGGCCTGATAATAATCCTAGTCTATAAGCCGTCGATAAAAAAGATCTACATCCCATTCTAGCATACCCCGAGGACCTGTATGTAGACGCTCCTCTCACGCGGCCCGTCGAATTCTGCTAAGAATATGCTTTGCCATACTCCCGTCATGATCCTACCGTTCTCCACCGGTATCGTTACCGATGGATTTACGATGATCGATCTTAGATGGGCGAACGCATTATAGTCTACGCGATCATGCTCGTAATCTCCCTGCTCCGGCACAAGCTTATCCAAGACTGTTTTTAGATCCTTCTTTAAGCCGGATTCGTCCTCATTAACGAATATGGCTGTCGTCGTATGAGGAGTGTATACGGTTACGATTCCGGATCTTATCCCGCTCTCCTCCACCGCTCTGCGAACATCTCCCGTAATATTCCTAAATTCTATCCTAGACCTCGTTCTCACGCGAACCTCCTTGAGATGCGACTTCATATCCATGTAAATCCTTTTTGATCAATTAAAGCATTAGCCTTAAAGCAGGGTTAAGATCACTATCCCTGACGGATCATGCTTATCGATGCTCACTGCCACGCCCACGGATTCTCCAGTAGAGAGCTTAGGAGATATAAGTCCATGAAGATCATATGCGTCGCCGAGGACTTTGAAAGCAGTATGAAATCTCTCAGCCTAGCGGAGGAATTTCCGAATATAATATCCTTTATCGGGATACATCCCTGGAACGTTGAGGAGGTCTCGAGATCTGAGCTGGAAAACGTTATCCAGCTGGTGGAGAAGAGGGATGATATACGCGGATTGGGTGAGGTCGGCCTAGACGGGAAGATGAAGAAGACTTATGAGAAGCAGATGGAAGTCTTTAAGAGATTCTGCATCCTCGCATCAGAATACGATCTCCCGATGAATATTCATGCTCGGGCAGCATGGAGGGAGGTATTGGAGATCCTAAGAAAATACGATGTTGAACATGCGATAATCCACTGGTTTAGCGGACCTATAGAGCTTCTAGATGAGATAGCCCTTAGCGGATACTTCATCACGATAAACCCCGCAGTAAGGATTCAGGAGAGGCATAGACGCGTCCTCGAGGAGGCATCGATGGAGATAATTCTCACGGAGAGCGATGGACCATACAGCTATAGGGGGTTAAACCTCAGACCAGACATGATTAAGGATCTCGTGAAATATATTGCTGAGGTTAAGGGGATGTGCGAAGAGGTTGTGGAGGAGAGGATAGCTTCAAACTTTAGAAAACTCATCAGATGAAGTCCTTCATAATCTTCTCAAATACTCCTTAACCGCTCTATCCGAGTCAGATGACTCCTTATCGAGCTCCGAGATCAATTTCGCGATCCTATCAAAGATCCTATACTCTTTTTCGTGTAAGACTTCGACGAGCTTTATCTGAGAGCTTTTTTCAAGGAATATGCAGTATATTTTTTCCGGGAGCTTTTCTGGAATTTTTGATAGGAGATCCTCTTCGACTGGAACGCTGAAGATCTTATTCTCCTGCTTTCCGCTGACAATAGGATATACCCCTTTGACGATCTCCTCTATTATCGCTGGCCTCGGCTCTAGGGTCTCGACATTCTTCAGGATCCTTATCTCATCGATCATCCATCTAGGCTTCTCGGATTGCCTGCTGAGAACCGCCTTAACGTGGATCGGTAAGCCTGGTTTGAGGAGGATTTTTGGCTCTCTAGTATAGACGGTCTTGGATTCTCCTCCAAACGTTATGATCTTTAACGCATATTCTGGAAGCCCTCTTCTAATCCTCGGCGTTATCGAGACCAGATAGCCCTCAAATTCGATTAGCTCATCTCCGGAAGCCATCTCCATAATGGTCTCACGATTCTCAGCTTTTAGACTTTCAGATTCTCCCCGGTCTAATAATTGCTCCGGTATTTGCGGAGGATACGCTTAGAGAGTATCTTAGAAGCCATCCCCGCCCGATCTTAGGCTTTGGAGGCTTCCAAGACTCCAGCCTACGCTTCAGCTCTCTCTCATCGAGCTCCACGTCGAGCCTCCTCGCATCAACATCTATGGAGATAACGTCTCCATCCTCCAAAACCGCTATAGGTCCGCCGTCAGCCGCCTCGGGCGATACATGGCCTATGCATAATCCCCTCGTAGCCCCGGAGAATCTTCCATCGGTTATGAGGGCTACCTTCTCGATGAGTCCTAGACCGACGAGCGTGGCTGTTGGCGCGAGCATCTCCCTCATCCCAGGTCCTCCCCTCGGCCCCTCATACCTGATTACGACCACCTCGCCTTCGCGAATCTTCCCATCGAGCAGGGCTTCGACTGCATCTTTCTCGCAATCGAATACTCTAGCTCTTCCTCTAAACTTCATCATTTTCGGCGGGATCGCCGCCGTCTTCAGAACCGCTCCTTCTGGAGCTAAGTTTCCTCTTAGGATCGCTATGCCGCCGGTCCTCCTAATGGGTTTCTCGAGCGGTCTTATCACATTCTCGTCAAGCCTCCTCGCATCGGCGATATTCTCTCCGAGGGTCTTTCCCGTAACCGTTAATGCATCGAGATGTAGTAGAGGCTCGAGGGTCTTCATAACCGCTGGTATCCCGCCAGCCTTATCGAGATCATCTACGCCGTATGGGCCGCTTGGTATCAGCTCAGCAATCTGGGGCGTCTCCCTACTAAGCCTATCAAAGTCATCAAGCCTTAGATCGACGCCGGCCTCATGGGCAACCGCCATCAAGTGTAGGACCGTATTCGTCGATCCTCCCAGAGCGAGATCTACCCTGATGGCATTTTCGAAAGCCTTCTTGGTAAGGATCTTTGAAGGCTTAAGCCCTTCCCTAACCATCTCCACGATCCTCTTACCCGATTCAAAGGCTATCGCCAGCCTCCTAGAACTGGTGGCTGGAGGAGTTGCAGCTCCTGGAAGCATTAATCCAAGAGCCTCGGTCATACACGCCATGGTATTCGCGGTATAGAGGCCATTACATGAGCCTGGGGTCGGGCAGGCGGTCCTCGCAAGCTCCTCAAGCTCCTCCTCTGATAGCTCTCCAGCCTTAACCCTGCCGATCCCCTCATAGACATGGGAATAAGCCACCTTCCTCCCCCTAAACCATCCGCAGATCATAGGACCTCCGGTAACGACGATCGCCGGTATATCGAGCCTAGCAGCCGCCATAAGCATTCCAGGGGTAACCTTATCGCAGTTCGGTATCAGGACGACCCCATCTAAAGAATGAGCCTCGACTATGGTCTCGACCGAGTCCGCGATAAGCTCTCGGGATGGAAGCGAGTAATGCATCCCCCTATGACCCATGGCGAGGCCATCGCAGACCACTATCGTATTAAATTCGAATGGGACTCCGCCAGCAGCCCTAACCCCCTGAATAACGGCTTCAGCGATCCTCCTAAGATGAACATGGCCTGGAACGAGGCTAGAATAGCTATTCACAACCCCTATAAACGGCTTCTCGAAATCGCTCCTATCCAAGCCAAGCGAATAGAGGAGCGCTCGATGAGGAGCTCTCTCCAAACCATGCTTAATAACATCACTTCTCATGGCTTCATCATGCCTCTAACACTCCAATACTTAAATCATGAAAACCGCTGCGGATAGATTAATTTACCAGAATCCTATTCTCTGCCTTAAGACTATGAGACTAAGCGGCGCCAGAGCATTAATCAAATCGCTTGAGAACGAGAAGGTTGAGGTGATATTTGGAATCCCGGGCGGAGCGATACTCCCAGTCTATGATGCTCTCTATGACTCCAGCATCCGACATATACTGGTAAGGCATGAGCAATGCGCGGCTCATGCAGCCGACGGCTATGCTAGAGCAAGCGGTAGGATAGGCGTCTGCATGGCGACCTCCGGCCCGGGGGCAACGAACCTGGTTACGGGTATAGCGACCGCGTACATGGATTCATCTCCGATCGTAGCGATTACAGGGCAGGTTGCGAGGAATATGATAGGTAGGGACGCCTTCCAAGAAGCCGATATAATCGGGATAACCACTCCGATCACGAAATACACCTTCCAGCTACAAAGCCCCGAGGAGGTTCCGAGGATAGTTAGGCAAGCCTTCCATATAGCTTCTGAAGGTAGGCCGGGCCCTGTCTTGATAGATTTTCCGGTGGATGTTCAGAGGCAGGAGGCGGAGATAACCTTAGACCCCGGAATGGGTTCTCTTGAAAGATATAAGGCCGTGGTAGATCCGCATCCGCTTCAGGTGAAGAGGGCTGCGGAGCTTCTACTGGATGCTGAGAAGCCTGTAATACTTGCTGGCGGAGGAGTAATCCTAGCGGATGCCTCGGAGGAGCTTCGCAGCCTAGCCGAGTATATGATGATGCCGGTCGCCGTAACCCTAATGGGTAAGGGTGCCTTCCCGGAAAATCATCCACTCTTCCTCGGAAGGATAGGGATGCATGGATCAGCCGCCGCGAATAAGCTAATCACGGAGGCGGACGTAATCCTAGCCGTTGGAACGAGGTTTAGCGATAGATCAGTTGGAAGACTTGAGGAATTCGGCAAAGAATCGAAGATAATCCATGTGGATATCGACGCGGCGGAGATAGGGAAGAATGTTAAGCCGGATATACCGATAGTCGCTGATGCTAAACGAGCTCTTAAAGCGATTCTCGAAGCGGTAAAAGCTCTTTCAAGAAAGCTTGATAGATCGGCTTGGATCGAGAGGATTAAGCAAGTTAAGAGGGAGATCGATGGAAGAATCTCCTCTGGAGGCGGCTCCAGGCTCTCGCCAAAAAACGTGATCAAGGAGATTAGAAGGCTTCTACCCGCCAATGGGATAGTTACGACGGGTGTGGGGAGGAATCAGATGTGGGCGGCGATATATTTCGAAGCATATCATCCGAGAACATTCATAACCTCAGGCGGCCTCGGGACCATGGGGTTTGGATTCCCGGCATCGCTCGGAGCGAAGGTTGCTAAGCCGGAATCCGTAGTCGTAGATATAGATGGCGATGGAAGCTTCCTAATGACCGAGAGAGAGCTTGCGACCTCGATAATAGCCGAGATACCCGTCATCGTAGTCATAATGAATGACGGCTGGCTCGGCATGGTAAAGTATTGGCAAGACCTATTCTACGGCAGAAAATACTGCGCAACCTGCCTAAAACGCGGCTGCCCAGACTTCGTAAAGCTCGCCGAAGCCTATGGAGCCAACGCGGCACGCCCACAATCCCTAGAAGAATTCTCCAAAGCGTTTAAAGAAGCCATGAACAGCGATAGAACCACGGTGATAGATGTCTGGATATCCCCGGATGAGCCAGTCCTACCATTCGCGCCTCCTGGAAAACCATTAACCGAGACCATAGTAGATCTAAGAGAGGTGAGGAAGTGATGGAGGTTAGAAGACCTAAACAACCTCTAAACGTAATCTCCTTCATCGTGGAGAACAAGCCCGGAGTCTTATTCAGGGTAACTTGGCTAATTAGGCGGAGAAACTTCAATATAGAGAGCATATCGGTAGGCCCAACCGAGAACCCGAATCACTCGAGAATGACCATCACGCTTTATGGCGACGAGGCGGTGGTGGAGCAGGTTATAAAGCAGCTTAGAAAGCTGATAGACGTCGTCAAGGTCTCAAGGCTGGATCCGGAGAACACGGTCATCCGAGAGATGGCCTTAGTCAAGGTTCACGTCCCGGATCAGGAGACTAGAGCCGACCTCGACTACTACGTGAGAGCATTCAGGGGAAGGATAGTGGATATAGCGCCGAACGCCGCGATAGTAGAGGTAACGGGATCTCCGCATAAGATAGACGCCTTCATAGAGCTTATGAGAAGCTTCGGGATAAAGGAGCTTGCGAGAACAGGTGCGACAGCCCTCCAGAGGTCGGCGAAAGAATAGCCTAAACCTCACCTTCTAAAAGGCTACGCTATCTTTATTTAGGTAACCGAACTCTTGAAGATTCATGGTTCAGATATACTTCGATAAGGATGCCGATCTCTCGATCCTAGAGAACGAGGTTATAGCCGTTATAGGCTATGGAAGCCAGGGCAGGAATCAAGCATTAAACCTAAGAGACTCGGGGCTAAGGGTGATAATAGGCTGTAGACCCGGCAGATCCCAGAAGCTCGCCGAGGAGGAGGGGTTCGAGGTTTATCCGATAGATGAGGCGGCGAGAAAAGGAACGATAATCTACATGCTCATACCGGATATGGCTCATCGAGAGGTCTACGAGAAATACGTTAGAGACCAGCTTTCAGAAGGCAAGACCCTATGCTTCTCCCATGGCTTCAGCATACATTACAAGCAGGTCGTCCCACCGGAATTCGTAGACGTCATCATGGTTGCTCCGAAGGGGCCTGGGCCGATAGTTAGGCAAAACTATCTTAATGGAAGCGGCGTTCCAGCTCTAATAGCGGTCCAGCAGGATTATAGCGGTAGGGCTAAGGAGAAGGCGTTAGCGATAGCAAAGGGTATAGGAGCGACTAGGATAGGCGTGATAGAGACGACGTTCAAGGATGAGACCGAGAGCGATCTAATAGGAGAGCAGACGGTCCTAGTCGGAGGATTGATGGAGCTTATCAAGAAGGGCTTCGAGGTCCTAGTCGAGGAAGGATATCCTCCAGAGCTCGCATACTTCGAGGCATGTAACGAGGCTAAGCTGATAATAGACCTCATCTATAGGAGCGGCTTAACCGGGATGCTGAAGGCGGTCTCGGACACGGCTAAATACGGCGGTCTCGCCATCGGGCCGAAGATAATAGACGAGCATGTCAAGGAGAATATGCGGCTTGCCGCGAAACGGGTGAAGGATGGAAGCTTCGCAAGAGAATGGATTAGGGAGTATGAGCGGGGATCTCCAACCCTCAAGAAGCTAATGGAGGAGATCGAGAAGCATCCGCTCGAGCAGGTCGGTAGGCGTATTAGGAGGCTAGCCGGGCTGGAGGAATAACTAAATGTAGGCGATCTTAAAGGCTTTAGGAACGCCCTTCCTAGGAGGGAGTAGTAGCTTGAATATCGTCGAGAAGATTTTGGCGAAAGCCTCTGGGGAGAAGAGGGTTGAGCCGGGCCAGATTATCGACGCTAGAGTTGATAGAGCGATGATGCACGATCTCACAGGACCTAGAGTAATAGACTCCTTTAGGGAGATCGGCGTCGAGAAGGTCTGGGATCCGGATAAGATAGTCGTAATCTTCGATCACGATGTCCCGCCCTCAACGATAAAGGCTGCCGAGCTTCAGAAGAAGGTTAGAAGCTTCGTCAGAGAACAGGGGATCAAGCACTTCTACGATATCGGCCGGGGAGGGGTCTGCCACGTAGTCATGCTCGAGAAAGGCCATGTCAAGCCCGGAGAGCTTATAGTTGGAGCGGACTCCCATACGGTAACCTATGGAGCTTTAGGAGCTTTCGCGACCGGGATAGGGGCGACCGATATGGCCGCAGTCCTCGCCACAGGCTCCATCTGGCTAAGAGTTCCAGAAGCTATGAAGTTCGATGTAAGAGGATCGCTTCCAGACCACGTGTATGCGAAGGATCTGATCCTCCATATAATCGGGATGATAGGAGCTGATGGAGCAACCTATAAGGCGATGGTCTTCGCGGGCGAGGCCATCGAGAAGATCGGGATAGATGGGAGGGCGACCATCTGTAACATGAGCATCGAGGCCGGGGCGAAAGCCGGGATAATAGAGCCTGATGAGAAGACGATCCAATACGTAAGGGAGAGAACGAATGAGCAATTCACCCCGCTTAAAAGCGATCCAGACGCAGATTTCGAGAAAACCTATGAGATCGACGCCTCGAGGCTCGAACCACAGATAGCGATCCCGCCCAGAGTCGATAACGTGAAACCTGTCTCAGAGCTGGGAGACGTGGAGATAGATCAGGGATTCATAGGAACATGCACGAACGGCAGGCTAGACGACTTAAGAGCCGCCGCCGAGATACTCAGGGGCAGGAAGGTCAGGGAGGGCGTAAGGCTCGTGATAATCCCCGGATCGCAGGAGGTATATCGCAAAGCCCTCGAAGAAGGGCTGATAAGAATATTCGTTGAGGCCGGAGCGATCGTCGGAGGGCCGGGCTGCGGCCCATGCATAGGGATAAGCCGAGGAGTCCTAGCCGACGACGAGATATGTATAAGTGCCGCGAATAGAAACTTCGTCGGGCGTATGGGAAGCCCGAAATCCAAGGTCTATCTCGCATCGCCGGCAACTGTCGCGGCATCGGCGATAACCGGCAGGATAACCGATCCGAGGGAGGTGGTCGAGGGATGAAGATTAGGGGGAAGGCGATAATCTACGGAGACGATATAGACACGGATATAATAATCCCGGGAAGATACCTAGTCCTACAAGATCCCAAGGAGCTTGCAAAACATGCCATGGAGGGGATAGATCCAAGCTTCCCGGAGAAGGCGAGAGATGGAGCGATAATAATCGCCGGTAAAAACTTTGGATGCGGGTCGAGTAGGGAGGAGGCGCCCGTAGCCCTAAAACATGCGAACACCAAATGCGTTATCGCGAAATCCTTCGCGAGGATCTTCTATCGAAACGCGATAAACATAGGACTCCCAATCCTCGAGGCGGATCTAGAAGGATCAGTCAGCGAAGGAGACGAGCTCGAGATAGATGTGGTCGAGGGCGTAATCGAGAATAAGACCAGGGGGCTAAAGATCGAGGCCAAGCCGCTCCCACCCCTAGCCCTCGAAATAATTAAAGCCGGAGGATTAACGAAATACGTCCGAAAGAAGCTAGGCCTAGAATAGGATTCAAAGCTATTGAGGAAAATAACGGTGCATGAGGGATAATTGGGATGCGGTATAGGATAGCCCTGATCAGAGGCGATGGTATAGGACCTGAGCAAGTAGAAGCGACGCTACCACTTCTACTAAAGCTTCAAGACATCCTAGGATTAAGCCTGGAGATCATAGAGGCTAGGGCTGGGGATAAATGCTTTGAGGAGACGGGGGAGCCGCTTCCGGAGGAAACCATAGAGATTCTAAGAAATTCTCACGCCTGTCTAAAAGGCCCTGTGGGGGAGACCGCCGCAGACGTAATAGTTAGGCTTCGGCAGCTATTCGATCTATATGCGAATATCCGGCCTGCAAAATCTCTTCCAAACGTTCCATCGCTTAGATCGGGGATAGACTTGGTTATAGTCCGGGAGAATACCGAGGGCTTATACAAGGGGTTTGAGTTCGAGTTCAACGATATAGCCATCGGCCTGAGGATCATAACTAGAAAGGGGTGCGAGAGGATAGCGAGATACGCCTTCGAGCTAGCTAGGAAGAGGAGGAAGAGGCTGGTCGCCGTCCATAAGGCGAATGTGATGAGGATGACATGCGGTCTCTTCGCAAGAGTCTGTAGAGAAGTCTCCAGAGAGTATCCGGATGTATCTTATTCGGAGATGTATGTGGATGCAGCCGCCATGAATCTCATCAGAAGACCCGATGAATTCGATGTAATCGTTACGACGAACATGTTCGGGGATATACTCTCGGATGAAGCAGCTCAAGTAGTAGGCGGCCTCGGACTCGCTCCAGCAGCGAATATCGGAGACGATTACGCCATCTTCGAGCCGGTTCACGGATGCGCGCCAGATATAGCTGGTAAGCGTATAGCAAATCCAACATCCATGATCCTATCCTCGGTGATGATGCTCGACTGGCTCGGCAGAAAATATTCCGATGAGAAGTGTATTCGAGCATCCAAGCTTCTGGAAAAGGCTATTCTAAAGACCTTGGAGGAGGGGAGGTTCCTAACCCCGGATCTCGGAGGAAGATCTAGAACTGATGAATTTGGGAGGAGGGTTGCCGAGCTTCTGGAGGAGGTTGTTGAGGAGGAGGGGTAAGCGTTATCGGAAATCCGATAACGATAAATACGCCGCCCAATAAAACCAAGCGAGAAAATGAGGAAAATCTACGCAATACTATTGATCGCGACGATAGCGATAACCGGGCTAATCTCAATCCAACTACATCTAGGCCAGAAGACTAGGATTAGAATAACGACAACTACAAGCCTCTATGCTACAGGTCTCCTAGACTATCTTGCAAGCGAGTTCTCTAAAAGAGAAGCCAGCGTAAGCTTCGACTTCATACCTGTTGGGAGCGGCGAAGCCTTAAGACGGGCCGAGCTTGGAGACGCCTGCATGGTCTTCGTCCATGCGCCAAGTCTAGAGAAAAAATATCTGGAGAAAGGGGTGATAACCGATCAGAGGATCTTCGCATACAATTACTTCATCATAGTTGGGCCGGCTAGCGATCCAGCTAGAGTAAGTGATGCTAAAAGCCCGCTGGAAGCTTTCTCGAAAATCTATCAAGCTGGAGAAGCTGGGAAAGCATGCTTCGTGAGCCGGGGGGATAATTCTGGAACGCATGTAAAAGAGCTTTCGATATGGAGGGCTGCCGGGCTAAATCCGAGTGGGAAACCTTGGTATATGGAGACTGGAAGCGGGATGAGCGCCACCCTCCTCGTCGCGAATGAGAGAAACGCGTATACTCTCTCCGATATAGGAACATATCTTAAGCTCAGGAGTGAGGGTAGGCTACCAAATCTCCGGATACTCTATCAGGGAGGCGTGGACCTCATAAACATCTATAGCGTATATCTCGTATCGACATGCGAGGATCCCGAGAGAGATTTGGCGATAGAGTTCATGGATTTCGTAGTTGGTGATGGCCAGGATCTCATAGCGAGTTATGGCGTCGATAGATATGGTCGGCCTCTATTCAATCCGGCCAAAGATAATCTGAGCTGGCTCGAGGAAACTTGGAGCAGGCTTGCATCCTCCTAGAAGATGGAGAGGGTGAGTAATCGATGCTTAGCGAGGTCTTGGAGATAACCATAAGATCCATCACGGTATCTGGAGCGGCGACGCTTCTCGCAAGCCTATGGGGAATCCCGATAGCATACTCGATATCTAGATCTCAAAGGCTCTCAACCATCCTCATGCCGGTCTTCGAGGCGATCGTAGGTCTCCCGACAGTCCTCGTAGGTCTCATTCTCTACATCCTCCTCTCAAGCAGAGGGCCTCTCGGAGTCCTAAAGCTGCTCTACACGCCCTACGCGATAATAATCGGCCAAGCGATTCTAGTAACCCCCCTCCTCGTCTCCACAAGCTTTCGAGTTCTATATCATGCGCAGGAGGTTTATGGCGAGCTCGCCCTAACCCTAGGTGCAACCGATAGGCAGGTAATGCATCTTGTTCTAATAGAATCTTTTCCGGGTCTACTCGTCTCGATGATAATGTCGTTTTCCAGAGCTTTAGGAGAGCTTGGGGTAGCCTTGATGGTGGGCGGAAATATAAGGGGGTATACGAGGGTGATAACGACCGCGATAGCCCTAGAGGTGTCGAGGGGGGAATTCGAGCTAGCCCTAATCCTAGGAGCGATCCTAGTAGCATTTCTCATAGCATTCTCCCTATCGCTTAGAGTCCTGAGGAGGATGCAGGCGATATGAGCATCAAGCTAGAAAACATCTGGTTCAGATATCCTAGATCTGAAAGATGGGCTTTAGAGGGCATCTCGATAACCTTCAAAGAGGGGGAGATCTCGGTGATAATAGGGCCTAATGGAAGCGGCAAGACCACCCTGCTTAAGATCGCCTCCCTACTCTACAAGCCATCCAAAGGATCGGTCAAGCTTTGGGGAAGAGATTTCTGGACCTTGGATAAGGCTGAGAGGATAAGCTTTCGTAGAAGGCTGGTCTATATCCACGAAAAACCTATACTACTCAAAGGAACCGCTCTATACAACATCGCCTACCCGCTTCTCCTAAGAGGATTTCCGAGAGATGATGCGCTCGAGCTTGGGAGAAGGCTCCTCGAAAAGTTCGATATCTCATCCTTGGCGGATAAGCCTGCCAGCACGCTATCGGCTGGCGAGGCTCAGCTAACATCCATCCTCAGGGCAGTAGCCGTTAATCCGAGATTCCTATTCCTAGACGAGCCTCTAGCCCATCTGGATCTAAAGAAGCGCAGCCTAGTAACCTCCATGATGAAGGAGCTTGCCAAAAGCGGCGCGGGCATCGTAATAGCCACCCATGACTATTCTCTGGCATACTCGATCTCCGATAGGGTAGTTCTGCTGGAGGAGGGCAGAATAGCTGCAGAAGGAGGGGTCGCTGAGATTTTCGAGCGGAAAGCTTAATTATCTAGATACTCTCTCAGAGAGACAGCCTTGAGCGAGGTTATCAGAATCTTCGATACAACTCTTAGAGATGGAGAGCAGGCTCCCGGAGTAAGCCTAACCCCGGAGCAGAAGCTCGAATTAGCGATCCAGCTCGATAGACTTGGGGTCGATGTAATCGAGGCCGGCTTCCCAGCAGCATCCGAAGGCGAGAGAACGGCGGTCAAGATGATAGCCGAAGCCGGATTAAAAGCAGAGGTATGCGCTCTCGCACGAGCAGATAACCGGGACATCGAGATTGCGATGAGCGTCGAGCCAAACTCCCTCCACGTATTCTTCTCCACCAGCGACGTCCATCTACAAAACGTCCTAAAAATAAGCAGGGAAGAAGCGTTGGAAAGAATAGCCGAATCGATATCATATGTTAAGGAGCATGGATTCATCTGCGAATTCTCCCCGATGGACGCCACCAGAACGGATCTAGAATACCTCAAGAAGGTATGCATGGTCGCGGAGGAGGCCGGAGCAGATAGAGTGGATATACCGGATACGGTCGGGATAATGACTCCGAGGAAGATGTATGAACTAATATCCGAGATAAAGAAGGTGGTAAAGATACCGATAAGCGTCCACTGCCATAACGACTTCGGCTTAGCGGTGGCGAACACCCTCGCGGGAATCGAGGCTGGAGCGCAGCAAGCCCACGTAACGGTGAATGGCATAGGCGAGAGAGCCGGAAACGCGGCATTAGAAGAGGTGGTCATGGCCCTAAACCTCCTCTACGGAAAGAAGACGAACGTAGATACGAGAAAGATCTATGCGGTATCCCAGATGGTTAGAAGGTTGACAGGGATACAGCTCCAACCACATAAGCCGATAGTCGGAGATAACGCATTCGCACATGAATCGGGAATCCACGTTAAAGGCGTTGTAATAGATCCAAGCGCATTCGAGCCATTTAAACCAGAGTTGGTCGGAAGGATGAGAAAGATAGTTGCAGGAAAGCATGCCGGAAGACATGGTATAAAGACGATCCTAGAGGAAAGCGGGCTGAAACCAACCGAAGAACAGCTCGCAGAAATACTCAGAAGAGTCAAAGAGCTCGGAGATAAAGGTAAGACTGTAACCGATACAGACGTCCTAGCGATAGCTCGCTCAGTAATCGAGACGCCGGCAGCAGAAGAAAAATCAGTAGATCTGAAAGAGCTGGTCGTGGTAACCGGAACGGGAGTAATGCCAACATCCTCAGTCAAACTCCTAGTAAAAGGCAAAGAATACGTCTCGGCGGAGACCGGGGTCGGGCCGGTAGACGCATCCCTAAAAGCGATACAAAGGGTAACCCAAAACCTCGCGAAGATAAGCTTAAGAGAATTTAGGATCGAAGCGGTTACAGGAGGATCGGATGCGGTAGCGGAAGTTATAGTAAAGGTCGAGGATGAGAGAGGGAATCTGGTCTCGGCTAGGGGAGCGAGAGAAGACATAGTGATGGCAAGCGTGGAAGCTATGATAAACGCTATAAACAAGCTCCTAGCAAAAAGGAACGTCTAAGCCGATAGAAAGGACGAAGACATAAAGCATATCAAAAACATAGGATAGGCTCGGGGAAGATAGTGTCAAAAGCCAAGCTGACTATCCTAACAATATGCATTATAACACTCCTAATCCTAAACATCTCCTCCCTAACCCTCCTAACAAGACTAGAAAGAAGCTATGAAGACCTAAGGGAAGATTATGCGAACATCCTAGAAAAACATAGCTTGCTTAAGCAGGCTCTTGAGGCTCTAGAATCCGAATACGAGGATCTAAAAACAAAGCACCTCTCTCTTGAGGAAGAGTACCTAATCCTAAGAGAGAATTATAGCCAGCTCGCATCCGAGAACGCTAAGCTACGTAATGCTCTTGATAATCTTCATAGGAGAGTGGATGTTCTCGAGAGAAATCTTAGCGCATTTAGTGATCAGTATATCAAGCTGCTAGCAGACTATACCGCCCTGAACTCGAGCTATACCTTGTTGAGGGGAGATTACGAAAGGCTGGAGGATTTCTTGGATAGAATCTCGGCGAGGGTTCTGATAGAGCCGGAGACGACACCAAGCCTCATTAAAATCGCTCTTGGAGAATCTTCGGAGCTGAGGAAAGAGCTTATAGAGGATATTGGCGTTTCAAAACTCGATACGCCAGCTGTCAAGGCTGAAAAGATTCTAACCTGGATCTTAAGGAACTTAGAGTATATTCCAGACGACTTCCATGAAATCGTCTTAAATCACTCTATCACATCGATACAGGACTATGCATCATCGCCTACACAGACTTTGATAAGGAGTGGAGGGGATTGCGAGGATCTATCAATCCTAGTCTATGTCTTGTTCCAAGAATCTAGATCGAGTTCTGAGGCTGTGTATCTGATAGCCTTGGAGGGGGCTTCGCTATATGCTCACATGGCTGTTCTCTATAAGAGCGATGAGGGCTTTATGATAGTCGATCCGGCAGGTCTCTACCTAACGGATAGGCAATATGCCATGCGAGTAACCTTCGAGAGAGGCGACGTTCTCCGGAGAGAGTCTGTAACAGCATACCTGAATCCATTAATGATCTCGCCAAGATTGAAGAGCAGATTGTTTGAAGAAGGGCTGGCTGAGCTTGTATCTAATCCAGGATCTCTGGTAAGACCTAGCCCTATTTCGGAGACCATTACTAAATGGGTTCAAAGATGGAGCAAGGATATGCCGGGTGCCTATGTAAGCTTTATCGCGAACTCCACGTTTTATAAGAAATTCAATTCTACTGAGGATTTCATAGGCTTCGTTGAATCGGGAGGATTAGGCTAAATTTATCATCTATCAGGGTTTACATTAGATCGGAGATCCTGAGAAAATGCTCTTTTAATTATCCTGCTGATCATTATTCTGCTTGCTTCTCCAAGCTCCTGCACGAAGAAGCCGTAGCATTCTCTAGGCTGGCCTGGGTTAACGTAGAGGATTAGAAGTTCTCGGAAGTCGGAGGCTAGGAAGCTGAATGGCATCGGCGGGCTAAACGCCCTTCCATCAAACTCTTCGAGAATCCGCTCAAGTCTATCTAATGGAATCTCATCCCTTAGCAATCTCAAGTCCATCGAGAGATAGATTTTGATTTTCCGCTGCCTGCAGGCTCTCAGCTTATCGATAAACTCGTCGAAAACTTCTCGTGGAAGATACACTATCCTTGCTAAAACGTTCTCTCGCGCCCTATCAAGCAGCTCCATCCCAGTCTCGTATACTTGGCTTCCTCTAAGTAGGAGGACGTTGCACTTAGAGACGGTCTTGGAGGATTCGTAGAGTATCCTTAGCCTATCTAATGCCTGGGAGATTTCATCGAAAAGTCTTCTTCTTAACGGTTCCAGAGATCTTTCGGGAGGTATTGCGGTATAGAGAGCTGGCCTCGATTCCCGTATCTTCTGGATCAACCCATTATGCTCAAGCCTCGATAATATGTCATATATCCTCGTCCTAGGAACTCCAGATCTTTTAGCAATCTCGGATGCTTCTGCCCGACCTAGCTCTATAATCGCAACATATGCTCTGGCCTCGTATTCGGTTAGACCGAGCCTCCTAAGCGCATTGATCAGCTGTTGATCAATCATTCCCGCAATAATACTCCAAAAGTTACAAAAAACTCTTATTGTCGAACTCCTCCAACGATCCTAGAGGTGATCTCAGGGACTTGGAGCCTCCAGCGATAAAATTCGAAAATGTCTGGAAGATCTATAGGCTTGGGGAGGCTGAGGTTCCGGCTCTAAGGGGGCTAAATATAGAGATTAAGCGCGGGGAGCATGTAGCCGTCATGGGGCCTTCTGGAAGCGGTAAATCCACCTTCCTCCACCTTGCGGGAGCCTTAGACAGACCTACTAGGGGTAGGGTTTTGATCGAGGGCCGTGATCCTAGCAAGCTTAATGATAGCGAGCTTAGCATGCTTAGGAATAGGTTTATTGGATTCGTCTTTCAAGCATTCAATCTAATCCCGAGGCTTACAGCACTCCAGAATGTCATGCTCCCGCTCATAGTTAGGGGCGTAGATGGCGAGGAGAGGCTTAGGAGGGCGAGGGAGGCGCTTGAGAGGGTTGGCTTAGCCCATAGGATGGATCATAGACCTACAGAGCTTAGCGGGGGAGAGCAGCAGAGGGTCGCGATCGCGAGAGCGATAGTAACGAATCCTAAAATAATCCTAGCCGATGAGCCTACCGGAAACCTAGACTCGGCATCGGCTGGAGAGGTGGTAGAATTGCTAACAAAACTTAATCGTGAACTCGGGATTACGCTCGTAGTCGTTACCCATAATCCGGAGACCGCAGCTCCCGCCAAGAGAATTGTAAAGATTAGGGATGGTGTGATCTATGAGGAGAATTAGCCTAATCCTAGTCTGCCTACTAATAGCATCGACGATATTCATGGCAGCATCTGCCAACGCTATCCCAGATATAATATTCTCCGACGCGTGGTTCGGAGACCTAGATACAAAGCTCGAGGTCGCGCCCGGAGATAAGCACGTCCAGCTAGTAGTCGAGCTGATAAACACCATGGACGAGCCAATAAGATACGTCAGAGGATACCTATACCTCCCAGACGGCTTTACGGACTCAAAGAGCGGGGGTAGGGTCGCCGGCCCATCTGTGAGTAGGCAGGTCCCCGCCGGCGAGCGATTCTATCTAACATTCCTACTCGATATAGGCGAAGACGTCAAGCTTGGAATTCATGAGGCAAGCCTAGCCTTAAGATACGTTGAATGGGATGATGATACGGAATCGCTGATCAGCGTTAAGGTAAGATTTAGGGTTACTGGCAGAAGCGTTCTCGAGCCCACATTAAGCATAGAGGAGCTTAAGCCTGGAGAAATCGAGAATGCAAGCCTGATAGTGAAGAATACCGGATCCGCAAGCTCGTCCTCGACCGAAATCTGGATAACCTCAGCTACGCCGGGTCTAGCGATACTTGAGGGCGGCGGAAGACGCTTCCTCGGAAACATTCCACCCGGCGCATCAAAAAGCATACCGCTCAGGATTGTGGCTAGTAGGTCTCTAGCAGATTCTACGGCATCCCTAAAGATATCGATAATCTACCTAAACCAGCATGGCACGAGAATTCAGGAAGAGCATCAGATCTCGCTTAAGATCAAGCCACTAGGCGGGGTTGGCGTAGTCCTAGATGCGAGTATAGAGAATCCGATCCTAGAGCCGACGAAGACCGCGGACCTAACGATAGTCGTAGCGAACAGGGGATCGGAAACCGCTAGAGACGTTAATGTAGAGCTAGGCTTATCCCAGCTAGCTAACCCTCCGCTAACGGTCCAAGAGGGAGCATTATCTGCTAAGCTTGGAGATCTAGCACCCGGAGCAGAGAAGAAGCTAAGGCTGAGAGTCTTCGTAAATGAGCTGGCCGCAGGAAAATCTTTCTCGATACCAATCTCGCTAACCTACGTTGACGAGGAGGGAAGGCATCTAATCGAGAAGGGATTAACGATAACGGTCTTGGAGGAGAGTGAGAGGAATAGGCTGAGAATCTACTCCAGCGAATACGTGAGAGGGGGCATGATAGAATCCGCAAACATAACGATAGAAAATATCTCGGGAGAAGACCTAGAAGACCTAACCATAACGATCTCGCCGACGGTAGGCTGGGTAACCCTCCTAGGGCCAACGACATGGAATATACCGAGGCTCGCAGATGGGGAGAAAAAGGTAATAGAGCTGAAGATCTACGTCCCATCAGAAACCTCAACAGGCTCGACCATAGGGGAGCCGTTCAACCTCAAAGTTGCTGCAAGCTTTAGGGAAGCCGGAGGCCAAGTGAGAAACGAGAACCATCTACTCGGAATGTATGTGAAGGGGATAATAGATCTCAAGCTACAGGAGATAAGCATAGAAAAGCTCGGCGAAGACCTGCTCCTAGTAGGAAGGATACTAAACGAGGGGACGGAGAAGGCATCCTATACCGAGGTTAGGATAGCTGAGGGAGATATAGGATCGACGATCATAAGCTACCTAGGAGACGTCGAGCCGAATGCACCAATACTATTTAATATCCCGATCGAGACTTTAGCGAAGAAGGAGGGTAGGGCGAGGGTAGTCCTAAAGATAACCTACCTCGACTCGCTACGTAATCATGGAGAGAAATTAATCGAGGCATACGTCGATATACCAACGGTAAGTGAGGAATCCTCAGAAGAGACCACGCCGAGCCTAATCCAAAGCTATCTCCCACTAATCCTAGCCATCATAATCCTAGCAGCCATCGCTACGGCCATCTACCTCTCTAGGAGGTCGAGGAGGGTTGAAGCTACTTGATATTGCATGGTATGCATTTAAGGGTCTTAGGGATAGGAGAACCAGAAGCCTACTAACCATTCTCGGAATCTCGATCGGTATAATAGCCGTGATAACCCTCGTCTCCAATACGAGCGGATTCGATAACTTCCTCACAGACGTCCTATCGAGAATAGGAAGCAATAACATCTGGATAATCCCCGTCGAGGGTGGCGTAAAATTCACCGATACGGACGTGATTATGCTCTCGAGGCTTCCCGGCGTAAAGGCTACAGCCCCCTTCTACTTCCAGAGAGTCCTGCTTAGATCCGGTTCGATAGAGAAGCAGGTCAACTTCCTAGCAACCGATCCTAGGATAATAAAGCTGATACTCCCGGATCTTAAGCTTAGGGAGGGTGAGCCTCTCCAGCCTGCCGACGTAGCCGTCGTGACCCTAGGCTATAAGGTCGCATATCCGCCAGAGGATCCGAATAAGCGGATACGCCTCTACTCATCCATCTCGGTGGTAATTCAGGAGGGATCCGTTATGAAGACTAGAAGCTTCATGGTCGGAGGAATCTATGACGAATTCGGATCCACACCATATCTCGACGTGGATAACAGCATTCTGGCGAGCGTGGAGGCCGCGAGAAACCTCTTCGAATACAAGTATTATCCGGCGATAGTTATCGTGGCCGAGTCTCCTGAGGCGGTTGAACCGATAATAGATATGGTCAAGAACATTTACGGCGACGATGTAGAGATAATAAGCCCGCTTACCATCGTGAGGAATGTGAAGGCGATAATCTCAAACTTCTCGATCTTCATGCTGATAGTCGCCAGCGTCTCCCTAGTGGTCGCCGGGATAGGGATAATGAACACGATGATAATGTCCGTCATGGAGCGAACCCGGGAGATAGGTATACTCCGAGCGATAGGATTCAGCCAGAAAGACGTGGCCACGATATTCCTAGCGGAAGCAGCCTTGATAGGGGTCATAGGAGGGATGATAGGAATACTCCTAGGAGTAACAGCCTCGCTCACCCTAGGAGACATATTCGGAAGAATGCTCCAAGTCAGGGAGGCGAGCAGCCAAGTAGCCCAGGCGCTACAGATCTCCTATACGCCCGTAATCTCTCCAGAGCTCCTCCTAGAAAGCTTCCTCTTCGCGATCTTCGTCGGAATCTTCTCAGGATTATACCCCGCGCTAAAAGCGGCTAGAATGGATCCTGTCCAAGCCTTAAGATCAGAGTGATAGTAATGGAGAGGAGGTTTAAATCCAAAGATGATCAAACCTATATCCGATCCAGATATGCGGGTCAAATCCTGGGAGGAGGCGAAGCAGTTAGCCCTCCAAGAGACTAAAAGAAGGCTAGCAGTAGAGATCAGGAAATACTGGGTGGATTCGATAAGCCTAGAACCTAGATCTCATGGCGGATTATGGAGTGTAAGGCTCGACCTCCAAGCTCGAAAAGGTTTCAGAAAAAGGCTTATCAAAGTAGCTATGAAGATAGATCCAGAAACGGGAGAGGTTAGAGAATTCGCGGCTTCCGCCGGCTCAGCGAGGGCCATTTAACTTCATCGCTCCGAACTCGGCAAACTCTTCATCGCCGGCATAATAGAATAACGAGTCCCGAGATATGGATCTTTCTCCGAGAAAAGCCTTGAAGAGCTCGATTCTAACAAGGCGTGGAATAGGCTACGACGTCCCCGCCGAGGGCTATGACGAGCTCTATGGAGAGGAGCAGATAAGAAAATACTCCGCATTCCTATCGAAGCTTAAAGAAGAGGTTACAAGCCTAAAGCTAGTCGCGGATATCGGATGCGGAACCTGTCTTCTGGAGAAACATCTTAGAATGCTAGGCTATAAGGGGATCTACCTAGGAATCGATATCTCCGATGAGAGGCTTAGATTCGCAAAATCAAGAGCGCATGGCTCTAGAATGCTCGTCCAAGCGGATGCCGAGCATCTACCGATTAGGGATGATTCGATGGATCTGGTGGCTTGTATAACCGTGATTCACCTCCTAGATCTCGACAAGGCGGTTAACGAGCTTTCTAGGATCGGTAAACGCTATACTGTAATATCCCTCCTGAAGAAGAGGGCTGATCTCAAACCAAAGCTTTTAGAACTTTTGATGAAGATCTTCAGAGAGGCTAAGCTTGAGGAGATCTCGATACCCGATCTAAAGGATTTCATCTTCATACTTAAGAGAGCTTAAGGTAGAAGCCTCTCCGGGGTTCTCGGGAACGGCGTGGCCTCCCTAATATTCTCAAGGTTTAAGATAACCATTGTAAGCCTCTCGATCCCTATAGCGAAGCCTCCATGCGGCGGGGCGCCATATCTGAAATGCTCGACGAACCATTTGAAGTCTTTAAGGTTTAAGCCCTTCTCCCTTATCTGCTCTATTATCCGCTCATATCTATGCTCACGCTGGCCTCCGGAGCTAAGCTCAAGCCCCTTTCCTATGAGATCTATACTCCTCGCCCAATCCGTTCCATC
>CAYNFG010000010.1:10752-30291 GCA_964396455.1 uncultured Nitrososphaeria archaeon | reverse complement strand
TGTTTTACTTGTTTGCATGTTGGGGCGAATTCTCCTAGGCGGTGGCCTATCATTTCTGGCTTGATTTCTACGGGTATGAATTCTTTTCCGTTATAGACGTGGATTGTTAGCCCGACCATTTCTGGGAGGATCACCATATCTCTCGCATGGGTTTTGATCGGTTTTTTGGGCTTTTCTCCCCGCTTTATCATCTCGTTGTATTCTCTTACCTTTTCTAGGAGCCTTAGCTGGACTTTGTTCAATCCTCTCATTAGGCTTCTTCTCTGCCTACTTGGGAGTAGCTTTATGAATTGGTCCATGCTCATCTGCTTTAGCTCTTCTAGGGTGTAGCCTCTGTAGGTGAATTCCCTTGGCACGGTTGGAGGCTATTCTAGCGGTCATATAAATATTAAGTTTTATCTTGCTTCCTAGAGGATCAGCCGATTAGGCGGATTATTTTGCCGACTAGGAATAATGCTGAGGCCGCTGAGAGCGAGATTAAAGCTAGAGCGGTTGATAGGTCGGTTAGGGATAGGAGGAGGGCTACAAGTACTGGTCCTAGGAGGTTTCCTATATCCCAGGATGTCAGGTATAGGGCGTTGCCGATTATCCTGAGACTTGCGGGTATTATATGTGCTACTGTTAGGGCTGTTAGGGGGAAGGTTAGCCCATGCGCTATGGCTACCAGATAGACTCCGACCATGAAGAGGGGCGTGGATTGGGATAAGCCGGCTATCAAAACCCCGATCGCGCATGAGCTTAGGGCGAGGTAAAGCAGCCTGACATTCAATATCGCGTGAGCTGATCTAGATAGGATCGTCCGGAGCAGGAAGACTATCAGATAGTATATCGTGAAGATCAGGATTATGAGGTAGTCTGGGATCCCGAAGTAGATCTTGGCTTTTAGCGGTCCATAGGCTAGTAAGGCTCCTATAACCGTCGAGTATAGGAGGTAGATTAGCGTCGGAATCATTATAGGTCTTCTTAGGAGGCTTTCCAAGGTTTCGATTATCCCGGCTTTAGAGTAGTAGATGTCCCCCCATAGCTCCGGTTTTGTTCTAAGGAAGAGTATTCCGGAGGCTATTGCTGTTAGGCTGATTAGGGCTGCTGAGAGCATGAGAAGCCTAAGGCTTATCATGGAGCTTAGCATTACCCCGATCGCTGGCCCTATCCAAAGCCCCATCGCTAGAGAGGATGTATAAGCTGTGATCGAGCTATGCGCTCTATCCGGGCGAACTATTAAGCTTGCCAGGGATAGCATGAGGGTATAGTTTAATGCGAAGGATACTCCATGCAGTATTCTGAAGAAGGCGAGCATCCAAGGATTTATGCTTACGGCATAGCCGAATAATGCGATCGAGTTTAATGTTACGCCGAAGACAAGTATCCTTATAGCGTTTCTTCTCATGCTCCAGAAGGAGGAGGGAGTTCTCGATAGCGCGGAGGCTATCGCTGCTAGCGAGATTATCACCCCTACCTCCTGTTCAGAGGCTTTCAGGACTTCGTGGAGATATACCGGGAGGATTGGCGTAACTAGCTGGAAGGAGACTGTTAGGAGAAACGTTGTGGAGTCGAGGAGTTTCTCAGGAGAACTCATCATTAGGAGATAGCTATTGTGAATTTCGCGCCGGACTACTTCTTCTTTTTACCGGTTCTTCTCGCAGCAATATATCCGACTTTTCTTCCTGGCGGAGCATTCCTGGATACGGTTTCAGGTCTTCCAAGCTTCTTCCGGGTTCCGCCGAATGGGTGTAGGGCTGCGACCATGGCGACTCCCCTAACCCTCGGATACGGCCTATGCTTCGCGGTCATCCAATGATACTTCTTTCCAGCTTTTAGGAATGGTTTATCTTTCATTCCGCCGCCGGCCACGACTCCTATCATGGCTAAGCATTTCGAGCTAAGCTCGATCACCTTCTTCGATGGTAGGGAGACTATCGTCTTATCTCCAAGCTGAGCCGTTACCGTGGCGTAGGTCCCGGGAGCTCTCACGAGCTTTCCGCCATCTCCGGGCTTATGCTCGATCATCGAGACCGGGGTTCCCTCCGGTATCTTTCCTAGCGGAAGTATATTTCCGGGGCTTATTGATGCTTGCTCGCCCATCTCGATTACCTGGCCTACATACATCCCCTCGATCGCGACTACCGGGAACGTCTCGCCATTCTCTAGGGCTATGAGCGCTACCGGCGCCCCCCTCCCAGGATCGTGATCTAGCTCCTTAACTACGCCGATCTTTAAGCCATCTCCGGAGATTAATCGGGATGGATAGCCTACGGCATACTTTCTTCTAAGGGATGCCTTGAAGGTCGGCGAGCCTCTACCAAGCCTCTGAGCCCTAATCCGCTTACCCATTCTAGCCCACCAGCTTCTCCGGCCTACTCCAGCCAGAAGCCAGCCAATCTATTAAGGGTTTCCCCATTCCAAGGCTAGAGATCTTCTTAAATCGTCAGCCATCTTATCTCGAGTATATTCCGGTTAGAGTTGCCTCAGCTAGGATATGCCCCTCCATCGCTTGGAGAAGCTCCTTCTTCGATACGCCTGGCTTGAGATCCAGCGTTATATCGAGGGCGTATAGCTTGAAGACGTATCTATGGGGCTTTCCGGGCGGAGGGCATGGGCCTCCATAGCCGATCCTCCCGAAATCGTTTATTCCCTGCATTATCCCGGATGATAATCTTTCTACAGGCTTTATGCCTTCTTCGAGGCTATTCACCTCCGGCGGGATATTATAGACTAGCCAGTGGGTGAATACTCCTCCAGGAGCATCTAGATCCTCAACTATCAGGACGAAGCTCTTCGTCTCGGGCGGATAATCTTCCCAGCTTAGGGGAGGGGAGATATCCAAGCCCTCGCACGTATACTTTGCGGGTATCCGCGAGCCATCTTTAAACGCCTCGCTAGTAAGTGTAAACCTCCTCCTCGGAGCCACTTCCTGAGGCTTCTGGATTAATCCAAGGTATAGCGCCGAGAACGATAATACCACTATGACCGCGATTAGGATCGCCACTACGATCTTCTTCATCGATAATCATCTTGAAGAGGGTTAAGGATATGTATAATCCTTTACTCCATTTTACGAAGGTTAGGGAAAAAGAAGGATGTAAAGCCCTACAAGCTTTAGCCTTTGAGGTATTTTCGAGCCATATCCTTTAGGAATTTTAGTCCGTCCCTCGCTATTGTATCCGCATCTGGTGCGAGCTTTCTCCAGATCGCGGTTGAGGCCGCGACCTTCTTTATCTCTGGGGTGAACGATTCTATCACGAGCCATCTATCGTAGTTTATCTCGGCGAGAGCTTGGAAGACCTGATCCCAGTTTACATGTCCCGTTCCTGGTATGCTTCGATCATTTTCGCAGCAGTGGAAGTGGTTTAACAGGTTTCCAGCCTTCTTTATCGGATCGTAGAAGTTTTTCTCCTCGATATTCATATGGAATGTATCGAGGTGGACCTTCATGTTAGGCTCTCCAACGTCCTTGCATAGCTTTACCGCATCCTCAGCCGTGTTTAGGAAGTAACTCTCGAATCTGTTTACGGGTTCTGCTCCAAGGCTTATTCCATAGCTTTGCGCGTACTTGCAAACTTCTCTCAATGCTTCTACGCTACGCTTCCATTCTTCCTCGGTTCTAGGTCTTCCCACGATCTTTCCCCAGGCGATGTATATTACGCCGTTTATCGCATCGCCATCCAGCTGAGCGACCACATCCACGCATTTTTTCATAAATTCTATTCCACGTCGCCTAGTCTCTTCATCATCGCTGGTTATATCCTTGTCTTTTGGAAGGCCGAGCGAGCCTAGAAATTCTATATCATGCTTCTTAAGCTCGCTGCGAGTCTTTTCGACATCGATGTATTCTAGCTCCATTAAGGGAACTTCTACGCCGTCGAATCCAAGTTTCTTAGCCTTCTCTATGAGGTGGAGTGTCGAGTTATCGAATCTCTCGGTCCAGAGGAATAGATGGACCCCGTATTTTACCATGCTTAGAGATTGGTGTTGAAGGTATATAAAATTTCTAGGGAGGTTAGAGTATTCCTAGCTCCACCGCGAGGTCTGCTGCGCGGTATTCTGGCTTCAGCTTTACGTATGCCTTCTTTTCTCCCCTCGGCGTTATCAATGTATTGACTTTATCGACTTTTACACCATAGAGTTCCTCGATTGCGCGTTTTATGTCGGCTTTTGTCGCTCGGATATCTACGATGAAGGTTAGCTTATTCTCCTTCTCGATTAGGGAGACCGCATCCTGGGTTATGACTATCCGCTTAATTACCTCGGATGCCCTCATGTTAGACCACCTAGAATCTTCTCATCCAGCCTCTCTAGAGCAGATTTTGTCCAGATCGTGAGCCTTCCAGGCTTTGCCCCCGGCGCAAGATGTAGAACGCTTAGATCTTTAAGCTTTACAACATCTACGCCTGCGATATTGCCGGCAGCCTCCTCAATCCCCTTATCCTCATTTATCACGATTAGAGGACCGACCCTCCGCTTATATCTCCGCCCTCTACGCTTCCCCTTTCCAGGCCGTATCTTCTTCTCCTTGCATCGCTCAAGCTCCTCCTTTAATCCGATCTTCTCTAAGAATTCTCTAAGCTCCCGGGTTCTCGCTATCGCCTCAAGTCTATCCTCTACGATTATTGGTAGGGTTAGGTCTTCGGGTATCCTATGGCCTCTCGCCTTGACCGCCTCCTTATTCCCGGTGTAGGCTACCGCGACTAGAAGGGCGGCACGCTTCTCCTTCTCATTAATATCCTTATGGATCTTCTTTTCTGGGACTGGTGGGTGGCCCGGTCTTCCGCCTACAGCAGAGTTTACCATTCCGCCTGCTAGAGCTTTTCCAGTTCCAGAAGCCTTTATCCTAGAGATTCTAGCCATTCCATAGCCTGCTCCGAGAGATTCTACGGAATACTTGTGGCCTGATCCCTTGAAGGCTCCTTTAGGCTGGAGGGTGTGAGTTTGAAGATGAATGAACACCTTCCAGACTAGGTCTTCTCTTAGGGGGGCGTTAAAGGTCTTGGGGAGGGTGATCTCCCCAACGATGTTCCCGTCTAGACCTAAGACCGGTGCTTTCCTCTCCTCAGCCCTTTCCGTGTTCATCAGCAGCTCGACTAGTAGGCTCATCTACCAAGCCTCTAAGGCTCTAAGCCTATATTTAAGGGCAATTGGGAAGAAGTTTAGGCTTCGAAAACCGCCCCCGGCAGGCTAAATTGTTATATCCCTCAATTCGCGATGTTAGGATAAGGACTAGAAGAGCCTTGCTTGATGAGCGGGAGTATTCTAGATGGATAGAGATGGCTCGTCGAACCCTAGATTCTTCTAAGAGGGATCTCGATGGGGGAGATTATAATTGGGCGTGTTTTAAGGCTCAGCAATCAGCCGAATATGCTCTTAAGGGACTGCTATATGGTCTCGGGATAATTGCTCGAGATAGAAGCTTGGTAAATCTTCTCTCAAAACTTCCAGAAGAACTTCCCACAACTGGTATAATGCATGTTGCTAAGAGCTTGGATAAGCATTATCTCCTAACACGCTATACGAGCGCCTGGATAGAAGGTGTTCCAGCAAACTATTACACTAGGCAGGATGCGAGGGAGGCAATAAGCTATGCATCTCTAGTCATTAAATGGGTTGAGGAGCAGTGGATCTTCCTGCGGAGTGGCGATGGGAAGAAGCGCGTAGGGGAGATTGGGTCTGAGGATAGGGAGCGTTTAGGCTAGTAGTCCGGCGTAGGTTACCTCTGGAGGTTCGATCTGTGGTGGCGGTCTTGCTGGAATCCTGAGAACTATCGGCCTCTTGGGAGTTCCAGGAACAGTTCCCTCTAGGAGGATGCATTCGGTTTTGACTATGCCGTAGTGCGGGAATCCTCCCTTCGGGGTTAGCTTAAGCCCATCCTCCTCGATTAGGAGTATGCGCTTATTGAATTCTGTTCTTCTATGATAGCCGAGCTGGCCGGGTCTTGGAACAGTATAGGGGACGTAGCCCGGCGTTCTGCCGCCGATAGCTCCTACAACCCTCCTACCCTTCCTCTTCTTCCTCGGCAGAATCTTTACTCCCCAACGCTTAACCACTCCCTGGAACCCCTTACCCTTCGTAACAGCGATTACGTCTATGAAGTCTCCCGGCTTAAAGACCTCGCCTATCCTAATCTCTTGACCGAGCTTTGAAGTCGCGTATTCTAATGCTTTATCGATCTCTCCTCCAACCTTTATCTCTAATAGATCCGGCTTCTTTTTTGAGAGGCCGGCCTGCTTCGGGAAAGCCATTCCGATAAGCCTAATCTCGGCTATCTCGTCCTTTAGGGATTCGAGCTTCTTAAGACCCTCCTCCTCATTCGGTCTCCAAGTCGGTATCTTCCGCTTGATTAGATCTTCTGGAACGTTCTTACTCCAGACCTTCACAAGCTCCTTGAGGGAATGGTTCTCCTCGGTATATGCTACTATTCCGGCGGCTAGCATGGGCGGCGTAGTTATCACGGTTGCAACCTTGGCTACCTCCTGACCTTGGGTTGGAGAGTTCGGGGTAGTATCGATGTAGTAGGCTGTGAGGTGGCCGGCCTTATAGCCTAGGAAGCCGAGGGGCTTTGGATCTCCCTCGTAGGGAGGCCAATACTTCACCCTAGGGACGAGCCTGCTAGCCCTGCATCTCGGAAGGAATGCCAGCGAGCCAGCTTTAGGCTTCGAATCCTTAACCATCTCCCCTATCCTCCTGCTAACCTCGATTTCGATGATAAATAGCTTGCCCCGGGGCGGATTCTTGCTTAAATATGGGAGAGGCTAAAAATCCAGATGTATGAGCTTGAGAGAGCTTCCCGTAACCAGAGAGATCATCGAGATTATAAGCAGGCCGAATGTCGTTGGATTAGCGACCCATAGACACCTACCCCATGAGCGGGCGATCTATCTCAAGCATGGTAGATGCGGGTTCGCGGTAGATGTCGTAGTCGAGGAAAATGGGGTTAGGAAGCTTTACTCGATCCTCGTCGAGGCGGAGGTGAAGAGGACTAGGCGGAAGTTTAAATCCTTTATGGAGTTAGGCGGAACGATCTACTACCAGCTATCCGAGAAGCTGGAGGACGGCTTCAAGATCAAGCGGAGGAAGCTAACCTATCGAAACGGAGAAGAGCTCTTCCATCAGGTCGAGCTAGTCCGCTCAGCCTTCTATGAAAAGTATCGAGAGCTAAAGACTAAGGAGGGCGTAGAGCCATCCAAGATAGATGAGGAGATATTCCATGCAGCAGGGATAGAGCCTAATGAAATGCTGCTTGGCGTATAACCACGATTAAGATGATAGTGCTCACGCTGGCGAAAGACCTCGATGAAGCCGAGAGAGAAGCCGAGAGAATAACAAGCAGGCTAAAACATAGGCTTACCGAGTCGATCAAGAAGATAGAGCTTGAACTCGAACTAGGCTCCCTATACGTCATCACAAGGAAAAACGACTTACTTTTGAAAGACGGCTTGCTAGCTGCTTCGAAACACATAGCCCCGGAGAATACGCGATTCTTAGAGAAGCTTGCGGAATCCGATGAGCCTGAAGAGGTTGGAAAGAGGCTCATGGAGCTGGAAGGATTCTACTCCGGAGTCATAGCATCCGATAAGCGGCTAATTCTTTTCAGAGATCATATAGGCCACATGCCTTTAGCCTATAAGCTCGAGGATGGGAAGCTTCTATGCGCCCTAGAGAGGGTGCCGATAGGATCGGGTTCTCAGCAGCTCCAGCCCGGATCCATGCTGATAATCGAGAACGGAGATAAGAGAGCGAGGAGATGGTATTCGCCTCAGCCCAAGCCCTTGGAAAACGAGGATCCTTGGAAAGTCTTAGCCGAGAAGCTATTGGAGATGGCTGAGAAATATCTTCCCCGCGAGTTCGAGCTAGCGTTCTCAGGAGGGCTTGATAGCTCGATTCTAGCATATCTAGGAGTCTTAGCTGGGAAGAAGGCTAGGGCGATAGCTGTCGGCGTTGAAAGATGTTTGGATCGGCGGTGGGCTGGAGAGGCTGCCGAGCTTCTAGGAATCGAGCTTAGAGAGATCATCGTGGAGGAGGCCGAGCTTCTAGAAGCCGTCGAGCTTCTGAAGAAGGCTCTTCCAGAATATAGCAAAATGGATTTAGCGATAGGCTCGATCTTCCATCTAGCTGCAAGAAACTGCGGGGGAGTCCTCGTCTCGGGGCAGGGGGCTGATGAGCTTTTCGGAGGATACTGGAAGTATGAGGATGCTTTGAAAAGGAAGGGCATAGAATACGCGGCGAAGCTAATTCGAGAGGATATCGAGAATATACATCGAGTAAATCTTGAGAGAGATGAGCTAGCAATAGCTTTAGCCGGCTCCGATCTGCTCGCACCCTATCTCTCGAGGCAGATCTATGAGCTTGCCCTCGCCATAGATCCAAGCCTTAAGATTAGAAGTATAGGCGGCCAAGTGGTTAGAAAGTGGGTCCTGAGAATGGCTGCTAGAGAGCTTGGATTACCCGAGAAGCTTATCAATAGACCGAAGAAAGCGGCACAATATAGCTCAGGCATAATGAATAGGCTTAGAAGGCTTCTTAAGGCTAGCTAAACGCCTCAAAAGCGAAAATAAATGGAGGCTGACAAATCTCGATGATAGCATCCTATAGGGGAGGCTTCTCAGATCTTTTTCCTCGAGAACTTCTTACAGCAGCGGGAGTTCGTCAAGGCTCTAAGCAGATTCGACGAGCCTGAGCTTTCTCGACCTCGGGTTCTTTAGTATTACGATGGCATAAGGGTAGTTTATAATCAGGCTATCACGAGCCTAGTATCTGGAATGAATCTCGGGGAGGCGGTTCTAGCCTTTTATAAGGCTGCTGTCAGGCTTAAGAATCTTAGGAGGACTGGCTGGGTTGAGCGAGGGGTTGATGAACCCGAGACCGTTGCAGCCCACGCCTATGCCGCCACCCTACTAGCAGTCCTCCTAGCCGATCTGAGAGGGATGGATGTAGGGGAGGCTGCTAGGATGATGCTTATCCATGATCTACCTGAGGCGGTTATAGGAGATCTAACCCCTAGGCAGAAGGAGCGTGTAAGAGGGCTTGCCGAGAAAGAGCTTAGCGTAATCCGGGATCTGGCCAAAAAGCTTCCAGAAGGCGTAGCGGAGAAGTATCTTAAAGCTTGGAAGAGCTATATGGATGGGTTAGAGCCGATTGCAAGGCTTGTAAAAGACGTGGATAAGCTTGAGATGGGGCTTCAAGCCCTAGAATACGTTAAGGCTGGAAATCGCAAGGCTATAGAGATCTATCGCTCAGCATTAAGCCAGATCAAGGATCCCGAGCTTAGGAGGATCTTGGAGGAGGCTGGTAAGGAGGTCTAGCTTAATACGAGCCAGATCATATCCTCTGATGGATGGCTGCAACCCGAGGATTATCGATTCTAGCGAAGTATCCATTCCTACCCGAGGCGAAGGAGCATCTCTCAAGATACGGGATAACGCTGGAGAGCTTCTCAGATCCAGCCTATCGAAGGATAATCGAGCGTGCTAAACAGAGGATCCTAGACGCCGTCGAGCTAGGCGACGAGATAGGGCCATGGAATCTTTCGGATGACGATTTCGTGGAGCTTGCCTCATTCCCCCTCTCGATACTAATGGTGGCTGCGATAGGCGATCGAAGGCTTGCGAGGAGATACGCGCTCGCCGAGGCATCCCTAGCCGTAAAGCTTCTAGAGGGAGAGGATCCAGAATGGAGGGATGAGATAGTCCTTAGGATAGCGAGAGAGATCTTCGGACTGGACGTCAAGATCGAGAAGAGGATAATCGGCGGGATAGGATACGACTACTCCCTAAGCCTAAAAGACTACCTCAGAGGAGCCTTAGCCTTCAATAAGCCCGAATGGAAGCTCGTAAACAGGATCCTAGATCGGGGAAGAGTTCTAGTAACCTCGCATGAGCTTATAAGATTGCTAAAAGACCGGATCGCAGAACATATCCTCAATCTACTCGAAAAAGCTGGAAGGCCGAGTAATCTTCCAGAGCCCATAGAGGAGGCGATCAAGGAGATCCGGGGGAAGATTCCATCCAAGACGATAGAGCTGGATCTTAAATCGATAAAATCCGGGCCGGATACCTGGCCTCCGTGCATGAGGGCTATAGCGGATCAGCTGCTCGCAGGCCAGAACGTAAGCCATTTCGCGAACTTCGCATTCGCATCCTTCCTAGTCAATATAGGGTTCGAGCCAGATGAAATACTGAAATTCTACATGAATAGGCCCGACTTCAATGAGAGGATCGCGAGATATCAGATCGAGCATATAGCAGGGCTTAGGGGGAGCAGAACGAGATACACCACACCAAACTGCGATACGCTTAGATTAAACGGCCTATGCTTGAGGGATGAGAAGCTATGCAAGGGGATAAGAAACCCGTTAACATATTATAGTAGGGCGGTAAGGAGGAGGATGAAGGTTGATAAGGATAAGGCTGAACTGGGAGGAGAACGCGACCAAGCTGGCGGCAAGCCTAATGGAGAACCTGATAGAGAGGGCGATAATCCCGATACTCAAGAACAAGGAGATAGTTCTCGATGATAGCTCAGCGGTGAAAAAGCTGGAAATAGGCGAACTATACGATCTACTCATCGAATGCCTAAGAGAAGGAGGAATAGGCTACGAGAACATAACATTATCCGAGGGGGAGATAATCGTGAACGATCTAAGGCCGAGAAGGGAAAAGGCTGAGCCGAAGATTTACATCTGCCCACACTGCGGATTCATAACACCTTATGAGGAGGAATTTTGGAATCACGTCAAGATACATTACCTAGGATTTTAGACGAGATGCCGTCTCCTCAGAAGACCCCTCCAGTACTCTAGATCCGTTAGTCCATAAGTTTTCTCAATCATTTCCTCGCTAAGCACCTTGACTGCATCCTTATCAAGTCTATCAATGATCGAGGACGCGATGCTCCTAAAGGGTAATCCGGCCTCTCTAGCCGCCTGAAGCACCATCGAGGTAGATCTTTCTAGCAGGCTCCAGTTTACCGGTATCTCCTTATCCTTCATCAGCCTCACGAATTCCCCTAGATTCTCGAAATAATTATTCAATTCCTCCTCAAATTGCGGCAAAGTCGTTAAAGTATTCCTAGCATGCGAAAGAAGCCTCTGTGCTGACGCCTCTATACAGGCTACCCTCCAGACTAGCTCAACCATGTAGGATGGGTCTCTAGTCTCCTCCAGATGCTTAACCCTATTTTCTAGATCTGCAAGCCTCTTAGATAGCTCAGATCTGAGCCTTCTAATCTCCTCGGCAAGATTCTCTAACACACTCTCCTTCTCATATCATTCTACTATCGCAAAGCCTATAATCTTTACGATCCGCAGCCTCTTACAGAACCCCTTTTAGAACCCTTTTATCGCAAGATCTATTATCTTTCTCACGCTCTTATCAAGGTGCTCGGGGAGTTTTAACGGCGAGGTGTCTAGGAACCCTCTAACGATTAGGGATTCCGCTTCTTCCTCCGATATTCCTCTCGACATTAGGTAGAATAGCTGCTCCTCCGAGATCTTTCCTATAGCTGCTTCATGGGTTAGCTCAGATCTCATCCTTCTAGAGACTAGGCATGGGATTGCGGAGATCTCGGCTTGATCAGAGAGCATTAGCCCCCTACAACTTATATGCCCCTTACCATCATCCGCCTCGCAGATTATCCGAGATCTATTAATCAGCCTTGCCCTATCCGCGGCGACGGCGTTGGTTATAAGCTCAACCTTAACCCCCCTTCCCTCGATAAGCGCCTCGCCTCCCAGATCCATTTCAGATGAGCCATCGAGGTAGACTACGTTATTCATGGATAGTGTGGCATTCTCTCCCACGATCCTAGCAGTTGGCTGAGATTGAAAGCTGGCAACAGCTCCGAGAGCGATGTAGTTATAGACGAGCTCGGCGTCATCCTCTAAGAGGATTCCAGTTCTAGGTCTAACATGGAAGCTAGGCCCCCACCTATGGATCATCGTATAGTTGATCTTCGCGGATTTCTTAACATAGATCTCAGTTATCCCTACATGCAGACCCTTTGGAGCCTTCTTGTGAGCGGTGCATCCCGTGATTATATAGGCTTCAGAGCCCGGCTCCGCGATTATCACGTTATGAACGTTTTGAACTATCTCGGGAGAGTAGGTTAGAAAACACGTCTGGATCGGCATATATATCCTCCTATCCTCGAGTATCCTTAGGAGGTATCCCCCTTTCCCATATAGTGCGTTGAATGCGGTATACTTATCCTCGTATGGGCTTCTAAGCCTCCAGAAATACTCTTTGAGCCAATCGTATTTCTCTAAGGCTTCCTCGATGGGGATTAGCTCGATATCTCCTTCGAATTGTTTCTGGATGGCTGTATAGAGTATTCGATGATCTACTTGGAGGAATGTCGTAAGCTTGCTTCTCTTATCGAGGTCTACGCCGACTTCGAGACTCGCTTGGGCAACATCCTCTCCAAGCTCCAGTTTCTCCTCCCCGCCTAATCTGAACTCCTGTAGATCTAGGTCCGGGCCATGGGCCGCCGGCTTCTCCAACATTTCTTTCAGCTTCTTCTCATCAAACTGCATTTCTCACACCACCTATAGCCATCGCTCATTATTCTCTCAAATATGCGGCCTGGATCTCCTGTACAGACGATCCTTCCATGAAGCATTACATGAGCTTTTGTCGGCTTCAAGTATCTCAGGATATGGCCGTGATGAGTTATTATGAGCGCGGATCTATCTTTCAGCAATCTATCCAGCTCTCTACCTATGAGCTCTAGATTCTCTATATCTACTCCTGAGTCGGGTTCATCTAGAATTAGGAAGTCTGGGTTCATGACTAGGACTTGAGCTATCTCACATCGCTTAACCTCTCCTCCTGAATATCCGACGTTAACATATCTATCTAGGAGGCTTTCGCCTATGTTTAGGCTATCTATGATCCTAAGAGTATCGTAGCTATGGCCTTCTCTCCCGGCTATCCGATTAATCAAATCCTTCAGTTTTACGCCATAAATTTTGGGAGGATTTTGGAAGACTACTCCTATTCCCATCCTCGCTCGCTCGTGAACCGGCTTCTCAGTTATATCGACGCCCTTGAAGAATATCCTTCCCTCAATGATTCTGTAGTCTGGATGGCCTATGATTGACATCACTAGCGAGGATTTTCCCGATCCATTCGGCCCGAATAGAACGTGAACCTCCCCTTCACCGATCTCTAAGTTTATGTCCTTCAGAAGAAGCCTTCCTCCGACCTCGACGTGAAGATTCTCAATCTTGAGCATTCAGGTCTCCCTACCCTTCCTTCTTATTTTAGGATAGCTTGAAGAGCAGCCAGCCCCTTCCTATGTTTATCATGGCATATCTCCCTCTAAGCCTTGAGCCCATAGCGTCGAAGACTATCTTTTTATCCTCCTCATATTTAACTAGCTTAAATTCGCCCCTATCCCAAATCTTTACCAGGCCAGCTCCATAGCCCTCCTTTATCTCTCCCTCGAAGTCGGCATACCAGAGATCGTGATCAGGCTGGGGTATCCCAAGCCTCTTGATCCCAGGCGTCGTCGGAGGCTCCTTTCTAAAGGCCCATGACTTCAGAACCCCGCCTATCTCCAGTCTAAGATCGTAGTGAAGTCCAGCCCTCTTAGCATGATGCTCATGGACCACGAAGATTGGCGACATGGCCGCATCCTAAAACATCTCCAAAGATTTAAAGCGTATTAAGACGAACCTTTATCCGCCGAGATAAGAACCTCCAAATATGGTTTTCTAGAAAAGGTGTTTTAGAGCATGACGCCGCTCTACGAAGAGTTCGAGAAAGCTAAAGAAAGGTTTAGGGCTATAGTCGCCCGCCATTACTTTAGAAAATGGCTACCTCTCTCAATAATAATAGGAGTCGCGGCCGGGTTATCGGCAATAGCCTTCTACGAGATGCTTAGACACGCAACATCATTCTTCCTAGAAGGATTAGCCGGTTACTATCCACCAGCACCAGCCGGCGAGGGGGAGCCATCATTCAAATTCCCCAGCATGCCATATCTCATACCGATAGTAACCTGTATCGGCGGATTGATCAGCGGCCTACTAGTCTATCTATTCGCTCCCGAGGCTGAGGGCCATGGAACAGACGCCGCGATCGACGCATTTCATAATAAGCAGGGCGAGATTAGGACGCGAGTCCCCTTCATAAAGATGATAGCATCAGCAATTACGATAGGATCAGGGGGAAGCGCCGGAAGAGAAGGGCCTATCGCACTCACCTCGGCTGGAGTCGCATCTATTGTTGGAAAGATCTTCAAGCTAACCGAGAAGGATAGGAGGATAGCTGTCGCTGTTGGGATAGGATCTGGTATAGGCGCTATTTTTAGAGCGCCTTTTGGAGGAGCAATCCTCGCAGCCGAGATCCTCTATCTACATGATTTTGAGGTTGAGGCGCTCGTACCATCATTCATAGCATCAGTAGTCGCATATAGCATCTTCTCGCTAGTATATGGCTGGCAGCCGATCTTCGAGGGAGGCGGGCAATATGTATTCAAAGATCCATCGAGCCTGATATTCTATGCTTTCCTAGGCGTTCTATGCGGACTAATAGGAATCCTGTATGTGAAATCGTTCTACGGCATCAAAAGCCTATTTGATAAACTTGACATCCCGAACATCTTTAAGCCGGCGATCGGCGGCCTCGGCCTAGGAGTGATAGGCATCTGGATCCCGCACGTCCTCGGAACCAGCTATGGATGGCTTCAGAAGGTGATCTTGGGAGACTTCTCCGCCATTCCGCTGGCCTTGATTTTCGCGATAATATTTCTGAAGATTCTCGCTACATCGCTTACCGTCGGCTCTGGTGGGAGCGGTGGGGTTTTCGCGCCAGCTCTTGTGATAGGGGGGATGACTGGCGCTGCGACGTGGCTTATCTTTCACACGCTTGGGATAATTCCTGAGGCTTCTCCAGCGCCCTACGTGATCGTCGGGATGATGGCTTTCTTCGGAGGAGTCGGAAAGGTTCCGATAGCCGTGATATTAATGGTTAGCGAGATGACCGGAACATATAACCTAATCGTTCCATCCATGCTCTCGACGGCGATAGCATACGTCATCACGGGAGAGAATACGATCTACATTAGCCAGGTTCCGACTAGAGCGGACTCGCCAGCCCACATGACCGAATATTCGATCCCGCTTCTTACGAAGATAAAGGTTAGAGATGCGATGACGAGAAAGCTGATAACCGTCTCCCCTGAGGATTCCGTCATGAAGGCTGCGGAGCTCATGGCAAAGCATGAGATCAGGGGATTGCCCGTCGTGAAGGACGGCGTTCTAGAGGGGATGATAACCTTCTCGGATATCCTGAGGCTTCCAGCGGATAAAAGAGAGGATGTCAAGGTTAGGGAGATAATGACGAAGAATATCATCGTAACCTATCCGGATGAAACGCTCTTCGAGGCATTTGAGAAGATGATCCATTATCAGGTCGGCAGACTCCCAGTAATAGAATCTCCTAGAAGCAGAAGGCTTATAGGGATAATCACGAGAGGCGATATTGGAAGAGTCTATGAGCTTAGGATGAGCGAGGTGGTAGCCGAAAGATAAGGTCCCAAATTCACCTATATATCATCTCAGCCAGAGATATCCTAGAAGAATGAGCTTCCGAGAATTCATCCAAGAGCTTGATGAGAGAGGAATTCTCATGCACGTGAGGAAGCCTGTCTCCGCGAGATTTGAGGTAGCCGCCCTGATGAAGAAACTCGATCCAAGACCCGTGCTTTTTCATCGGATAAAGGAGGCTCCAGAATTTAGACTCCTTGGAAACCTCTGCGCCGATAGAAGGATCATTGCTGGCGCATTAGGGATTAATGAAGGCGAGATTTTGAACAGGCTCGCCGCCGCCATGAATAATCCAAACCCCTCAAAGAAGATCGTTAAAGATCCACCATGCCAGGAGATCGTGATCCGGGATCCGGATCTAACGAAGCTTCCATTCCTCATCTTCGGCGAGAGGGATGGGGGGCCGTATCTAACCTCCGGTATAGTCATCGCGTATGATAGGGAGTATGGGTTTAATGCGAGCTATCATAGGCTTATGCTTATCGGTAGGAATAGGCTTGTTGCGAGAATTCTTCCGAGGCATCTTGATGAATTCATTAGGAGGGGGGCTAGAGATGTGGTGATAGTTATTGGGAATCATCCGGCGTTCATGCTTGCAGCAGCTGTCACTTGGAGGATTGGGGTGAGCGAACTCGATATAGCGAATGCTCTTAAGCCTATTCGATATGCTAGGGCGATTACAAGCGATCTCTTGGTCCCAGCCGACTGCGAGCTGGTCCTAGAGGGAAGGATCACCGATGAGCTCGCGGATGAGGGTCCTTTCATAGATATTACGGGAACCTATGATATCGTGAGGAAGCAGAGGGTTATCGAGATAGAGTGCATGACCATGAGGAGGGATCCGATATTCCAACAGATACTTCCAGCCGGATGCGAGCATAAGATCCTGATGGGTATGCCTAGAGAGGCCGCGATATACATGGAGGTTTCGAGGGTCTGTGATGTGGTTGATGTCAGGCTTACTCCAGGTGGATGTAACTGGCTTCATTGCGCGATAAGTATTAGGAAGCGAAGCGATGAGGATCCTAGAAGGGTTATCGAGGCGGCGCTTAAAGCTCATCGAAGCCTAAAGCATGTAATAGTCGTGGATGAGGATATCGATCTATCGGATCCGGTTCAGCTTGAATGGGCTATAGCCACGAGAAGCCAGCTCGATAAAGATCTCATACTGAAGCCTGGTGAATACGGATCATCCCTCGACCCGTCTGCGGATCAGGTTACTAGGAGGACTTGTAAGGCCGGTCTCGACGCCACGATCCCCCTCAACGCTGATAGAGGCAAGTTTATGAAGGCTAAGATCCCCGGAGAGGATGAGATCAGGCTTGAAGATTATCTAGAGTGATCGAACATGTATCTTACCAAGGAAGAGGAGCGGATGCTTGAAGGCGAGTATGGCTATGCCGTCCAAAAGTCTATGGAGATCCTCGTAGCCCTCGGCAAGATCTATAAGGCCGAGCGGATGATAGAGATCAAAAGCGCCCAGATCTCCGGAGTCTCCTATAAGAACCTCGGGGAAGAGGGGCTTGAATTCCTTGAGGATCTAGCGAGAGATGGTAGGGTTAGGATCTTAACAACACTAAACCCCTGCGGGATGGATCTCGAAGGTTGGAGAGAGCTTGGAATATCAGAGGATTTCGCTAGGAATCAGCTAAGGGTTATAGACGCTTACCTCAGGCTCGGAGTAAAGCCCACCCTAACATGCACGCCATATCTTGCTGGGAATAAGCCCGGCTTCGGAGATCATATAGCATGGAGCGAGAGTTCCGCAGTAATCTACGCGAACTCGGTTCTGGGGGCTAGAACTAATCGGGAGGGTGGGCCGAGCGCCTTGGCAGCCGCGATCGCTGGTAGGACGCCGCTTTACGGGCTGCACCTCGAAGAGAATAGATTTCCGACGGTAGAGGTTCATGCGCCGAGGATAGAGGGCGTCTTCGAGGCATCCGCCCTAGGCTATCTCGTTGGAAGGCTTATCGGAAGCGGGATACCCTTCTTCAAAGGCGTTGGACAGCTTAGCCCCGACGAGCTAAAGGCTTTGGGAGCAGGTCTCGCGGCATCAGGCGGAATAGCACTCTACCACGTCGAGGGAGTTACGCCCGAGGCGTTAAGGATGCGGGAAAAAAGATCTATGGAGAGGATTGAGGTCGATGAGAGAGATCTGGTTAGAGAGGCGGATGAGCTAGGCGGAGAATCCATGGAGCCTGATTTAATCTTCATCGGATGCCCGCATGCATCGCTAGAAGAGCTAACATCGTTCTATACGCTTCTAAACGGTAGGAGGGTTAGGCGTGAGACCTGGATACTGGCGTCAAGAGCTGTTAGAGATGAGGCTGAGAAGCTCGGACTAGCCAGTAGGCTAAGCAGGCTAGGAGTCAGGATAGTATGCGATACCTGTCCAATAGTCGCGCCGATTAGAGAGCTTGGAATCAGATCCGTTGCCACGAACTCGTTCAAGGCAGCATATTATTGTCGAAATCTAAATAGGCTGGCCGTAAGACTGGAGCCTATCGAGAAACTCGTGGAGGATGCCTTGGGATGAGCCTACTGCTTAAGGGCAGAGCCATATGGAGGGGGTATGCTGAGGGCGAGGCGCTTACAACAAGCCAGCCGATAAGCTTCTACGGCGGAGTAGATCCAGAGACCGGGAAAATAATCGAGAAAGGCCATGAACTCGAAGGAGAGACAATTGCTGGCAGAATTCTAGTCTTCCCCTATGGAAAAGGCTCCACCGTAGGCTCCTATGTTCTTCTCCGATTGAAGAAGCGCGGGCTAGCTCCAAAAGCGATCATAAATCTTAGATGCGAGCCGATAATAGCTGTTGGAGCCATCATAGCCGAGATACCATGCATAGACCAGGTAGAGATCTCGAAGATAGCGACCGGGGATCGGGTGAGGATACGCGGCGAGCTAGTCGAGGTTTTGAAAAGATAGTTCTCAGATCTCGATCCAAGCCTCCCAAAGCTTCCTAGCAGGGGTCGCCTCATGCTCAACGCCATATATCTCAATCCTATAGCGTCCTGGTCTAAGATCGCTTAGCTCTATCAAGACTGTATAAGTGCATATACATCTACATACCTCTCCAATATTCCTCTCGAGAATCCTAAGCACGGTATAGTCTTCGATCCTCTCGCTGGAGTTAAGCTCGACGACGATATCCGCACAGCAGACGTAAGTCAGCTTATGAGCTATCCTAATCCCCGAGTCGAGGATCGTGAGGTTCGCCAAAGATGTGGAGCGCGCTCTAGACAGCTCTCCAGCCCGCCTATCGATGCAGCCCAATACTTGATAGGATAGTTTCGGAGGCGAGAACCCTGATTGGGGGGCTAGGTGGATATAGGCTAGTGAGGCTAGGAGCGCTAAGGCTAGAAGCGATGAACATGCTATTATGAGCCGCTTATCCACATAGAATTAGGTTCGGTAAGCTGGGATAAGATTTTTCGATCGAGTTTAAATGGAGGCTCTTAGCAGGGATTATCAGCCGACCTGCCAAAAATGCCGAGGCGGGGTGATCGTTATGAGCGAGCTGACTCCGATTGTTAGGAGGAAGCTTAAGGATGGGAGGATAATCGAGAGGGAGGGAAGAGGGTTTAGCATAAACGAGCTTAGAGAGGCTGGGATAACCCTAGACCTAGCCAAGAAGCTTGGGATACGGATTGATAAGAGGCGGAGAAGCTGTCGAAAGGAAAACGTCGAAGCCTTGAAAGAATACCTTCAAAAGATCACGGGAAAGAGCGGATAATAGCTTCTTCTAGGATGTCGAGTCGAGCACCTTGAACAGGTCGGCCTTAGTAACTATCCCCGTTATCCTCCCATTTTTATGTAGTAGGACAGCGGGGTATTCCTGCAGTAGCTGTCTAAGAATGCTTAAGGATGCCTCCTCGGGTATGGTTGGGAAGGCTTCATCCATAACCTCCTCAACCCTCATCTCAGACGACTTTATCTTCTTAAGCTTCCTCATTATCGTCGATTCCGAGATGCTTCCCACAAGCCTATCCCCCCGGAAG
>CAYNFG010000010.1:0-10742 GCA_964396455.1 uncultured Nitrososphaeria archaeon | reverse complement strand
CTCTATAGCCTTTCTTAAAGGATCCGAAGCATCCACCGAGATAACATCTCTAGTGCAGATATCCCCAGCCCTCAAGCCCTCAGCCCTCCGAGACCTAACGAGCTCCAGAGCATTAAGGATACGCCTAACAGCCTCATAGGATGGATTTATCTTACCTCGCTCAATCTTCGAGATGAGGGACTGGCTCACGCCCGAGAGCCTCGCAAGCTCCCTCTGGCTTAGCCCAAGCCTCTTCCTAAGCCTTACAAGAGCCTCAAGATCTCTACTAATGGCTTCCACGATCTATCGAGGCTATCTCATGCTTAAAAATCTTGATTCCTATCGGAATATTTGATTATAAAACTTTATGAGCAGGCGATGAACCCTAAAAGCGATGCCAAAAGCACCAACCCAAGCGATCCACGGCCACGAATATTATGACGATAGGCTGGGAGTATTTAAGGTTCCGATCTACCAGACCGCTATCTACGAGCATCCAGATAAGAGGAGCGGAAAGCCTAGGCTTAGCGATAGAGGACTGGACCTGAAGTATAGCAGGGAGGAAAATCCAACGGTTAGAGCTCTTGAAAAGATCCTCGCAAAGCTCGAGCATGGATTAGATGCTCTAGCCTTCGGGAGCGGTATGGCAGCGATCTCGGCAGCCTACCTCTCAAAGCTTAGGGCAGGCTCTAAGATCCTCCTACCAAAGGAATGCTATGGGGCGACCCAGGAGCTCGCTCAAGATCTTGAGAGATTCGGCGTCAAATGCATTCTAGCACGATCCGATACAGACGATTTTTTAGAAAGGCTAGATGATGACATATCACTAGCGCTTATCGAGCCTATAACGAATCCGATGATCCGGGTCGCGGATGTCGAGGAGATATCGAAGAGGTGCAGCGAGCTAGAGATACCATTAATAGTTGATAACACCTTCACAACCCCAATACTTCTAAACCCGCTCAATAACGGTGCATGGATCGTGGTGCATAGCCTAACGAAATACCTTGCAGGCCACAACGATGTAATTGGAGGAGCAATAATAGTCAAGAACAAGGAAGATGACAAAAACCTCTGGCACTGGAGAAGAAAACTCGGCTCAATCCTAAGCCCCTTCGACGCATTCCTAATAATCCGTGGAATATCAACGCTCGAGATAAGATTTGAAAAGCAGTGCGAAAACGCATTAGAAATAGCCGAGTTCCTAAAAGATCATCCCAAAGTGGAAAAAGTATACTATCCCGGACTATCGGATAGCCCCTATAAGAAGACCGCCGACAAATTATTCAAGAAAAGGCTCTATGGCGCGGTTTTAAGCTTCAAGGTGAGAGGCGGGCAGAAGGAGGCATTAAAAGTCCTACGCTCGGTCGAGATAATCAAGCCAACCCCAAGCCTCGGAGGGGTTGAAAGTCTCTTAGCATATCCGGTCTGGAGCGCTGTGAAAAACATGAAGCCGGAACAATGCCGAGAACTCGAGATAACCGATAACCTACTCAGGCTGGCCGTGGGGCTGGAAGACGTAGAAGATCTTAAGGAAGACCTGGATCAAGCTCTTTCAAAAATCTAAGAGTGGGAGAGAGGATTCTTCTAGAATATCTCGAGATATCCCAGAGGTATGGTATGGCGGAGAGATTATCCTCAAGTTAAATTAGAGCTTTTCACGAGCATCTGATGGCAGGCTGGGATGCTGGTAAGCTTAAAGCATTATCTGAGGGAGGATGTCTCTAGGGAGATAGCGAGGTTTTGCCGTGGTAGATGGGTTGCTGTAGAATGCTCTTCGAGGGGTGGGAGGAGGATATTTCATAGATATGCTGATGGAGGGAGGCCGTTAACGATCAGCGAGCCAGCTGATATAAAGAGGATAATCAATAGGCTTGGCAGGAACGTTCTTAGAACGATCTATGGGTCGGCGAATATCTATCAAAGGCTTGAATCGAAGGAGGATGTAGCTCGTAGGGAGAATATTCTGATGGCTACTCCGAGCTGGGATATAGATGGCTCTCTCGAGGAGATCGATCTGATAAAAGAGGCTGCAAGCATCATGATAGATGCTATTAGGAGTGAGGGGGTTGAGAAATCGGTATATCTGATCTGGTCTGGAAGAGGGATACACATCCATCTTAACGAGAAGTCGATAAGCATGGAGATCTGGAGGAGGGATCCGCTTAGAGTATCCTTCTCGGTAGTGGAGTATATCCTGAGGAAGGTTAAGGATGATCTTCAAAGGATTTGCGAGAGATCGAGGTCTAAGGATAGAGGGCTTAAGGTGGAGAACATAATAGATATTCAGAGGGTATTCACCGCGCCCCTAAGCCTTCATAGAGAGCTTGATATAGTTGCCGTAACCATAAAGCCGGACGAACTTCACGAGTTCGACCTTTCATGGACTAGACCTGAAGACTTCAGATATTGGAATAGGTGGGATGATTATGAGGAGGCCGAGGCGGATAAGCTTGCGTTAAAAGCTCTTGAAGAGATTAAGGGGGATGAGAGGACGAAGGCCGGAGTAGCTGAGGAGAGAATGGAGAGAAGGACCATAGGTGTGGAGGCAAGCCCGATAAGATCTATCGGGAGATTTCAGGTAATGGGCTTGCTCCAGGCCGCGAGGTATTATGTCCTTAAGGGGGATCTCGCCCTCGCTAAATCCTTTGGACTGAATAGAGCGATATTCTATGCCTGGGCTAAGAGGAGAGGGGTAACCGCTAGAAGAGCCACTACTAGGGCTAGGCTCGTCGAGGCGGCTGAGAGGAAGGCCGAGGTCGAGGAGAGGCTAGGAGACGAGGTAGCCTTTAGAATTCCCGGAGGATGGTTTACGATAGGCGGCCAAACTCAAAGGCCGATAGATTTCGATAGGCAGATAGCGGCTAGATTCGGCAAAAACTTCGACATCTTCTGGAAGGCTGCAGTAGAGTACGTTAAAAGCTTTCCGAGAAACGTTCTCGAAAGTCAGAGAGAATTCTATGAGAAAGTCTATCTCCCGGCTAGGGATAATCCAGATCTAATACTTAGACATGCAAGAGAGCAGAAGCCCGCCCATAGGGATGAACCAGGAGCATAGCCTCCGAGAAGATGTAGGGAAATTCTCGAAGCCCGTGAGTTTAATAGATGGCTTTCAGAAGCTCTTCCTCGAAAAGCCTTGGCCGAGCCTCGCATAGACGGATCAACTATCGATAAGCTTATCGAGGTCTTCGGAGTTAAGGTTGATCTAACCGAGGAACTAAAAGTATCCAAGTTATCTGAGGACGCTAGAGTCTTTAGGGTTGATGGGTTTCCAAAGGATTGCGAGGTATATATCGTGGATACCCTGGCTGGTAGAGATATCGCATGCCACCCGCATATAGTCGGGGAGGAGCTTTCAAGACTATGTCTTGAGGCGGCCGAGGAGGCCGTGAAGGCGATTATCGAGCTAACCCCGATAAAGGAGTACGGCGGGGACGCGATAGTATTCGAGCATGTTCTAAGAGCTGCGCCAGGTTATAGGCTTCACGAAGCGTTGAGGAGCTTCGGGATAGACTTTAGGGAGGTATGGATTAGACCTAGGTATATCACGCCATCATATCGCGACCACGAGGAAGCCAGGGAGAAACCCCTCGAGATAATCTACGAGGACTTCTCAAATCTTCCCAGACGCGAATGCCTACTCGTCATAAAACCGGATACCGAGGCAAGCGGAAGAACGGGGCAAATCTCGTTAAGGAGGCTTGCAGAAGTTGCTGAAGAAAAGAACTCCGCACTCCAAGAACTCATAATCTACGGCTTCATATCAGAGCCTGGATTAAAGAGGATCTATCAAACGGCCAAAAATCTAGGATTCGAGAAAATATACTTCTTCGCGATAGGAAACCTAACAGCTCTATGCCATAACCAGTATGATATGCCGCTCTACGGGCCGGATGAAAGCTTTTACGCGGAGACGCGGAGGATGAGGCTCATAGGCGGGATAGCCGACTATAAAACCTTCGAGAGATATCTGCCAAAATATATTCCGGGAGCTGATCAGCCTGGAGACTGGTCTGCGAGGCAAACGAGCGTATTCACCGGATACGATTACGAGCCGGGGGGAATAGAAAAGCATCTCAGGAATAGTATCGAGCTGATTGAGAGAATCTGGAATCTATCAAAGAAAGAAGAATGGTTTATGCCCTTTCATGAGAAGGCGATAAAGGATGAGCTAGAACTCCTACGAGAAACCTTGAACAAGTATCAGCCGACCTGAAAAAATTTGGGATTTAATCGATCAACGCTTTAACCGAGAGCTTTCCGATCTCGGATTTAACGCCACCAATCTGGAATATCCTTCCCGAGGGGAGCTTGATTATCACAGCACTACATTCAAGGCATTTGAAGTAGTGGTTATATCCTCCATCGGTCTTCTGAGCGCCCAAGTAAATTAACCTAGGATGCTTACACATGCTCCAGTTATAATATTGCTTAGACAGCTTTTATCCTTTGCGTCGAAGATCCGTAAGATGGACGAAGATTGAAAGAATTGTTAAAGCTTGCTCAAATCCTTTTCGAGAATGTATAATTTCCAGTCTTAAAATATTGCGCATTTGTATGGTGTCTGGATATGAGGATTGGGGTTGGCTCGCTGAATAGGGTGAAGATTAAGGCTGTCGAAGATTGTTTTAGAGAGTTTTTCGATGAGGAGATTATTGTTGAGGCTTTTCCGGTGGATGTTCCGCCTCAGCCTATAGGATTTAAGGAGGCTCTTAGGGGAGCTGTTATCAGGGCTGTTAGGGCTTTAGAGGAGGCTGGAGCGGATTACGGGGTTGGCCTTGAAGCAGGGCTTATCGAGAAGCCGTATAGTATAACTGGATACGTTGATCAGCATATCTGCGCAATAGTCGATTCGGAGAAAAGGGTTACGCTAGGATATAGCATGGCTTTCGAGTTCCCCGTAATAGTCGTCGATAAGCTTGTCAGGAAGGAGGCTAGAGAGGCCGAGGAGGTTATGGAGGAAATCTCAGGGATAAAGGATATCGGATGTGGTAAGGGCGCGATAGGGTATCTCACCAAGGGAGCGATGGAGCGGATAATACTCTGCAAGCAAGCGGTAATCTCAGCCCTCATACCAAGGATAAATCCAAGGCTATACTCTAGGAAGTGGCCTACGATCGATGAAATTCTTAGAGAGATATAGGATATGATCTGCTAGATCCCCGGCTCGATTACATAGAAGACGAACAAGATTGTCGTCAAAGCTCCTATAAACCCTGTTAGCCAAAACGGTATAACCACTCCCTCCAAGCTTAAGCCGAGAATTCGATAATAGTTCGGCGTTAGAAATCTCATCAATAATCCGCCTAGGATAGCACCAGCAAATACTCCACCATTAAAGAAGAATTGCTGTAATCCGAAGATCGTCCCCCTGACAGATCTCGGCGTCAGATCGGCTTGAAGAGCCCTCATAACTGGCATGGAGAAGCCGAAGGTAGCGCTCATGGGAATCACTAATATTAGGAAGCTTACGGGATCTCGAATAAACGGAATTATGAATAAAGCCCCCCTACCGACAACATAGCCCATGACTACCAACGGCTTCCTACGCTTAATCCTATCGCTTATATAGCCTGATAACAGGGTCGTCGGAAGAGCTGAGGCAGCGAACACCGTGAAGAGTATTCCGAGGAATGCCGGATCCTTGGAGATGTATTGGATAACGTATATCGCTTGAGCGGTTTGAAGTATTCCGAGGGCGAATCCATTAGCAACACCATTAAAATACATGACCTTCAAGCTTCTCGATATCGCCGGAGGAAGGGATCGCAAAATCGATGAAACCTGCTTAAGGCCCTGCTTAAACATCTGACCCGATCTTATGCCGGAGCCTATATCTGGGATGAGGAAGATCGTTAAAGCCGATGCTAGGGAGAGGATTGCGAGGAAGATCGCCGGAGACTTTAATGCCATCAGATAGTCTCCGGGGCCGTAGATCGCCACCCAACCCTTATAGATAGCTACCCCTATACTCGGACCTACTAGCTCTGCTATCAGCATCGATGCTACATAGCTTGATAAAGCCTTACCCCTCTGCCACCTCCTAGTAGTATCCGCTAGATATGCCTCGGCGACAGGCCAAACCATCCCGGAGGCGATTCCTTGCAAAGCCCTGAAGAGGAGAAGCTCAGGGATGGTATTCGAGAAGACGAACCCGAGGCTCGAAGCGAAGTATAGAACGAGACCGATAATCATTATCCTTCTTCTTCCAAGAAAATCGCTTAGAAAGCCGGACGAGAAGGCGGTTGGCGCCCTAGTCGCCATAAAAACCGCCATTAAAGCCCCAAACTCGATTGCGCCAGCATAAGCCCTAACCTCCATACTAAGCTCCGGAAGCTCCTTCAAAACCCCCTTAATCGCTAGGACGAGATAGGGGAAGACAGGCATAAACGCCGAAAAACCCAGGTTCACGATGAAAGAGCAGAGAAGAAGCAGAAACACTATAAGACCGGCTTTAGACGTTTGAGCCAACCCGGATCAAGAATTATGCAAAACAGATTAATTCTAATAGATATCCGCTGAAGAGTCTGGCGAGGCGGTGGAGGATATGTTCTTGAATTTAAACTCTTGATCATAAGTATATTTTATGAGAGGATGCTATGCCTCGGAGGATGAAGAGGATAGTGCTGATGTCGATTAAGCCGAAGTTCGGCTACAGGATACTTAGGGGGAAGAAGAAGTTCGAGCTTAGGAAGTATACTCCTGAGGGGAAGATCAGGTCTGGCGATATAGTTTTCCTCTACTTCTCTTATCCTGTTAGGGCGATTCTCTGCATGTTTAAGGCTGGTAGAGTTTATGAGGGGACTAGGGATGAGCTTATGAGCATCGCTGAGAGGTTTAAGGATAATGGATTGGGCAGCGAGGATTGGAGTTATCTCGATGCGAGAAGACCTGGAATGATGATAGAGGTTAGGAAGCCTAAGAGGATTCGTAGGATCACTCTCGAGCGTCTAAGAGAGATGTTCGGCTTCGAGCCTCCTAGAAGCTATCACATCCTCGATCCAGAAGACCCGATCTACAAGCTTCTTGCGAGACGTATCCATTAAAGGCTAACTCTTATCTAACCGAAGTCCCATCATTTTCTGAAAATGAGCTTTAGAGCCGAGATAAGAGAGGTTGTCGTCGACGAGTATGCCTATAGATGGCGGGGGCATCTTGTGGTAAGGGATCTAACGCTTCTGCTTCCCGGATTTATCGCTCAATGGTTTAGGGCTGGAGAGGTTGTAGAAGTTGAGATCCTCGGCGAGCCGCATAGGCTTGATGGGAGAAATGTTTTGACGCCGCAGGATTTTAGGCTTTGGAGGATTTGGGAGGGAGATGTTATCGAGGTCTGGCCGCTTTATAGGAAGATCTACGAGCATAGGGGGAGGAGGATCCAGGCTCGGGAGGCTTATCTTGAGGAGGATTTTATAGCGATAGCTGAGCTCGAACAATACCACTATGCCTCCGAGAAGGAGCTTGTCGCTATATGGAAGTGCCCCATCTGCGGCCAGCTCATGGAAGCGAATACCCAGCCTAAATGCGATAAATGTGGATCGGCTATGAAGATCCAGGAGATTAAGGGTAGTATACCGCCCTCAAGGTTTCTGATCCTCGAGCTTCTAGATGCCGAACCCTATGAGCCGGAGGTAATCGGATATGTTAGAGTTGATACACCGGTTCCACTAATGCATAGGAGGCTGGATGTCGAGGATGGTAAGCCTATCATCGAGCGGGAGATTAGGGAGAAGATATTTCCGGTAGACTGGATTCATCCAACCTTTTGGCCGAGGGCGTATAAGGATTTTAGGCTTCTAAGGAGTAGGTATCGGGAGCTTAGAGCTTTGTATAGTCCTAGGCTTGCTAGGAAGCTCGTTGCGGATGAGCAGGCTAATCTGATATCTAACGTCGATACGGCGTCCGCTAGAATAGCTAGGGTCGTGGTTCATCCAGATTTTAGAGGGGATGGAGTCGGCGTATTAGCCGTTAGAGCGGCTGTAGAGTGGATTCAGCAGCGGAGAATTCCTGAGATGAAGCGGAGAAAACACTTGATAGAGACGATCGCCCAGATGGCGAGATATAATCCCTTCTTCGAGCGGGCCGGCTTCATCTACCTCTGGGATACTGCTGGCGGAAGACCCGTATTATTCTATCCGCTATCAGACGAGGCGAGGAAGAGGATCGAGGAGTTCCTGGCAAGGGATAAGCTCGCCTCGAGGCATAGGGGGAAGCTATACAGGTCGAGGATAGGCAGCGTTCAGCCTTTATCCACCTCGATCAAGCTTCAGGGCGTATCGAAATCCTATAGGGGCATGCTCGATCTATCCGCCCTAAGCCCGGAGATGAGAGAGGTATTGAAGGCTTTCGGGGTTGAGAGGAGGATAATCGAGAGAGCGATAATCAGAGACCTAACGCTTGAGATAAAGCCGAAGGAAATCGTCGCAGTTACCGGAATTTCTGGAGCTGGTAAGACGACGCTCCTGAGAATGCTTATCGGAGCATGTATGAAGCTCGATGATGAAAGATATAAGCCCAGCGAAGGCAGGATCGAGATCCCGGAGAACGTTAAGCTCTCATGCCTCCTCCCAGGAGAAATTGAGCCGAACTTCGGCGACGAGACGATCCTAGAACATATCACCTCCAAGATAGGAGATATACAAGCCGCTCTAGAGCTCCTGAGCATAATGGGGATAAGCGACGCCGTATTATACAGGGCTAGATACGAGGAGCTATCAACGGGCCAGAAGGAGAGGGTTAAGCTCGCAAGCCTACTAGCCGAGATGCCAAACCTACTGATAGTGGACGAGTTTGCAGCTCATCTAGACGCCGAGACCGCTAAGAGAATCGCGAGGAGGTTGGCGAGACTCGCTAGAAGCATCAACCTAACGATGATACTAAGCATACATAGAATCGAGCTACTAGAAGAATTGAAGCCAGATAAGATACTCCATGTAGGATATGGAAAGGCATACGTCGAGGAAAGGAGCCGAGGCTAAAGCCCTCCTAGGTCAGCTCCTGTGGCCCCCTCTTCATAGCATCCACGCTCAGGGAAGGACGCGCTCATCATCCTGATAAGGGATTCCCTCTTGCAAGAATATGAAATTATATCCTCTCCTCTAGTTTAGATTGCGAGCTTCTCAGCGAGCCTTAATATCTCTAGGTTGAGAGGCTTTTAATTGATGCAGGACTCCGCCAAGCTTACCGAGGATACTTCACCTTTCTGAATCCCTATCACCCTATCCTTCTCTCCATCTAGCATCAGCTCTACTGCTTTTTCCGCGAAGACTGAGGCGAGGTATCTGCTTCTAGCTGTTGGGCTTCCACCCCTCTGAACATATCCTAGAATGCTTATCCTAACCTCTATCCCTATCTTCTTCTCTATCGCTTCCGCTAGCTGCCTCGTCTTCCCAACCCCTTCAGCGATTACTATTATGCTCGACCTCTTCCCCTTTGCAGCATCTCTTCTCAATCTTTCGAGAATCTTCTCCTCATCGTATGGAGCCTCCGGGACTAGGATTATCTCTGCTCCGGCCGTTAATCCGACCGCTGCCGCAAGGAACCCCCTTCTTCTACCCATTACCTCCACTAAGAATGTTCTCTCATGGGATACAGCTGTATCCCTGATCTTATTTATCTCGCTTAGAGCGGTATTGACCGCTGTATCGAATCCGATAGTCTCGTCTGTCCCATAGACGTCATTGTCTATCGATGCTGGTAGCGCCATTATACACGTATCTGTCAGCTTGCTAAGCTCATACGCTCCTCGAATCGATCCATCGCCGCCGATAACGACTAAGCCGTCTAGATCATTTTCCGCAAGCGTCTTAGAAGCCCTTTCCAATCCCTCTCTAGTTCTAAACTCCAGGCATCTGGAGGTTCTTAGAATCGTTCCTCCTAGATGAAGTATTCCGCTTACCGCTCTCGGATCGAGCATGGTATACCGGTTATATATGACCCCCTCCCATCCCCTCTCAAACCCTATTACCTCGAGATCGTTCCAGGCTGCGAGCCTTACTAAAGCTCTTATCGCGGCATTCATCCCAGGAGCATCTCCGCCGCTCGTAACTATCCCAATCTTCTTCAGAGTTTTTATCACCTCCTAGATATGCTAGAGCATACCCTTCTGCTGGGTTCTCCTAGTCCTCGGCGGAGCATATGGCGTCGGAACGAATTCGACGCTCGGCCTCATGGCGGTTGGCTGCGGATAAAGCTCCATCAGCTTATAGACCTCTTCCGGGATCTCGGTCTTCACCGGGATTCCCAGCCTCCTCACCTCCTCGACCGTTATCGGATAATCGTGAGTCCATCTACCCTCAACCATTATCCTCGCAAGCTCCTTCGCCTTCTCCTCCCCGAACTTATCCTTCGTCAAGGAATATACTAGGTTCTCCATTTGCTTGATCGCCTTCTCGGCTATATCCGCGAGAATCAAATACTCATCCCTAATCTTATCCCTACCCTTTTCATTCACGACCTTTAGAAGCGAGGCAGCCGGTATAGCCCCATGCCTCGGATCGCTTAGCTGCGGATCTACCGGGCCGAGGACAGCGTTCTCATCCATCCAGATCTCGTCAGCCGCCAAGGCTATCAGGGTCCCGCCGCTCATTGCATAATGCGGAACTATCGCTATCGTCTTAGCCTTATGATCCTTAAGGGCGAGAGCTATCTGAGCCGCCGCGAGAACAAGCCCGCCCGGCGTATGAATTATTATCGCTATCGGCATATCCTGAGGAGTCGTCCTGATAGCCCTCAAAACCTGCTCAGAATCCTCTATATCAATATAG
>CAYNFG010000009.1:0-31911 GCA_964396455.1 uncultured Nitrososphaeria archaeon | reverse complement strand
CCGACCATCCGGTTTCTGTCCGCCTGGTAGGCTGAGGCCCGCGCCATCTTTGGGGCGCGGCTACAGCCGGACGCTCTACCAGGCTGAGCTACCGCGGGTCGTTTTGATCTTCGTCTTGGGTCTAATTAACTCTTTTCCGGGTTTCTGGGGGTTTAGGATGGAGGCGAGTTTTTCTAGCTCTTTTTTGAGGCTTTGGCTTGTTTTTAGGAGGGTTTTCAGCTCGTTTAGTCTGGCTGATATTTCTTGGAGCATTTCCGGGGTTAGGTCTTCGGATTCGGTTTCCTCCGGTCTTCTAGGGCTTTTCTCCTTATTTTCGTCTTGGTTTTCTGGAGGGTTCGGTTTCTCCTCTTCTGCTTCTTTTTCTTTTGATTGGTCTGGTGTTTCTGGCGCGGGTTCCTCGAGGATTTGGATTGGTTCTACTAGTTGTTCTGGTTCTTCTATTGGTGGTGGTTGTTCTTGGGGGGTTGTTGTTCGGGTTGTGGCGGGCTGTTTTTCTGAGATTTTCGCTGCTATATACTGTGCCGTGAGGATTACTGTGGCGATTAGGAGCCAGGTTATGGGATCCATTATAGCTCACCTACCATGCTTGTGATGTTTTCGGTTAGCTGGGTTGTTAGCTCGATTAGCTTGTTTGATGCTTGGTAGGCTAGGAGGTGGGCTATGCCGGTTATGGTTAGGAGGGTTCCTAGGGCGTGGATGAAGGTGAGGATTGAGTCTCCTTTAAGCCTATAGTATGCGAGGGCGCTTGCCGCCGCCATCCCGAGGCATATCGCGTAGAAGAATATCTGGATTAGGTTTACGGGTATGGCGGTGATTAGGGGGAACCAGGATTCGATTAGCTTCATGAAGTGGTATAGGGTTTTCATGAGGGCTGTTATGAGGGCGGAGATCGCTGCGAAGCTTCCCTGGAGGGGGAGGGCGATCCCCCAGAGCATCCCGGCGACTTGAACCCGCTTCCTCCGGTTCTCGAGCCTTCTGAGGAGGTAGTCGTAGATCGCTTTTCCGACGATGGATGGTCTTGAGCCGTGGCCTAGGGCGTCGGCCATTATCCTGCTCATGCTGGAGGTTAGCCTGCTGAAGCTCTCCTCTCCAAATGCTTTTAGGGCTTTATGCTGGTCGAAGCCGAGGTCGAGCCTCCGCCTAAGCTTCCGGAGCAGGGGGTTGAGCCTTCCGTAATCGTTTGCTAGGATTAGCTTGCAGGCGGATTTTAGGGATCCCGAGATCTCGGTTGCGTCGCCTAGATCCTTCATTAGGGCTGGAAGCTTTTTATCGATCTGTTCTGCTGCTTTAATCCATCGAAGTCCGAGTCTTCCGAATGCTAGGAGGGGGATTCCTGAGGCGAGGGTTGAGATTGCGAGGGGGTCTGGGAAGCCTTCTCCGCCTAGGATCATGATTGTCGAGGTGAGAAGCAGGGCTGGGGTTAGGATCGGGGCTAGCCGTTTTAGGGCGATTAGGGCTTGGGGCGCTCTCGGGCTTTCTTGGAGGAGCGGGTCTAGTGGAAGCGAGTAGGAGATTAGATAGACCATGAAGCCGAGGACTGCCGAGATCCCGGCCGCGGTTAGGATTAGGATGTTTTCTACGCGCATTCCGTAGATTGTGGAGAGGAGGAGCATGGCTATGCTTAGGAAGGTTGTCGAGGTTAGGAGGGCCGAGTATGCGTCTATCAGCTTCTTGGCCCGCTCAAGCCTCCTATCGAATTCTTCGGCGAGGTTCGTTAGCATCCGGTTGAATTCTATTCTTAGGAAGCCTCTAAGGTTCGAGTCTAGGGTTAGGGCGTCGGATAGCCTCTCGAAGAAGCCTCTTATGATCTTGTCCCTGATCTTCTTCGAGGCGTGCCTTACAGCTTCATGCAGGTTATAGTTCCATTTCTCGACCGCCGACGATATTTTCTTGAAGGTTTTCGAGAATGTTCCGAGGCTTAGGCTCGATTCTCCGGCCATCTTGATGACATCCCTGCTGCTCGGCGAGGCGGTTGAGAGCGAGTAGAGATAGAGTATTAGGGTTTGGTGGAAGTCTTCAGGCCATTCCCTTCTCCTGAGGATCTTGGATAGCTTGCCTAGTCTTGTTCCCAAGGCTTCTCGCCCTCCCTTATCTGCTCATAGACCCGCTCGACCCCGAGGGTGTATGCCTGCTTGATCGTCTTCCAGACCTGCTCGTAGTCGAAGATCTTCCGCTCGACGAGGGCTTGGAGGAAGTCTGCTCTTAGCTCCAGCTCCCGGTAGATCTTCCTAAGCTCGCTTCGGGTCAGCCCCTTCATCACGGCGATCCTATTCTCGAGGAGGTAGCTGCTTCCCTCCCCTCGGAACTCGTGAATATCCTCGGCCGGCTGCCAGGAGAATAGCTCGATATAGCTGAACCTCTCCTCGACTGGATCATAACCCATTATCTCGTTTACGCTTAGGACCCTTCGCTCGAAGGTTCCGGTTCTGGGAAGCCTTACGGCGCTCTGGATTACGGCGCAGTTTAGGACGTCGATGTAGGTTTTCGGGATCTCGATCGGCGAGCCGGTTAGCCTTTGGATCAGCTTCGGCACGCTTCCAGCATGGAAGGTCGCTAGGACCGGCGTTCCGGTCTGCATGGCTTGGAAGGCTACGCTCGCCTCCCTCCCCCGGATCTCGCCCACTATAATGTAGTTCGGCCTCTGCCTGAGAGCGGCCTTCAGGAGGTCGAAGAGCCCTATCGCCGCCTCCTCCTCGCTCTCCCTCGTAACCTCTCTAACCCAGTTCTCATGCGGGACGATTATCTCCGGCGTATCCTCTATGCTAACGATCTTATAGTATGGGTTTATGAAGGCGCAGCAGGCTCTTAGGAGGGTCGTCTTCCCGCTCGCGACCTCTCCGCAGAACCAGACGCTCATGTTATGCTCTAGGAGGAGCCAGAGGTAGGCTGCTATCCGAGCGTCTATCGATCCGAAGCTTATGAGCTGGGTTATGCTAAGAGGCTTCGCCGCGAACTTCCTTATCGTGAAGTTGCTCCCCCTCATGCTAAGCTCGGAGCCGTAGACTATGTTTATCCTCGATCCATCCGGCAGGGATGCGTCGACTATCGGATTCCTGAAGGTTACGGGTCTGCCGCAGCGCTCCGAGAGCCTTCGAACGAATTTATCTAGCTCGTCCTCGGAGCTGAATCTTAGATTGGTCTCGCAGCTTCCGAAGACCTTATGCTCGACGAATATCGGGCCGACTCCATCGCAGCTAACATCCTCGATATAGGGGTCTCTGATGAAGGGTTCTAGGAGGCCGAGCCTAACCTTCTCCAGGACGAGGTTATATTCGAGGACTCGATAGGTCTCATAGCCTACGATCAGCCTTCTGCGAGAACCCCTGCCCACCAGCTCGTATTCTCCCAGCCTCATCCCCGGCCTCGTCTCGACCACCCTGCCGAGGAGGTCTTTCAGAATCCTCTCCTGCTCCTCAGGCGTCTCGAACCCGAGATCCTCATCAACCAGATCGATTATCAGCTCATCAACCAGGTCGAGCAATTCTCCAAGCCTCTCCCTTCCAGCAGGCTGAACTATCACATACATGGGCCTCTGGCCCGGCCTCCGGCTATAGACGTGGATGAAGATCGGGTCTCCGACGGGGTAGATCACGTTCACGGTCTTCCTGTATTTTAGATCTCTCGAGAGCTGCTCCAAGTATTCGGGCGCGGGTCTTCCGGATCGAAGCCATTCGTCGAGATATCTAGCTAGATGCGGGTTCTCTCTTAGGATTCTTCTTGGGAGCTGGGTGTGGTTTGCGAGGAGGAGGCTCATGGCCTACGCCCTCGCCTGGGAGAATGGTAGAACCTTGATCCCGAAGGCTGGATCCACCTCAAAGCTCAAGACTATCGAGGATGGCTTTATCGCTCCCTTCAGCTTCGGGACCTGGAGGAGCTTTACGATCTTCTCGCCCATCTCCTTCACGGTTAGGGTGAAGTGGATATCGCAGATCGATCTCATCCTTATCAGGAGATCTTGGTTAAAGGCGTAGGGATGGATCGTGATCATAATCGATCTCCCGTGATCATCTACGATGTTCCTCATCTCGGTGAAGAAGTTCAGGATGTCCTTCTCCTCGGCGTGGGTTACGAGATAGGTGAGCGAGTCTATGATGAATATATCGTAGACTAGGAGCCGCTTAATCGTCCTAACTATGAGATCCAGGAATCTCGATGAGAGGAATCTATCCCACTTGAGGTTTTTGACGTGAAGCTCGAAGATCATGAACCTTCCCGTGAGGAAGTGGTAGGTTGCGTCTAGGGAGATCTGCCTCATGTTCTTGAGAAGGCTCTTTACGCCCGTCTCCGTCGTTATATAGAGGATCTTATAGCCGGAGTTCAAGGCGCCGTAAGCATACTGCTGGGCTAGGACGCTCTTACCGCTATCATTCGGCCCCTCGATAACCCAGAGGAATGGAAGTTTTATCGCCCCTATCCTCCGGTCGAGCTCGCTATTCATGGATTTTATGCAGCCCTGCTCCTCCACTAGCATGACTCAACACCTCTCGGAGAGACTAGGATAAGCTTGACAGGCTCCTCGATCTCAGCCGTCGTCCAAGCCTTTACGGCTAGAACCTCGCCCGGATCCCAGATCCCGGATGAAAAGTCTGGGGAGGCTGGATTGATCAGCTCATCAGCTCCTCTATAGGTTATGTTTAGCGGCTTCCAGCCCCTCTCCGAACTCTCCTCAGGATCGTAGGGTAGCCATTCGGCCCGTAGCTCGCCGCCGCTCCTATAGACGAGGATTAGATCCATCTTCTCGAAGTCGGCAACCCTAATCCCGCCTGCTCCATCATTCAGGATCAAGGCTTCGAGGCTTCGATTATCTCGGAGTATCGAGATCATGGTTATCCTAAGCCTTCCGCCGGCCCGCTCGACCTCCCCCGAAATCGCTTCGATAGAGCTTTTTAGAAGCCTATAGTCTAGGAGGATTATTCCCGCGAGCGAGCTTATCGAGATTAAGGCTATCATCATGAAGATCACGGAGGTCCCTATAGCCCCTAGGCTGGACATACTCTTCACCTCCTATAGCGAGAATTGGAGCCGGCACTCAGCCCCGTTATACAAGGTGAAGATCAGCTCATAGTCTCCCCGGCCCAGAGATGAGCCGACCCGAGCATCAAGCTCCAAGGTCTCGCCCGGATCCCATTTATCATCCGAATCGACATCGTTTAGGAGAGTATAATTCCAAGAGTCTCCCTGAAGTAGATAATGGGATGAACCTCCTATCAAGATTAGATCCGATCGGCTTAGTAAGGTTAGGGGGATGGACGAATAGCCTACGTTCTTTATCCATATTCTTAGATTTGTTGAGCCGGCCTCGCCCGCTACATGAATTATCTTACATCTATAGTAGGTTTCTCCCTCCACGAGCTTTACCTGAAGCGATTGTAGATTGATCAGCTGATCCATATTCGAGATATATGCTCCGGCTAAGGCCGCGGCCACGATTATCGCCGCGATCCCGATTATCGTCTCCGATAGGATCGAGCTTATCGGCATACCTCCAGCTCACCTCCTCGACCTCCCCATATCCGTCTCGAGGGCTTTGAGGGCGAGGATTAACGATGTGAAGAACCGCTCATCGGCGCCCGAGGCAAGCGAGTAGATCAGGTATGCCGCCACGAAGACCGCATCCTCCCCAAAAACAGGATTATCCCTAGCGGGAAGCTTGCCAACAGGCTCATAACACGATAGAAGCTCTATCGAGTCTATGAGAAGTTCTATAAGATTTATCGGTGCAAGCCTCCGCGCATGCCTAGAATCGAGGAAGCTAAGCGCCTTCTCCCTACCAAGAATCTTAAGAAGAAGATAGGAGCATAGGAGAGCCGAGAGATTCCGATGCTTCCACGAGGATGGAGGACGATCGATGCTGGTCGGGATTACTTCAGCCTCCTCATCGCTATCCTGGGGCCGCCGCCTATCCCCCTCCTCCACCCTCCCAGCCTCAGCAGACCCCTCTCCTAAGCCGAGCAAGTTCGTAGCATAGCTGAAGGGGTTCTCAAGATTCGATATCAGCTCCCTCACATCCATCAAGGTCGATTCAAGAGGCTCCCTAAGCTTCCTAACCTCCTCCTCAAGCTCCTCAAACTTCCTCTTAAGAGGACTAACCTCCTCACTCATCAAAAATCGCCTCCCCACCCTTAGAAAGCCTAACAACGTACTCGTAGCAGGAGGTAAGGCTATCAGACCGATCCGTCGATAGTATTCTAATAGAACTCAAGGTAAGAAGCCGATAAAACTGGAATAAAACCCCACGCAAAATATAAAAGAAGACGTCAGCGCCCTCGCCACGCCCCGATGAAGCTATCCTGATAAAAACCTCGCATACAGACTCATCCCTCGACCTCGTAGTAAAGATCGCAGCATCCCTCGCAAGCCTAAGCCTCTTAATAACCTGTATAAGGAAGGAATTCGCATCGCTTAGATCCCTAACCCCCTGCTTAATGGCAAGCTTATACAATCGCTCCCCCAAGCCACGACCAAACGAGAAAGCAAGCACGCTACAGGTCTCTTCTCCGAAAAATCGCCTCAAAGCCTCAAAACAATCCCTTATAATCGCCAGGATGTCGAGATCGTTCTCGAAGAATACGAATTCATTAACATCAGTATTATTCTCATCCACCGCAATTTCACCATGAGATATTATGCTTTGGAGATCTAAATATTTTTTCGGGCCTACTAGTTGGCATAAAAGCTTATTAGCAAGTATTATCCACATATTATTGAGATCATGTGGCGGAAGAATCAGAAGAATTCGAGAAAAGGCTTAACCGGCCTTGAGACGGCGATAATCTTGATAGCTTTTGTGATCGTTGCGGCCGCTTTCGCCTTCGCCGTGCTTAATCTCGGGTTTGCATCGACTCAGAAGAGCGGGGAGGTTCTTAGGGCTGGGATGGAGGAGGCGACTTCTAGCATAGAGCTTTCGGGGTCGGTTATCGCGAGCGGCGCCCAGGATTCTAGCGGCGAGTATAGGATAGCGAATGTAACGATCTATGTTAAGACCGCGGTCGGGAAGATGCCTGTCGATATGAGTAACGAGACTCTCACGATCGCCTACCTAGATCCCTATAAGCATGTTGATAGGCTTCTCAGAACAAGCGATCCGTCCACGAGCCAGGTAACCGTTGAGGAGGTTAGGGGAGATGGGGATAATCTATTGGAATTCGGCGAGCTTTGGAAGATCGTAATCCATATCGATAATATCTACGGCGGGCTGGATAATGTCCAACTTCAACCCAATGACGTATTCATGGTCGAGATAAAGCCCTCGGTCGGCTCCATACTCAAGGTTGAGCGAAGGATACCGCCAGCAATAGATCCGGTAATGGATCTAACCTAAAGCCGTTAGCCCTTCCAAAACCCTCCTCTTTTTATTTTAAGATTTTCAGATCGTGCTATTTTTCATCATTAGTCCGGCTTGGTCGAGGATCGTCATTTCTCCTTATCCTTCAGCTGGTCTCCGCCTTATACTTAAATAGAGTCCTTGAGAGACGTTAGCCGAGGCTGGTCATCGACGTCTGTGGGAGGAGTGTAGGATTTTGAGCGCGGGAGCACCTTCGATAAAATATATGATCGAGGCTAGGATAGAGGTTAACGGCGTAGTGGATAAGAACGATGTGGTCGGCGCCGTATTCGGCCAGACCGAGGGGCTTTTCAGCAGCGAGTTCGATCTACGAGAGCTTCAGAAGAGCGGGAGGATAGGAAGGATCGAGATCACGGTAAATGTTCAGGGGAATAAGACCTATGGAAGGATAAGGGTTCCATCGGCTCTCGATAAGTATTCTACGGCTCTTATAGCTGCCATGATCGAGAGCATCGAGCGGGTCGGCCCATACACGGCCACTGTGAGGATCGAGAAGATCCACGATCTTAGGGCGGAGAAGCGGAAGAAGATAATCGAGCGGGCTAGAGCGATCCTCTACGAGTGGGAGAAGAGCAAGATACCGGAAGAAGATGAGATAATGAAGGAGCTGGAGGAATCGCTGCTGAGGGCCAGGGTTATAGAGCTTGGGCCGGAGAAGGTTCCGGCGGGACCCGACGCCGAGAAGAGCGATGAGCTGATAATCGTCGAGGGAAGGGCTGACGTGATAAACCTGCTAAGGCACGGCTATACTAACGTGATCGCCGTCGAGGGGATAAAGATACCGGAATACGTTAAGGAGCTGGCGAATAGGAAGAGGAGGGTTATCGCCTTCCTAGACGGAGACCGGGGCGGAGATATGATCCTATACGAGCTCGCAAACATGGGATTTAGAATCGATAGGGTCGCCCGAGCGCCCTATGGAAAGGAGGTCGAGCAGCTTACAGGAAAAGAGATACTCGACGCGCTCCATCACGCAATCCCCCTCGAAGAAGCGTTGAAGCAGGTCAAAATGCCTAAAAAGCCTGAGAGGGTTTCAGTAGAGCTACCCGAGGAGGTTAAGAGATACGTTGGAGAGGTTAAGGAGAAGCTCATGGCCGTGCTATTAAACGAAGACCTCCAAGAGCTTAAGCGGATCCCGGTAAGCGAGCTAGCCCAAGAACTCGAAAACCTGAAGAACAGCGTGAAATACGTAGTCTTCGATGGAATAATAACCCAGAGGCTTGTCGATATCCTATCAGAGCGCGGGGATACCGTTTATCTGATAGGGGTTAGGGTGGGCGAGATATCGAAGCCTGTGGAGAACGTGAAGATGCTCACCTTCGATCAGCTTCGATAATGCTCTTAAGAGGAAGCTTATAGCGGAGGATCGCGACCACGCCTCCAAGCCTTACAACCTTCTCAGATGCCTCGAGCCCGTCTAAGATTATCTGGAGGTCGAGCCTACCGCGTTCAGCCGCCTCCAGCAGCTCCTCGAGAACATCGTTCTCCAAGTTACTCCAGAGGAAGCTCTCCGCTATAAGCGCCTTCTCGACCGCGCCGAGCCTCCAAGCCTCATAAACCTCCCTTAAGCCTACTGCAACCCGCTCGGGATCTCTCGACATAACCTCGATAAACTTCTCGACAGCAAGACTATCCTTGAACGGCTTTAGCTCCCGCAGATAATCCGGTATAGAATCCGACTTCAACACCTCTCTAATACCAGCCTCGCCGCCGAGCGAGGTATTCCAAGAAGCTAGAATCCTCTCCAAGAGAGCTTTATCCGACCTCTTAAGATAATTTAGAAATCTCTCGGAGAATATCCTTGGGCCGAGGAGCAGTATCCTAGAGTCTTCTGGAAGCCTCTTAATCTCCTTCACGGCCTCTTCGAAGAATTCCGTTAGAGACTGCTCTCCCCAGCTAACCGATTTATCGATCTTTGGAAGATGCTTCGAGTAGATCACGCTAAGACCCCTGTTCGAGAATTCTGCAACCGTTATCTCCTCATCGTCTAGCGAGACGCAGATGACCCTAGTCCCCCGCCTACGACCTCGACCACTATAACTCTCTGCAAAAGATCTTAGCCGGTCAAAGTCTTTCCGAGCCTCGATTTTAAGCTCGAAGCCCGGGATTACCGTTATCGTATGGTATTTTCCTAGTAGATCTAGCTTCCGGCTCTCATAGACTATTCTCCCGGAGAATCTTATCCTACGCATTAGGGGGTCAGCCGACTTAGACTCGACCTCGATCCCGAGGACTACTTGGACTCGCTCGCTATCGATCTTCCCGCTAGCCCTCTCCTTCTTCAATTCTCTAGAGGTCTTTGAGTAGAGGAGGTCTCCGGGCTTGACGAGCCTAAACAAGTTTATCAAGTCTAGCCCGCTCTCGGGAACGAGCACGACGATCCTCTTAGCCGGGTCTATCCGCTTCACGATCACGCTTAATCCCTCTAACTCTCTAGGTCATTAACGAGCTATCAAGAGGTTTTCATAAAGGCTTCCATGAACGCAGGTTTTTATTATCAAGGCTTGCGGGGAAGGGTGAATGGAGTTCGTGGCCGCGGCCGCTGCCGTAAGCCTGGCATTCGACTGCTTCTCCGTCGCCATCGGAGCTGGAACCATGAATAGAGAGGCGAGCATGCCGACAAGCCTTAAGCTCGCATCCTCCTTCGGAGCCTTCCAATCAGGAATGCTTTTAGCAGGCTGGAGCGCCGGGAGCAGGCTAGCTGGAATAATAGCAGAATACGATCACTGGATCGCCTTCATACTCCTAACGGCCGTGGCCTGCCACATGCTCTACGACGCGTTCAGGAATAGACATCACCTAAAGTGGGGCGAGCTCACGCTAACACTTCTTCTAACGCTCTCCATAGCCACCAGCCTGGACGCGCTCACCGTGGGCTTCAGCCTACCATTCCTAAGGACGTGGCCCATAGCCTCGGCGGTAATCGCCGGACTTTCCTCCTTCATCCTAACGATCATCGGATATCAGCTCGGCATAAGAGCTAGATGCATGATAGGCGAGCGGGCGAGCGCCATCGGCGGAACGATCCTAATACTCGTAGGAGTCAAAATCCTCCTAGACCACCTATTCTCCTAACGGGATCAAGAAGCCATCTTTAAGGATGAGAAGACATCATGGAATGCGTGGATGGAGGTAGTCTATAGCGAGGAACGCTGGAAGCTTCTCCAAAAGCTTAGGGATAAGGCGAGGATGCTGATGAAGCCGCTTATAGCTCACGGGCTAAACCCCATAGTCTATGGAAGCGTCGCGAGGGGCGACGTGGATGAAGAGAGCGACGTCGACATATTCATCACGAGCCCGGTTAGCACAACCATGCTAGAGCTATACCTCCTAGAAGCCGGGATAAAGATCTCGGAGAGAATACTCGTCCAAGCAACCCCAAGCTATGTTCCAAAAGCATACCTCATAATAGACGATTACACCTCGATCTCGCTACCACTCTTAAGGATAACCGACGAGGAGCTCGGATTCTACCAGCTCGCAGGCCACCTAACCATAGAAGGACTCGAGAAGAACCTGAGAGTCCCAGGCATAAACAAGGAGCTCATGCTAATAATCCCGACCGAGAAAGGGCATTTAGAGATCCCGGTCGAGAGAAATATCGAGGAATCGGCGAAGATTCTGAAGGTAGATCCGAGAATCCTTCGAAACAGGGTGAGGGTTCTCAGGAAGCGTAGAGAGGCGGGAAGAACGGGAATCTATCGAGAAATATCGATACCATCGGATAAAACCTTCGAACAAGTCCTCGAAGATCTAATGGATAGAGATCCGGCCCTAAGAAGGAGGGCGAGAAGCAGAGGATTCTAGAAAAGAGATTTAAGCACGTGTTTGATACCGCCTCATAGATTGAAGGTCCTCCTAATATCTCCTCCAACGAGATCCGTAGTCAAGGAAGTCGTAGGAACAGCAGGCCCACCGCTCGGGCTAGCATACCTAGCCGCCGTCGCGAGGGACGCAGGATGGGAGCCGATGATAATAGATGGATTAACCGAAGACCTCACGCCAAGCGAGCTAGAAGATAGAATTAGGAAATTCCAGCCAGACGTAGTCGGATTAACGGCAACCACGCCAGCAATCTACGACGCATATGAAGCCGCTAGAATAGCCAAAAGAGTGAATCCGAACGCATTAGTCCTTATAGGAGGACCTCACGCAACCTTCACGGCCGACGAGGTTCTCCGAGAATGCGAGCAAATAGACATCGTCGTAATGGGAGAAGGTGAGGAAACATTCAAGCAAATCCTAGACCGCTTTGAGAAGAATAAGGGATACGAGGACATCCTCGGAATAGCCTACAGAAAGAATAACATCGTCAAGATTAATCCTCCAAGACCGCTAATAAGAGACCTGGATAACCTACCCATCCCAGCCTACGACCTCCTCCCGATGGAGAAATACGTAGTCGAGGGGGTAAGATATGCTGCTATAATGACCTCGAGGGGATGCCCCTATAACTGCATCTTCTGCTCATCATCTCTACAATTCGGGAAGAAATGGAGGGCTCATAGCCCCGAAAGAGTCTTAGAGGAGCTTAGAATCCTAAGAGAAAAATTCCGAGTAAGGGAGATAGAGTTCCTAGACGATACCTTCACCCTAAACCCGAAAAGGGCGATAGATCTCTCGAGGAAAATAGTCGAGGAGGGACTCGATATCTCATGGAGCGCATCCTCCAGAGTGAATACGTTTAACAGAAGCGTCGGGGAGGCCATGCATAAAGCCGGCGCACACACGATATACTTCGGAATAGAATCCGGATCTGATAAAACCCTAAAATTCATAGGTAAGGGGATAACCAGGCAGCAGGCGATAGACGCCGTAAAGGCTGCTAAAGAGGTTGAATTAAACGCCCTAGGATCATTCGTGATAGGATTCCCCTATGAGACCGAGGAGGATATAAGAAGCACTATAAGATTTGCGAATAAAGTCAATGTGGATCTCGCCCAATTCACGATAGCGACACCATATCCGGGGACGAGGCTCTGGGAGATAGCCGTAAGAGAGAACCTGCTACTAACCCGGAATTGGAGGAGATTTACTACGGTCGATGTCGTTATGCGAAATCTTTACCTAACCCCACAGAGGCTGAAGAAGCTCTTCCTGCAAGCCTATCTAACCTTTTACCTACATCCGAAAAGAGTCATTAAGGACATATTTCAGAATAAGTGCTTCATCCTAAAGAGGGCGATACCGGCAGCCTTCGGATTCCTTAAGAGGCTGATAACGGGCTTCTGGGAATAGCCAGCCCGCCCACTCAGGTAAGATCTTAAAACCACCGCGAGGAGTATATTCTGGTGGTATTACGTGAGCGCGGATAACAGCGAGTATATGCGTAGGATGGTGGACGCCCTTAAAAGCGGGGCGAAGATGCTCGCAGACCACTGCCCAGTCTGCAATAATCCGCTCTTCGAGATCAGGGGCCAGATCTGGTGCCTTAAATGCAATAAGAGGGTGATAAAGGTTAGGGATGAGGAGGATATCGAGGAAGCCCTCACAAGCATCACCCTCTCAGAAATCATGAAGACCCTAACCACGAAAGTCGAGGAGATAAACCTACTCCTTAAGCGGACTGCAGATGCGGAAGAAGTGAAAAAGCTAACCGAGACCCTAAAAACGATTCTAGAAACCTTGGAAGCCGCCTCTAGGCTTAGAAAGCACTTCACAAGAGAAGAGGAGAAGACGTGAAAAACTTCACACCACTTGACGAATCATCCTGATCCAGCAAGACTCCAAAAATACCAGCGTAATACCATTAGAGAGCAGGAACAATCCAATCATAACATCTTCACGACTAAGTTAAAACAGGCTCCCCCGGAAAACTGCTCATAACTTATCCACGAAATGATAAAAACGCAATCTCTATCCTCTAGGATGATCATTATTCGGTCGGATGTGATGCGGAGACGCTTATACGATTGGGCTGATGCCTGATTTCCAGTGCTTTCACAACTGTGAAAAACTTCTAGAGGAAAACCTCGTAGGCGGGTTTTTCTCCAGTGGAAAGAGGGGGGTTGCTTCAATTTCCTGTGAAAGCTCTTATCGTGTTATCCAACGCGATTAGACCCGGCGATGGAGGCATTTCCATGGGTTGTTTCACAATATTTCTCCACATCACGGAATCCTCTACATCCATCCTAGCCGAGTAGAAGCCTCCTCCACCCCTCAATTTCCACTGGAGAAAGCTATGCCGCTAAAACAGCTAGCATACACGTTTTTCTGAAATTCTTTTGAGTAACTGCTCTAAACATTTAGTGAATTCAGTTCTTTAGCGTAGGCTCACCATATACCTTTAGGGGCTACTCCTACTATGGAGTCAAAAAAGGAAGTAAAGCCTAGCAAAGGGGCTTTCCAGTCGAAGCATAGGGGTGGAGAGGATCCCCTCGAGGATGTTTTGAGGAGGGCGCTTCAGAGGCCGAGGATTTTCAAGAATAGGGATGTGATGCGTTCGGATTATGTTCCTGATAAGCTTCCTCATCGTGATGAGCATATTAGGAGGCTTGGCGAGATCCTTGCCCCAGCTTTAAATCTATCGAAGCCCAGCAACGTCTTCATCTATGGTAAGACTGGGACGGGGAAGACGGCGGTCGTAAGATACGTCTTTAAGCGTTTTCAAGAGGTCGTTAAGCGGGAGAACCTGCCGATAGTCTTCGCCTATATTAACTGTAGGATCTCGGGGACGGAGTATAGGGTCTTGGCCGAGCTTTGCGAAAACATCGGGGTTAAGGTTCCCTTTACGGGATTATCTAAGGCGGAGGTCTTCTCAAGGCTTAGGCGTGGCCTCAGGGATAAGGGAATACTACTCGTGGCCTGCTTCGATGAGATAGACGCTCTCGTGAAGAGCTATGGAGATAACCTCCTCTACGAGCTCTCTAGGATAAATGAGGGGATGGATGGATGCGGGCTAACCATGATCGGGACATCGAACGACCTCCACTTCAAGGATTATCTCGATCCTAGGGTTTTGAGCAGCTTAAGCGAGGAGGAGCTGGTCTTCCACCCATATACGGCCACGGAGCTGATAGACATCCTGACGGAGAGGGCCAGGCTAGCTTTTAGGGAGGGCGCCGTCCCTCAGGCGGTGATAAATCTCTGCGCAGCCCTGGCCGCCGCGGAGCATGGAGATGCTAGGAGAGCCATAGATCTTCTGAGGGTCGCGGCAGAGGTGGCCGAGCGGAATGGGGATGACCGAGTCGAGGAGAGGCATGTTAGGCTCGCCCAGAGCATAATCGAGCGCGGAAGGGTCTTCGAAGCCCTCTCAACCCTCCCACTTCACAGCAAGCTAGTTCTCACATCGCTCTTCCTACTAACCAAGAACGGGATCTCGGATCCGATCTCAGGCATGGTCTATCAAACCTATAGAGAGGTCTGCAGCCAGCTTGGAATCGAGCCTCTGACAGATAGGAGGGTAAGCAGCCTCCTATCCGAGCTAGATATGCTCGGCGTGATAAAAAGCAACCTCGTCAATATGGGCAGATACGGCCGGACTAGGAAGATAATCCTCCTAACACCTCTAGAAGAGGTAGAGGAGGTTATCGGCGGAGATGAAATCCTTTCATCAATCTTAAACTATAAGCCGTCGGCGATAAGCAAGGCGAGGTAAAAACCCTCTAGGTGAAGGATATTGCAGCGGAAAGCCTCGGCGAAGCGGATAGTCGAAGAAGCGATCAAAAAAGGCTATACCATAACGAAGAAAGCTCTAGATCTTCTACAATCTGCGGAGGCACCGCTCCAAATACTCAATGAGGCAATAGATAAACTCGAGGAGGAGACTCCGAAAACCCTACTGATAGATGAGAGGCTTATAGAAGAGCTTCTGAAGCCATCCGAGAAACCATGCCGGGAGAGCGTTAGAGAGGAGGGTCGGGGCGAACCTGAGGTAAGCATAGAGATAGAGGTTGATGAAAGGTATCTTCGAGAATGGAGGATTCAGGGATCATTAGCAGAATTTCAAAAACATTTTAGAAATAGGTATGAGAAGATCTCACGCATTCTTCGGGAGAGGCTCGGCGCCGTTACAGACGTTTTATCCGCCTTAAAGCTTAGGGAGGGTCAGGATGCATACATTATAGCGGCGGTCCTCGAGAAGAGCGAATCCAAGAAGGCTTGGATACTACGTGTGGATGATCCGAGCTCTGAGGCCATGATAATAGCTCCTAAGAATGGCGACGTGGCCTCGATCGCTGAGAAGATACTACCCGACTCCGTTATAGGGTTTAAAGTCCAGAAGCATGAGCGATCGCTAATCGCCAAGGAGATATTCCTGCCAGAGATTGCTTTAAGAAATGTTGAGAAAACGGATCTAGATGCCTACGCCTGCCTGATCTCAGACATACATGTTGGAAGCAAACATTTCAGAGAAGATCTCTTTGAAAGCTTCCTAGACTGGCTTAACCGTGAAGGAGATCCCGAGGCGAGGAAGACTCGGGTATTGATAATAGCTGGCGATGCCGTAGATGGGATAGGCGTTTATCCGAATCAGGACAAGGAGCTGGAGATCACCTCCATAGACGAGCAGTTTAGAAGATTATCGAGGTTGCTCGCGGAGATCCCCGAACATGTAACCATTATGATCGGCGTCGGAAATCACGAGCCCGTCCAGAAAGCTCTCCCACAACCCCCACTCCAAGAAAAATATCGAAACATCCTAAAGAGGTCTGGGAGGCAGATCGTCTTTCTGGGGAATCCGGCTTGGATAAAGCTTAATGGAAGATCGTTCCTAGTATATCATGGCCAGGGGCTGGATGATGTAATCCAGATAATCCCCGGCTTCTCCCACAGCACCCTAAAAAATGATATCGGGAAAGTTCTCGAACTTCTCATAAGACATAGGCATCTCTGCCCGATCCATGGAGAGAGCACGCCATTACTCCCGATAGAGGAAGACCTGCTGGTGGTCGATAAAATTCCATCGGTCTTCCATTCGGGCCATGTTCACGTCGCGTATGCAGGCTCATATCAAGGCATTAGGATAATCAATTCCGGAACCTGGCAGGAGCAGACGAGCTATCAGAGGAATGTTGGCCTCGAGCCGACGGTTGGAACCGCCATCCTCGTAAATCTGGGAGATCTCTCGATCAAGATGAAGAAGTTCGTATAGCTTTCTAGGCGTCCAATCGTTAGAACAGCTTGTTCTATTTTGTGTGATTATATCGCTGCTCGGCGTTGTTTTGATCGATGAGGTTGGGTGGAAGATTTGAGAAGCTGATAATAGTGATTGCTATCATCGTGGCCGCATCTTATATCGCTGGGGTAGTCTTATTCGGAGTTCCGTCGAGGCAGCTTACGCCGGTGACGAAGGAGTTTGGGATCGGCGAGGCCATGGAGGGGAAGCCTCCAAGATTAGCTATGGTGGTGAAGACTGTAACCACTACAGCTACGACTACCATGCCTACGAGCAGCCTAGAGTATTCTAGCAGGCTTCTCGTAAAAACCGCTGACCTAGAGCTGGAGGCTGAGGATCCGGAGGCAGCAGTAGATAGGATAACGGTCATAGTCGAGTCCTTCGGCGGATATATCGCTAGGCTGAGCATCTCAGGCCATGAGAGGAAGTCCGCGAGCATGATCGTCAAAGTTCCTGAGAAATTCTTCTACGACGCCTTAAACAAGATCCGGAAGGTCGGCCGAGTAATTCGAGAGGATGTAGATGTCCGAGATGTAACCGAGCAGCATATCGATCTGGAGGCTAGATTGAGAAATCTAAGAGCTGAGGAGGAATGGCTTCTAGCAGCGGTCGATAAGGCCAAGACGGTTCAAGACTTGATAATGCTTGAGAAGGAGCTTTGGAGGGTTAGGGGCGAGATCGAGAGGATAGAAGCCCAGCTCAAGAACCTCGAGCGGATGATATCCTATTCGACTATCTCGATCTGGATAAGGATGCCTGAGGAGCCGAAGCCAGCTCCATCGCCTTGGCCTAAAATCGATTTCACGCCGATCCTAGTCCTCGCGGTAACGACGTTAATCTACATCGCATACGGGCTAGTCTTCCTAGCGGTAGTCGGAGCGCCAATAGCTGTCATAGCGTATCTTGCCTACCGGGTATACAAGAGGTTTATTAAGGCTGGGAAAGGCTAGACCAATCCTCCAAAATATTTTTCCGACGCCCTTCTAACATTCTCAACGAAGCTCGGATCAGTATAGACTCTTACCATGCCATAGATCTTCGAGGTGAATTCTAGGAGCGGGGATGAGTAGCTTACGGGCTTCGGCACGCCATCGCTCTCATCGTAAAACTCGATCCTAGCCTCATCCTTGAATGGAAGCGGCGTAATATACGGCGTATCTATCCAGACCCTATCCTCGGGGACGCCTGCGAGAGATGCTAGCTCCCGCTCAACATCCCTCGGATCCTTAAGAACCTCGCTTGGAACACTCTCCTCCCTCAACCTTAACTCGAATGCGACCTTCGGTATCCTCCTATACTCTATCCGCTCTATAATCCATCGAGTCCTCTTATCATTCTTCATAATACACCAGACGACATAATCATCCAACCTCAAATAATCCTGAACATCGATCCTCGAGAAGTCGGAGATCTCCTCGATCATCCTCGCCCCTCTCAGGAAGAGCATCTGAGCAGCCCTAGCCGTATGATGGAAATAAATGTTCATGAAGTTTTGATAACGAGCCAAGGCCATCTCCTCAACCGCTCCGACGGCGTTTACATTGATCGCAAGCTTGCCGTTCAAAAGCCTGCTCCTCAAAATAATCCTCCTAACATCTATAAGCCCGTAAGGCGCTCCGGTGAAATGAGCGTCCCGCATTAGAAAGTCTAGCTTATCCGCGTCTATAGGCCCGCTTATCACCGGGGATTCCGGAGCTTTCCCCTCCAAGACTTCTACGACATCCTTTAACGATACATTACATGCTTCAATCGCCTCGGCCAGCTCCCCATACTCCTTCAATATCCTTATCGTCATGGCCTCATGGGTTAATCCAGCCTCCTCGAGTAACGTCTCGAATAGATGAGAGTAGGGCGGATGCCCAATATCATGGAGAAGCCCTGCTATCCTCAAAACCTTCCTCCTATACCCGTCTAAGCCTAGGCTTCTAGCAAATTCCCCAGCCAGATACATGCATCCGAGCGAGTGGTCGAATCTGCTATGCCTAGCCCCGGGATAGACTAGATAGACGAAGGGAAGCTGGGTAATCCTTCTAAGCCTCTGGACTGGGAAAGTATCGACTATCCTAAGCTCGTCCTCGGGAATCTCGATATAGCCATGAACCGGATCCTTGATGAGCTTAAACCTCAACCCGGCTATCTATCCCCCATAGATCGGATAAAGGCTTTACCCCCTCCATCCAAGAACCTCGAAACGGCTTTTACGAGATCCTCGAAAACCTCTCCGATGCTTTTCTCGGCATCAATCCTGAGAAGCTCACCCCTCTCAACATACTCGAGATACCTCTCCCTAACCCTAGCCAGGAACTCCTCCCTCTCGAATCTAGTCCTCCTCCGCCTAATCCTCCTAAGACCTATCGATGGCCTCACGTCTAGATATATCCCGAGATCAGGCCGGCGGGCAAACCTATTCAGCTCCTCAACCCATCTAGAATCTCCAACCGTAACCGACTGATAGGCGAGAGACGAGTGCAGATACCGATCCGAGACCACGATAACCCCTTCCTCTAGAAGAGGCTTAACGATCTTCTCTAGATGATAGAGCCTGTCTGCAGCGAAGAGGAGGGCCTCGATCCTAGGATCAACCCCCCTCCGAAGAGCCATGGTCTTGAGAAGCCTTCCAAGCGGGCCGCCGGTAGGCTCAGAAGTATACCTCGCCCGAAAACCCCGGCTCCTAAGCCATCTAACAAGCCTCTTAGCCAGCGTAGTCTTCCCAGCCCCATCAATCCCCTCCAAGGCTATAAGCACGCCTAGCTCCATCTAAGTGGTGGAAAGAACCTAGGGAAATAAAAGCTGTCGCCCAAAGGAAGCTGCAGTAAAGATCATCCCCAGAATAACGCCTACAATGATAACGGGTTCAAACTCCCTGTCAAGTTTCTCCGGGTATGCCGATCTAAAAGCAGCCCGACATTGGAGAAGATGAGGGATTAAATGCGCGGCGGGCGGGATTTGAACCCGCGCGGCCCAACGGGCCACAGGCTTAGCAGGCCTGCCCCCTACCAGGCTAGGGAACCGCCGCTCTTCCCCCGATAGTTACGGTATTCTCATGCCTTGATTAAAAGATTTTTCCTGTAAAGATGCTTTAAGGGGTTCTACGCTAGGCTTAACCGTTTCTCCTCAATACTTTTAACCTAGCATTTATCTACTCTTTCATAGGTCGGTGAAAAGGGGGTGTCTAAACACCCGCCATCATTGGCTAAGCTTGTCCTAGATATTTTGAAGCCTCATATACCGGATTTGATAGATTTCTGTAGGGTGCTTTCTACGGTTAATGGGGTTAAGCGGGTCTCGGCGGTTGTTGTAGAGGTGGATGTGGAGACGGATACCGTTAAGGTCACGATTGAGGGTAGGAATATCGATTTCGAGAAGGTGAAGGAGAAGGTTAAGGAGATGGGCGCGGCCGTTCACAGCGTCGATGAGGTCGTATTCGAGGAATAGCTTTTGGAGAGGTGGTTTAAAGAAGATGTTTAATCTTCTTAAAAGCTCGATCTCGAGGGTCTTCAAATATTCTGGCGCCGAGGAGTATTCTAGAAGATATGCTGTAATGAATGCTTTTGATGGAGTCGTAACGGTTCTCGGGATAGTCTTAGGCTCGACTCTTCTAGGCGAGGCTAACGCGAGGAGTATCGTCGCTGCTGGGATTGGCGCCCTAGTCGCTATGGGCATCTCGGGTGTGAGCGGAACCTATATGGCTGAGAAGGCTGAGCAGGAGCGGAGGATAAGGGAGATAGAGGACGCCATGCTTATCAAGCTGGATAAATCGGTTATAGCAGAGGCGAGAGGGAAGGCTGCAATATTATCCGCTCTCGTCGATGCCCTCTCCGCAGTCGTCGCAGGGCTTATCGCGTTAACGCCCTACCTCGCATCGCTTCTAGGACTCGTCACGGCAGAGCATGCCTTCATCCTGTCCCTAACATTCTCTCTAAGCCTCCTATTCTCCCTAGGACTATTCCTAGGAAAGATCGCGAGAAGAAACATCCTATGGTCTGGATTAAAATCACTCGCAATAGGCTGTATAACGATCCTGCTGATCACGCTCTTAAACCTAATCCTCTAAGCTCTTCAGGCTTGAACACCCCCTTCTCGGTGATGATATAGGTAACGAGCTCGGGCGGCGTTATATCGAATGCGGGATTCCATACTTCGATACCTTCCGGCGCGATCCTCCTCCCATCTATGTAGAGGACTTCCCGCGGATCTCTCTCCTCTATCACCACCTCCTCCAAAGTTTTCTCAAAGTCTATCGTTGAGGTTGGTGCCGCGACGAGGAATGGTATATCATAATATTTCGCGCATATCGCATGGGATAGGGTTCCTATCTTATTTATCACGTGGCCCGTCTTTGCCAGAATCCTATCTGCTCCGACTATTACTTTCGTAACCTCCCCCCGCTGCATTAGGAATGCGGCCATGTTATCCGTTATCAGCTTCACGGGAATGCCCTCCATCATAAGCTCCCACGTCGTCAGCTTAGCCCCCTGAAGCCTCGGCCTCGTCTCGCATGCATAAACCATTATCCTCTTCCCCTGCGAATACGCTGCCCTAATCACCCCGAGCGCGGTTCCATAGCCGGCCGTCGCCAGCGCTCCCGCATTACAATGCGTCAATATCTTATCGCCGTCCTCGATAAGCTTTGCGCCATTCTCGCCAATCTTCTTATTCGCCTCGACATCCCCCTCGGCGATTTTCAAAGCCTCTCTGATCACCCGGATCCTAATCTCCTCAGCCGAGCCAGCCTCCTCCGCAGCCTTCATAACCCGATCTAATGCCCAGAAGAGATTTACCGCTGTGGGCCTGCTGCTTCTGAGAATCTCGTAGCTTTGCCTAAGCTTCTCGAGAAGCTTCTCCCTACTCTTCGTCCTCGCATGGTATGCTGTTAATGCGAGGCCCATCGCGGCTGCGACGCCTATGGCCGGCGCCCCTCTAATCGCCATATCCTTTATCGCCTTAGCGACGCTTCTCGCTGTTTTCAGGCGGAGATACTTGATTTGATGCGGTAGCTTCCGCTGATCAAGTATCTCGACAACACCATCGATCCATCGAATGGTTCTTACCTCCGACCTCATCTAATCCACCTCAAATCAGGCTCTTTAGATCGATCTCAACTATTTTCTCTTTCTCCATCGACTCTAGTATCGCCTCGGCTATCGCAACCGCCTTCAACCCATCTACGGCGTCTGCCAGCGGCCTCTTCCCCATCGATATGCATTCGATGAAATGTTGTAGCTCCAGCTTTAGAGGCTCTCTCTGCTTTATTATCGGCTCGATTACGATATCCGCTTTCTCGAGGACGAGCTCCTGGCTGAGGAACCTTATCGAGAGCACGCCGTTGCTCCCCGTTATCGTCATCTCCCTCTTCTTCCTCGGGGTAAGCCAGTTAGCCTCTATGAATGCCGTCTTCGAATGATCCTCAAATGTTAAGATGGACTGGACATGATCTTCAAGCTTATGGACGTATCTTCCTCCCCTAGCATAGACTTGGACAGGATCCTGTCTGAAGAAGAAGCGCGTTAGGTCTATGTCGTGTATCGCGGTATCCTTGACTACGCCGACATCTCCTATCCGCTCAGGCCACCATCCAATCCTCCTACCATGCAGCATTATCACATCTCCCACCTCCCCAGCCTCGAGCAATTCCATCGCCTTCATCACCGCTGGATTAAATCGCTCTATAAACCCCGTCATAACGATCCTATTGCTGGAATTCATAGCATCTATAATCCTAAGACATTCATCCACAGTCGATGCGAGAGGCTTCTCGACAAAGGTATGCAACCCGGACTCGAGAGCCTTAACGGCGCAGTCTGAATGCATTACTGATGGAGTGCATATGGTTACGGCGTCCAGCTTCTCTTTTCTAAGCATCTCGTCCAAGCTGGTGTAGAAGCGCTCAATACCATACTCTCTCGAGATCTTCAACGCCCTCTCCCGACTTACATCGCATATCGCTGAAACCTGTATCCCAAGCTCCTTCAATACTCTTAGATGATTTCTCCCCCAGAACCCTACCCCCACAATCCCGATTCTTAGATCCGCGGACAATTTTATCCAGATCTCATGAGGTTTTGCCGCTCTTAAGTTTCCTCTTTTCGAGAGAGTAGAATCTTGTAGAGCCAAGCTTTGGTAAGCTGATACCATCCGATTATCCATGCGCCTGCGATTATCAAGCCTATTACAACTCTTAGAATGCTTGGAAGGATCGCTGAGGGGAGGTGTTCTAGGGTGTAGAATACCGTTACCGATATTATGTAGCTTATGAAGAGGAGGGTTATCCAGACGATCGTTATGAGTAGCATTATGAGTAGGAGGTTTCTTAAGACCTTCACCGGATCATCCCCTCTATGAATAATACGTCTGTCAGGAGTCCTAGCATCGCTGTAAAGCAGGCTATTATCATCATTATCCAGACGGCGGTCTTCTCGCTAACCTTCGCCTCGGCGCATATCATGCGTAGAAGCGTTATCGGAGCATCCTTCTCACGGGATGCCGTAAGCATTCCATCCTCCAGCCTGACGGGCCTCTTCTCCACGAACTTGGCAGACCTGAGACCTCCTATCGAGAATATGACGTGCATCTCGTTCATTATCTGCGGGATCAACGCTATTATGGCGGCCATCTCCATCCTCCCAACTATAGCTATCGAGGTCATGGCCGCTCCTAGGAAGAGGCTTCCAGAATTCCCGATAAACGTCTTAGCCGGATACAGGTTATAGGGTAGGATCGCTATACACGAGGCTAGGATTATGAACGCGATCATCATCAACCGGTAATCTCCCCTCAGACAGAATATCGTGATGCTCATGACGAGAAAGGGTATCGAGGTTAGGATCGCCGAACCATTCAAAACATCGACGCTATTAACAGCATTACATACAACCGGATAGGAGATCATGACTAGGACGGGATAGACCCTGTAAAGCCTAGTCCTTCCCAGAAATGGGATCACCGGCCTAGGCGTATAGGCTCCCAGAAATAGTATTGGGAGGGATGCGAAGACCAGTAGAAGCGGCTTAAGCTTAGGATTAATCTCGCCTTGAAGATCTTCGTAGAATCCGATTAAGCCTGCTATAAGGCAGGCGGCTAGGATCGGGAAGCTAATTCCATCATTCGAAAACCAGAGGAGCATTGAGATGCCTGCAGCAGATCCTAGGATGATCGCTAAGCCCCCGGTCTTAGGAATTCTTGGCTTCCAAGGCTTATGAACATCTATCCCCTCGATCCCAAAACGCCTACCGAATATGATCATGAGGGGAGCTAGCAGTAAGGTTGTTAAAGCGGCCACAAGGACTTCAAACATTCCGCCTTCCACGCATTACCGGGAAGATAAAAAGCCTTTCCACCCGGAAAACAGCAGCCTGAAAGCGTCTTTAACACGTTCACGGAAAATGATTAAAATATTGCTCCATAAATAGTGTCTAAGGATTGGATCGAAAACTCCTGACCGCCTCGCTCTTCTCATATTTACTACTCCTAATCCCCCTAATGATATATTGGATTCTCGGCGAACTCCCGCTCAACATGATAATATCCATGATCGTGATCATCGCCTCCGCAGCCTTCTCAGCGATAATATCCTCGTTCATGCTTAGAGGTTGGATATGCCTCCTCCCTCCGATAATCGGGGGTTTGGCAGCTCTAGCATCGAACTATCTTCTGGAGATCCTCCTACAGATGTCCTCGAAGATATACTTCACATGGTATTTTCCAGCCGCAATTATATCCGCCTCGATAATAGCATTCCTCCTAGCGAGAATTCTCGAGAAGCCGGCTCCAGAAATCAGAGAAGAGCTAGAGCTTGGAGAGGGGGTGGAGGAGGTTGGCGAGGAGGAGCTTGAGCTGATCACCTGCCCAAGCTGCGGCCGTCAGATCCCTGCAAACTCCATCTACTGCCCTCTATGCGGCGAAAAGATAAGGGAGAGATGAAGATCAGGCTTCTATCCTTCGATAGCATGGGGGTTAGAAGCATGTGCACCCTGATCGAGGCTGGAGACGCTAGAATCGTGATAGATCCCGGCGCCGCATTAGGGCCGAGGCGATATGGCCTAAAGCCTCATCCGCTCGAATATGAGCGGCTCGATATGTTTAAGGAGATCATCATGGAGGAGGCTGGAAAATCTGATCTCCTAGTGATCACGCATTATCATTACGACCATTTCCCGAGGCCGAGGGAATCGATCGAGTGGCTGAGGGGTAAGAGGATCCTCCTAAAAGATCCATGTGAGATGATAAATTTTAGCCAGAGGCGTCGCGCATCGATCTTCCTCGAGAAGCTCCGAAAGATCGATGTTAAGCCTGAGGTCGCGGACTCTAAGAGCATTAGGATAGGTAGGTGTAGGATAGCGTTTTCAAATCCGGTTGAGCATGGCAACGACCCCAGGCTAGGATACGTTCTACAGGTTATGATCGAGGAGGCTGGAGAAAGAATAATACACTCATCCGATGTGGAGGGATTCGTCTCGAGAAGCCAGCTCAAATTCGTGAAGGAGAATAAGCCGGATGTTCTGATATGCGATGGCCCCATGACCTACATGCTTGGAGACAGGTTTAGCGAGGCCGATCTCAAGAACTCCCTAAAGAATCTTTCAGAAATAATTCGCGGAAGATTCCTCCAAGATCTAATAATCGATCATCATCTCGTTAGGGATCTGGAGTGGAGGGATAGGATTCGCCCCCTATTCGATTATGCTGATAAGTTCGGGGTGAGGGTATTCACGGCCGCGGGCTATATGGGTTTGGAGGAGCTTTTACTCGAGGCTAATAGGCGGAGGCTTTACGAGGAATTTGGAGAATCTCCCAGAATATAACTTGCCCCTTCCTCAGGGGAATGATCTTTAAGTTATCGGAGATCCAGTTTGTTTAGCCTAGGGAAACGGTTAGGGCGTGTCCATGACGCTGCTTGATGAGGAAAGCGTTTTGAGGATGTTGGCTAAGCCTGTCGCAGACGCGTTTAGGGAGAGGTTTAAGCATTTTACCGAGCCTCAGCTTGAGGCGATTCCGAAGATCCTCGCAGGGAAAAACCTCCTTCTAATGGCTCCTACGGGGACTGGCAAGACGGAGGCAGCCCTCCTACCGATACTTAGCAAGATGATCGTCGAGGAGAGGTCTCCGGGCATAAAAATCCTCTATATCACGCCGCTAAGAGCCTTGAATAGAGATCTGCTCGAGCGTATAGATTGGTGGGCTCAGAGGCTTGATTTTAAAAGCGCTGTGAGGCATGGGGATACCGCTCAGCGTGAGCGTAGGCTTCAGAGCCTCGAGCCTCCAGACCTATTGATAACGACGCCGGAGACCCTCCAAGTAATCTTGACCGGAAAGATCCTGAGAAATCATCTAAGAAGCGTTAGATGGGTTGTAGTCGATGAGGTTCATGAGCTTGCGACGGATAAGAGGGGCGCCCAGCTCGCAATCGGCCTCGAGAGGCTTAGAAAGATTACTGGGAGAGATTTTCAGCGTATAGGATTATCCGCGACGATAGGAGAGCCTGAGACTATAGCGAGGTTCCTAGTAGGGGTTGGGAGGGAATGCGAGATAGTTAAGGTTCCGGTTGCGAAGACCATGAGCTTCAAGGTTCTATATCCTGAGCCGACCGACGAGGATAAGGTTCTGGCTGAAGCGATCGGGGTATTCCCGGACGTCGCCGCGAGGCTTAGAGTGATTAAATCGCTGATCGAATCGCATAGATCAACCCTCATCTTCACGAATACTAGACCGCTTGCAGAGATTCTGACCAACCGGTTTAGGGTATGGGATGAGCAGATGCAGATAGGAATTCACCACGGTTCCCTCTCGAAGACCATGCGTATCTCTACCGAGGAGGCTTTGAAGACCGGGAAGCTCGCTGGGATAGTATGCACCTCCTCGCTTGAGCTCGGGATAGATGTTGGTAGAATAGACCTCTGCATCCAGTATAATTCCCCGAGGGAGGTTACGAGGCTTATCCAAAGGGTTGGGAGAAGCGGCCACGGCGTAGGAAGGATAGCCAAGGGGGTAATCATAGCAATAGACTCGGATGACGTCCTAGAATCCATGGTGATCGCTAGGAGGGCTAGGCAGGAGCTTCTCGAAAAGCCCGAGATACCGATGAAATGCTATGACGTCCTCATGCACCAGATAGCCGGACTCCTAATAGAATATGGGAGGATAAAGCTTGAGGAAGCCCTCGAGCTATTCAAGCAAACATACAACTTCAAGGATCTAACGATGGAAGACCTTAAGTTCATCGTGGAGCATATGAGGAGCCTCGGGATAGCGGATCTGAGGGGAGAATATATCTCGAAGCCTAGGAATAGCCGAGACCTCTACGAATACTACTTCAATAATCTCTCGATGATCCCGGAGGAGAGGCAGTATGTCGTGATAAATGAGGCCGATAATGAGCCTGTGGGAATCTTGGATGAGGAGTTTATTGCGGAGTATGGCGAGCCTGGGACGAGGTTCATCCTAATGGGTAAGGCTTGGGAGATTCATCACCTAAGCGGCGATAGGGTGTATGTGGCCCCGCTGCCAGACTATGAGGGGGCGATCCCGAGCTGGGTTGGCGAGGAGATCCCAGTTCCCTACGAGGTCGCGATGGAGGTCGGAGCATTAAGAAGAGAGTATCGCGATAGGCTTCTAAGAGGCGAGCCACGGGAGGCGATAGCAAGAGACCTAGCGAGCAGATATGACGTCGATGAATCAGCGGTCCTAAGAGCGTTTAAGGAGGTTGAGGAGCATATCAAACGCGGAATACCAGTCCCAACCGATAGGGAGATCTTGATCGAGGAGGCCGGCCAGCACGTCGTATTACATATCCACGGCGGATTAAAGGTGAATAGAACGATCCAGAAATTAATAGGCTACCATCTCTCAGAAAAGATCGGATCTCCGATTAAGGGTCAGCAAGACCCGTATAGAATCGCGTTTAGATCGGGCCAGATCTCCATAGAACTCGTATTGGATGCATTAAGGGAGGTGTTGGAGAATTTTGAGGACGTCTTGAGGAGGGCTATCGAGAACTCGACCCTCTTTAAGCGGAGGCTAGTCCACGTCGCTAGGAAGATGGGTGTGATAAGGTATGAGGCGAGCCTAGTCGATATAAACCTGAACCAGCTTGCGGAAACCTTGAAGGATACGCCGGTTCATCGGGAAACCCTGAACTATACGATCTTCCACGACTTCGATCCCGAGCGGGCGAAGCAGGTTCTAGAAGATGTCGTGGAGGGGAGGCTTAAGGTCTATAGGTGGAGGTCGCCGAGCGGGGAACCATCGCCGATAGCGAAGCTAACTCTAAGCAGGTTCGAGTCCGAGGGAGAGGTCTCAACCCCCGAGAGGATGAGGCGGGTAATCCTCTCGGCGGTCAGGGGCAGGCTTCTGGGAGAGCCTTGGCTAGCCGTATGCGTCGACTGCTACGAATACTATGATCAGGTCTTGGTTAAGGAGCTTCCAGAGGAGCCGAGATGTCCGGTCTGCGGATCGAAGATGATAGGGTTGACGAGGCATTCGAGGGAGGAGGTTCTCGGGCTTATAGCTAGGAAGGGTAAGCCGATAAACAGGAAGGAGCGTAGGATAATCGCGGAGCTTAAGAGGAACGCCGTTCTAATCTCGAAGTATGGCAGGGCTGCAGCGATAGCATTATCCGCCAAGGGGTTAACGCTCAAGGAGGTAACCTCGATTCTAAAAGAGGAGCCGGCTGAAAGCATGAGGCTCATAGAGCTGATAATAGAAGCTGAGAAAAAGGCTTTGCAGAGACGCTTCGAGAGGACGCGATAGCCTTACCCGCTCTTCGATAGCTCCTCCGCGATCAAGTATGCCTTATAGAGGTTCTCCGCCTCGGATCGCAGGAACTCTTCCAACCTTTCGGCAATCCTCCTCGGAATACCCTTGATGACCCGCATATGCGGAATCCTCCGCTTCTCCTCCTCGGCGAGATAGATTAAATCCTGGAGTTTAACATCCTTCTCTAGGCCGAGCGCCTCCTCCACAAGCTCCATCGATAAATCTCTTCCAAAGATTTTTGCTAGGACATTATGCGCATCGATTATCTTATTCATCGATGCTAATCCATCTAAAACCGCTTTCAGGCCGGTCGCTCCGGCTAGCTCGATCGTGGAGCTGAGCGTGGAGTAATCGTAGATTATTATCCTGAAGCCTTGGTCTATTAGGCTGCTTAGCTTCATCATTATCTTGGTATAGGATTGGTCTGGGTGTCCGAGTTCTACTACGCCGATGGAGGTCTCGGTCTCCTCTCCATCATAGACTGCTATGCCGTATAATCCGCTCTTCAAATCGTCTCTTAGGATTAGGGCTGCGCCTGTAATCGATGCTAGCTTGAGAGATCTGGAGGGTTTCGGAATGTAGATCCTTCTTCCCGAAAACTCTACTGGGAGCTTCTCTCTCAGGATTAGGTAGTCTAGGATTTTGAGCGTCTGAGCTTTCACGATGCTCCAGTCGAGCTTGAGTGCTAGGAAGCTTGAATACGCCAGCTCATCAACCTCCTCCAAGAATATCTCGTCCAGCTCGTCGGGCGAGTATCCTCTTATCCTTCTCGCGAGATCCTGCCAATCTATCTTCTCAAGAAGCCCGGCGCTCTCGGTCTCATGTAATCCTATCACCTTTCTCTCGCCCATGATCATGATATCGTATTTTATCGTATCGAATGCTATTCCGAGAATCCTTCTTAGAGCGATCATTAGGAATGCTAGGCCGAGCCTTAGGAGCTGCGGATCCTCTCGCGGATCTACCTCGAAGCTTATCCCATACGTGTAATCGCTATACATTCCATAGGTTGGCGTCGGAACCTCTATCGTCCTGCTTTCCCTTATCGTGATCGTCCTCTCTCCGACGACCTTAACGATCCTCCTATCGGATAGGATTCTCCAGATGACGCGGTTTGGGATCTTCGTGTAGAGGTTGAAGCCGCTGCTCGGGGCATGGACAACGCATCTCACGTCGGTGTGGATCTTGCCCGCATAATAGTCCCTCCTGAGGTTCGGCTGCTCGCCCCATATCCGCTTAGACTTCTCATATTCTTCGAGGACATAGGCGAGGGAGTCATGTCTTCTCAGAACGCCCTCGCTGAGATCCTCCACATAGACCGCCGTAACCGTTCTAGACGATTTTCCACCGAGCTTATGCTCGACGACTATCCCATCGCTGCTATAGTCTATGCATCCGGGCTGGAACTTCTCAACCAAATCAACGTGAGAAATGTCTTCGAGATATTCCTGGTCTCCAAGCCTGGAGACTCTTATCCGCTTAATCCCGTAGGCTGGAGCGAACTCGTAGAAGTTCATCTTTAGCCACGTCATCTTACCTCTTCTGGTAAGCTCTCCATCCGATTCCAGCCCGAGCCTTCTGAGAAGCTTAAGCTCATCCTCCGTAAGCTCTCTTCTCAGGATCGGCGAATTATACTTGAATAACGCCTCGAAGAGCCTGCTATAGAGGTTTTCCCGATTCACGATAACCTTCTCCTGAGGCAGCTCAAGCCATTTCCTAAAGACTTCCATCCCTCTGCTTAACAGCTCTCTATCCCAGATGCCCTGAGGTATGATCACGGTCTCCGTCTCGCCTATCTCCAGCCTCCTACCCTTCCTCCCCTCCCGCTGCCTAAACTCCCGAATCGAGTCTGGAAGACCTATATGCACGATCCTCCTGACGAGGCCTATGTCTATTCCCTGGCTTAGGGTTCTCGGCGAGACCAGGATCTTCACCTCGCCCCTCCTCGCCTTCTCCTCTACCTCCTCCCTCCTCCTCTTCGAGAGTAGATGGTGATGGGTTGCGACGGCCTCCAAGCCGACCCTAACGCTAAGCCTCTTTCCAACCTCCTCAGCCCTAGCGATATTCCTCGTGAAGACGATCGTAACCCCATAATCCTCGAGATAATTCTCTAGGATCTCCCCAACATCTAGCGAGGCCTCGGGAACATCTACGCCCAGCCCTCTAGCGGCCTCCAACACCTTGAAGTAAAGCCTCTTGAATACCTGAAAGTCTTCTAAAGCTCTTCTGACATCTTCTCCGAGCTCATCCTCCACATCCCTCAGCCTTTCCCGAATCCTCTCCCATAACGCCCTCAAGCTCTTACCCAATACGATATAGACCGTGTTCTTCGGATGAAACGGCTTTCCATCAACTATCCTCGTAGGCTTCTGATTTATCGAGGTTAGATACTCCGCGACCTCCTCCGGGTTCGCGAGGGCAGCGGTCATGAACGCTAGCTGCATCCTAGGCTGAACGATCCTAGCGAGAAGCTTGATCATGCTGAAGAGCAGGGCTATCGAGCGAGGACCATAGAAATCGAAGTCATCAACGACCAGCAGCCCCATATTCTCCAAGAACCCTTTTAGAAGGCTGGGCTTCCCAGAGCCAAGCTTCTTAAGCTCGTTTAGGAGGAATGCGGGATTCGTAATCACTATACTGGCTTCGGCCAGCCTCCTCCTAAGCTCTCTAAAACCATGCTCCTTAACGAGTTCATCGCGCTTAACGGCATCTAGAGCCATAACCTCTAAGCCTAGGGCGCCTCCATATTCTCTAAGCCTATTAAGCTGGTCATTTGCAAGCGCGAGGGTGGGATAGATCGCGAGAGCCTTAACCCTATCAAGAGCGACCTTCAGAAACCATACCTCCGTCTTCCCCGATCCAGTCCCCGACTTGAGGACTAGGTTCTCGCCGTTCCTAAGGGCTTCAAGCCCCCTAACCTGATGCATGTAAAGCCTCTGATCAGCAATCCTCCTACAGACCTCGGATTCAGACCTCTTAAGCTCGGGCAATAGATCCCCAAACCTGATATCAGAAAGCTCTGGAAGCTCTGGAGGGATCTCAAACGAGATATAATCGTATCCAAGTCTGGATAAGATCTCGCCCGTGGATACCGGCTTCCCAGAAGCCATCAGCCGCCTAGAATCCTCCTGCCTGCTACTCATTTAAATCTTATAGCCTAGCCTGATAAACTCCAGCCGCCCATGTCCTTGAATCAGCCTAAGAGGCTTAAGCGATCCACGAGGGATAAGGTTCTCGCAGGGGTTTTAGGCGGCCTAGGAGAATATCTCGGAGTCGATGCGAATATCCTAAGGATAATCGCTGTAATCTTATTCATCTTATCGCCCACCCCGATCCTAATCCTCTACCTAGCCGCGGTTCTCTTAATCCCGAGAGCCGATGAGGAGAAGCCGATAATAGCGAGGCTCGAGCTCGAAAAACACGTTCCGCTCTTGATAGGAATAATCCTGATAATTATAGGGGCTGGAATGCTGGGGGGAGCGGCGATAGCATCGATAACCCTAATCTTCACGCCCCATGGAATCCCACACCTCATCCAGGCGGTAATCGCGATAATAATCCTAGTAATCGGGCTGATACTCGTGCTACCACATCTAAGGAAGCTCTAATTATCGAAAGGCGGCTTCCTGGGCGGCGCTCCAGACCCGCATAAACTCCTCCTCAAACTCTCTTGCTATATCCTCATCCATTATCACTA
>CAYNFG010000008.1:0-34206 GCA_964396455.1 uncultured Nitrososphaeria archaeon | reverse complement strand
TCCGCGTTAGCAACCCTAAGGGAAATTACTGAGAGCATCCAGATAGGGACCTAGATGGCATGAGCACATTGGCTAGCTTACGAACTGGTCTAGGAATCTTAGCCTTTTAGCTGGATGTGGATGGGTGCTGAGTAGCTCTGCTAGGAGGCTCGGCTTCTCCTGCTTGATCCTCTCTATTAGCGAGTCGATGTCTCCATAGCCTCTTAAGGCGACGTCGGGGTCGGAGATGAAGAACATCTTAAGCTGGTTATGGGATCTTCTGATAGATCTTGGAAGCCTTCCGGTGGCGACCATTATCTTAACCAGCCCCCTCTGGAGGTTTCTGGCGCCGTTCTCCACGGTTGTCGCGGCGTGAGAATCCGCGTAGTATTCTCTTAGCCTGCTCATGTAGAAGATAAAGAGGTTGAAGAGGTAGCTTACGACTATTAGCACCATCCCGATTAGCAGGGCTAATGCCGCCCCGCCCTCATCCCTATCCCTATACCCGTAGCCTCCAAACCAGCCTGAGAGATAGAGGCTATAGCCGATATAGTAGATTATGGCGGGTATCAGGCTTATCATCATCATTACTATAACGTCTCGATGCCTTAGATGGCCTATCTCATGGCCTATAACCGCCTCGATCTCCTCCCTATCGAGCGTGCGTAGAAGACCTCTCGTTACGGCAACCATATTCCCGGTCAAGGGGCTGCCATAGGCGAAGGCGTTAGGCAGGTCTATCTCGGCGAGCATGAGCTTAGGAGGAGAGCTTAATCCGCTTCTAGCAGAGATCTTAGCAACAGCCTCATGAAGCCATGGATACTCGCTCCGCTTAAGCTCTCTAACCCTATAAAGAGCATTTATGATATAGGGTCCCATAAGCCATTGGAGGAAGTGGAAGATTATGACGAAGCCTAGGATGCCGTAGATGCCGTAGATCGGCATCCCGAGATAGAGGAGGACCCCTGTTAGAATTAGGGTTGCCAGACCGGTTACTAAAGCCCAGACCCCGATCATGGAGAGCCTAAGCTTGAGGAGGGAAAGCCTAACCCTCTGGGGGAGGGGTCTAGAAGCCTCAGCCATCAACCCCACCAATTATGCAGTAGATGATCAGCTAGCTATTAACCTTGAAGCCTATCTAAGAGGCGGGAGCCATCTCGATCAGCTACCCGTATTCTTGGCGGCCGATCTATCGGGTAGATTTATTTCTTACCTCTGCATGAAGCCTAGTGAGGTGAGGTCCTGATTTATGAAGCCAGCGTATATAGCCTTCTTTGAAGATCCCAAGCCCCCGCTGCCGGGGAACATCCTGTTCGAGGCGCTTACGCCGCCTAGGGAGATAGTTTTAGCGGTGAATCCGAGGGTTACGATAGAGGTTATTGAGGGGGTTTTGAAGGCTGCTAAGGATACTGGGAACGTCGTCATCCTAGAGCTAGCCCTCTCCGAGATGAATCTTAAGGGAGGATATACCGGGCTTACCCCAAAGGCTTTCGCCGAGCGTGTTAGAAAGGCTGCGGAGAATGTCGGCTGGTATGGATACGTCCTCCACGCCGATCACGTGGTCATCAGAAAAGGGACTGATGAGGAGATTGAGAATGTTAAACGAGAGCTGGATGCGAGGGTCGAGGCAGGCTTTACAAGCTTCGCGATAGATGCATCCCATCTCTTCGATCTAACAAAGGACACAGTCCCAGAGCAGCTTAAGAGGATAATCGAGGTCGGTGTAGAGATGTTCAACCATCTAGACGAGAAGATAGGTCATAGAGATTATGGTAGAGAGGGGGAGGTGGGAGAGATCGGCAAGACGGAGCTTACAACCGTCGAAGAAGCATTATACTATGTGAAGACCATGAAGGAGAGAGGAGTAGACCTCCACTGGCTCGCGATAAATAATGGATCGAAGCATGGCGTATCTGTTGACGCCGAGGGAAACATAATCCCCCAGCTCGGAATAAACATCAAGCGGACCGTCGAGATCGTTCAAGCCCTCTGGGATAATGGCTACCCGACTAGAGTCGCTCAACATGGGATAAGCGGAACGCCGCTATACCTTATCGCTGAGAAATTCCCAAAGGGAATGATCGGAAAAGGAAACGTCGCAACGTACTACATGTTGATGGTCTATGACATCCTGAGAATCTATGAGCCGGAACTCTACCAAAGAATCCACAAATGGGTCATCGACAACTATGGTAAGGAAGGCGTTCGAGAGACCGAGGCATTCGTAAAGAACTCGAAATACGCTCTAAAGGAATTCTTCAACGACTTCGACAAGATAAGTGAGGAGGCTAAGAACGTGATTAGGGCGAGAGCCTACGCCGACACGCTAATCCATCTGAAAGCCTTCGGGATGGAGGGAACCGCGAAGAGGGTCTACGACTACATTCAGAATAAGAACATCAAATACTGGTAGATCCCTACCTAGACCATTAAAGCATCCACCTTTTTTCTAACTAAAGAAAAGATAAGTTGGAGATTTAGAAGTCCTCCTTAATTATCGTTTTACGGCCATTAGCTTTGCATCTCTGCACAGCCTTGTTAATCAGCTCTCTAACCGCTTGATCCAATCCATCCAACGCATCGGATGCTAGTCTCATCCCCTCCGGCAGAAGCTCCCTAACCTTCGACTCTACGATCACCCTTTCACGTGCCATGATTTCTCACTCGATATTTCATCTTCTAGCCGGGAATTTAGCCTTTATGCTTTACGTCGAGACCAGATAGTATTTCGCCCCCACCGCCTTCAGAAGCGCATATATAAGGTTTGATTGATGCGCATGCCCTGACTCCTGTTAGGATGGTTCTACCGGTTAGTAGGTGGAGGGTCTTGGCCAAGCCCGCTATTGAGAAACGTTAAAGTTGTGTATAATGCTAGTTAGATTCGGGGTGGAGGATGATCATCAAACCTCACATCTTTAGAGCTTACGATGTTCGCGGAGTCTATGGTGAGGATTTAACCGAGGAGGTTGCCGAGCTTATTGGGCTGGCTTATGGGACCATGCTCGGTAACAAGGGTTTAACCGTGGTTGGTAGGGATGTTCGGATCGGCGGAGATGTTCTTGCGAGAGGTATTGCGAGAGGCTTATCTAAGGCTGGATGCGATGTCCTCGAACTCGGGATAGTGACTACGCCTATGGTCTATTTCTCGACGATCCACTTCAAGGCTGATGGAGGGGTTCAGGTTACCGCAAGCCATAATCCTCCAGAGTGGAATGGGTTTAAGCTCGTGAAGCCCGGCGGCGCTACGCTCTCTGCTGGAACCGGGATGGAGGAGCTTAAGGATAGGGTGCTTAACAGGAGGTTTAAAGAAGCCGAGAAGCCCGGTAAGATCGAGAAAGCCGACATCATAGCTCCTTACATCGAATTCATGGCTTCTAGGTTTAGGCTTGAACACGGGTTAAGGATCGCGATAGATTACTCGAATGGCGCTACTGCCATCGTCTTTCCAAAGCTTGCTGAGAAGCTCGGGCTAGAGACCATCGCTATCAACGATACTCCTGATGGAAGGTTTCCAGGCCATCTTCCCGAGCCCACCGAGGAGACGCTGAAAGATCTCCAGAAGCTCGTCAAGGAATCGGATGCTGATTTCGGCGTAGGCTTCGATGGCGATGGCGATAGGGTGGTCTTCGTAGATGATCGCGGGGAGATAATCCCGGGAGACATAACCCTCGCAATCTATGTTAAGCACTTGGAGAAGAAAGGTAAGGTCGTCTTCGATGTCTCAAGCAGCAGCGCCCTAGTGGAGGTTATCCGGGAGAAGGGGTGCGAGCCGGTCGAGATGAGGGTTGGGAGAGCATTCATACTTAACGCGGTTAGAGAATTGAATGCGGTTATAGGAGGGGAGAAGAGCAACCACTTCTACTTCCCCGAGATCTGGGGATTCGACGACGCGATCTACGCAACCCTCCGAATGGCCGAGATAATATCCAAGACCGGTAAGAAGCTCTCGGAGCTAGTGGATGAGATACCGAGATACCCATCAATACCCATTAGGACATTCGAGTGTCCAGACGAGCTTAAGGGGAGGGTCGTGGAGCTGATAGCGGAACACTATAAGAAGCTCGGGCTTAAGGTCAATACGATAGATGGCGTCAAGGCATATTTTGACGATGGATGGGTTCTCGTAAGACAGTCGAACACCATGCCCCAGGTTAAGATGACCGCCGAGGCGAAAACCGAGAAAAGGCTTAAAGAAATCGTCGGAGAGGCGGAGGAGTTGATAAGAAAGGCCATCGAGAAACTTAAAAGCGGTAAATAGGACGCAGGCTAGTCCTAAGGCTATTTTGATGTTTTATCTTCCAGCGTCCTCCTCCACCACGATCAACCCGAGTAATGAGGCGATCTCTTTAAGCTCCCTTCTCCAGTCGCCATAGAATAATACCCTATGCCATCCAGCTCTCCAAACATAGTTCTCGGCGATAGACCTCGTATCCGCCTTGCCTATAATCTTCGTAGAGCAGGATTGTAGAGAATACTCATTCCTTAAAACCTCGGCTGTGTGTATCGTAAGAATCTTTTCCTCGAGGCTTAAGCCGACGACCGTAACCCTTTCTCCAGCTGGAGCCTCCACGTAGACCGACGCCTTCTTACCTCCCAGATGCGCTGAGGTTATCGTATACGGGACTGTTCTCTCGTCGCCATATCCATACGGTGTTATTGGAGCGAAGCAATGATAATAGACGATCTCATCGCTGAGCATATCAGGGCTTGGATCATTTATGAAGCCCGGTCTATCCGCCAGATGCTTCATAAGTAGCAGTAGCGCCGCCGAGTTTACATCTGCCTCGCAGACCGGCACAGCCTCGCCTCTCCTAATCAGCTCCATGAAGCCTAGGCAGGGCCACGCCTTTAGGAAGCCATTCCTGTAGAGGACTATACAATCTACCGCTATCGCATCGGCTTTATAATCTTCGATGATCCTTCTCATCGCTATGTAAAGCCTGGCGGATTCGACTATCTCACGTTCATCTTTCTCTAAAACCTCTTTCGCCTCCTTCATCCATTTTTCGGCGACCTCTCTCGCCTCACTATCCGAGACTTTACTATAATACTTCTCGACGAACTCCCTGCTATCCACTATTATCGGCGTTATTCCGAACAGTGCTTGCAGCTGCCTCGAGTAGCTGTAAAGGTCTATGCTTAGGGGGAACTCGGCGTTGAGGAGCGTTTTAACCCCAGGGCTTACGATGAACAATATCCTTGAGTTTCTAAGCTTATGTATCACATACAGGTATCCCACATAGCGTCTCAGTAGCTCCCGGTCTTCCACGTTTCTCGTAACTATTCCTAGAATCCGCCTTTCCTCCGCCCTAGCTCTGGGATACTCTAGTAGAAAATCGCCGGCGGCGCCATACGTCTCAGCTATCATCACGGTAGGCTTATTGCTTTCAATTATCGGCCTAACCAGCCCGTATAGCGAGTTGAATAGGAACGCGATGTATCCTGTAGCATCTCTAGTTTCTTCTAAAGCCTTGGAAACATCCTGAGAATCCGTTATACTGAATGGATGAAACTCTATATCGGGGTAAAGGCTCCTCAAGATCTCCATGATCCTCTTTCTTCTCTCCTCGAATAATCTAGTTGATTCAGGCGGCTCTCCTAGAGCGCCGGAAGGAGGGGCGAGAAAGAAGACTCCTAGCCTGCATTTTTCGTTCATAATCCAATTACCCGGCAAGAACAATATATAGTATCCTTCCGGCTAAGCATAGCGGTCTGATGCAGCCGGCCGGGAAGAATACTGGGCGAATTGATCAAAGAGGCTATTAGGAAGCTTGAGGAGAGAAGATAGAGCCTGATGCAGCTCAGGGTCGCCGTAGTAGATAAGGAGAGATGCGATCCGAAGAAGTGTGGACTAGAGTGCATTAGGTTCTGCCCGAAGGTTAGGAGCGGGGTCGAGGTCATAAGACAGGGCGAAGATGGCTATCCGATAATCAACGAGGCGTTATGCATAGGCTGCGGGATCTGCGCTGCCAAGTGTCCTTTCAAGGCGATAACCATAGTGAATCTGCCGAGGGAGCTTGAGTCTGATCTGGTTCACCAATATGGTCCTAATGCGTTTAGGCTTTATAGGCTTCCATACCCGGAGCCGGGGTCTGTTGTCGGTCTTATAGGTAAGAATGGGACTGGTAAGACGACGGCGCTCCAGATTCTTGCTAACGTGCTTAAGCCGAATCTTGGTAGGCTTGACTCCCAGTCTGTGGATTATGAGGAGATTGCTAGGCAGTTTAGGGGAACTCTGCTGCAGGATTATTTTTCGAGGATTGCTCAGGGCGAGGTTAAGGTGAGCTATAAGCCTCAGTATATCGATAAAATTCCGAGGGTCGTTAAGGGGAAGGTTCGAGAGATTCTAGCTAGGATTGCGGGTCCCGAGAAGTTTAAGCGGGTCGTCGAGCTATTCGAGCTAGGGCATCTCTTGGATAGGGATGTCTCGGCTCTTAGTGGAGGTGAGCTTCAGAGGCTGGCTCTCGCAGCATGCCTCTCAAGGGATGCGAACACCTTCATAATTGATGAGCCTTCAAGCTTTCTCGATATCAAGCAGAGGTTTAGGGCTGCGGCCGCGATAAGATCGATCCTAGATAAGGATACGAGGATACTCGTCTGCGATCACGATCTAGCGGTTCTCGACTATCTCTCGGATAAGGTCTTCGTCCTCTATGGTAGGGCCGGGATCTTCGGGATAGTCTCAGGCCCCTTCGGGGTTAGGGAGGGGATAAACATATTCTTGGAGGGCTATATCCCGACCGAGAACGTGAGGTTTAGATCCGAGAGGATAACCTTTCAGGCGAGGCCTCCATCCAGCTCTGAGATAGTCGAGGGAGGACCTCCACTAGAATGGCCTGAGATGAGCAAGAGCTATAATGGGTTTAAGCTCGAGGTCAGGAGCGGGAAGATCTACCCCGGCGAGGTAGTCGGCATCCTAGGCCCTAATGGGATCGGCAAGACGACCTTCATTAAGCTTCTCGCAGGCCTCGAGACGAGCGATGAAGGGTATAGGCTGGAGTTTAAGTCTGTTAGCTATAAGCCGCAGTATCCCGAGCCTAGGGATGTGATCGTTGAGCAGGCTTTAAGGGAGGCTGCCGGATCGAGGTTCGATACCGAGCTATACTGGGGAGAACTCATCAAACCTCTCGGCCTCGAGAGGCTTCTGGATCGGAATATGAGCGAGCTAAGCGGCGGCGAGCTTCAGAAGGTCTCGGTCGCGGAAGCTTTATCGAGGGATGCCGAGATCTATCTGCTCGATGAGCCTAGCGCATACCTCGATGTCGAGGAGAGGTATCTGATAACCAGGGTGTTGAAAAGGGTTACGAGGGATAGGAGAGCATACACGTTCTTAGTCGATCACGACCTTATGGTTCTCGACTTCGCCTCGACCAGGCTCATGGTCTTCTCAGGTGAGCCTGGGGTTCATGGTATAGCCAATCCACCGACCGATCTCAGAAGCGGGTTCAACGCATTCCTTAAAGAGATTGGAATAACGTTTAGAAGAGATCCAGATACGAAGAGGCCGAGGGCGAATAAGCCTGACTCCCAGCTCGATAAGATGCAGAAGGCGGCTGGAGAATACTATTACCTCGCAGCCTAGCCAGGGAGGTCATGAGCGGGAAGAAGATTGTCAGGATGATGATTGAGGTCCTGAAGCCGACCTGGATGAAGATATGCCTCTTCATAGTCTTCGCCTTTATCTGGATAGGCGGCGTAACCCAAACATACACGTTCATAAAGGATATTCCGGGCATCGAGAAGCCTCCACTATACGATCTATTGAGGCCATACGACTTCTGGTCGCCTTGGATATTCTTCTCAGCGCCCTTCTACCTTTTCATCAGGCTTCTATGTTCGATCTACGATTTCTGCTCCCCGGTCTTCGCGATGTTTCCAGCTATGGGTGGAGTCAGGTTTCCGTTGGCTGGGATAGCTTACTCGTATATGGCTTCGGCGTGGATGGCGTTTAGCTGGGAGAAGTGGTTTAGGTCTAGGAAAATAAAAGTTGCAGCTCTTTTAGGATGCCTCATTCCGCTTTTCATAATTCACTCAAGCATATTCTTGCTGGCGATAAATTCAGCTCACATGCATCGAATGATCTCCTACCTAGCCTCCTCTCTGATCCTAAACTACCTGCTCTTAGTCTTCTACGTGGTCTCGCTCTACGGCTTATATAAGGGGGTTAAGAAGCATCTTGAAAAGGCGTTGAAGATGATCGATGAAGATCATGGATCTTTAAGCGACTGTATTCTCTCAGGAAGCTCTAGGACATCTCTTATTATGAGATCTGGCTTTCCCTCGGGCTTCGAGGAAACTAGAACGGTCTTCATTCCAAGCTTTTTCGCAGGCTCTAGCTCGACCCTCCATCTATCACCAACATATAGCAGCTCTTCCGGTCTAAGCTTCAAAGCCTCGATTATCTTTAGATAGCCGTCGGGCGTCGGCTTTGGATCAGCATCGTCGCAAGTTACTATGATGTCAAAGATGCTTGGAGGAATTTTGAGGGCGTTGAGAACCTTATCGGCGAGAGCTCTACTAGCGTTGGTGTGGCATGCGAGCTTGAAGCCCTTCCGCCTTAAGGTTGAGAGGAGATCGAGAAGCTCAGGTCTAGGTTTGATAAATCTCTCGGGGGTAAGCTTATCCACAAGCCTTCGGTAAAAATCCGACCTCCTTATACCGAGACTTTTTAAGCCTAGGGTAATGCTACCATACTCCGCTCTAATCCTGTGGAGAAGCTTTTCCGAAGCCTGAACATCCATCGAAAGAAATTCCGCAAGGGTGTCGCGGATACCCTCCATAAGCTGCCTTACATATCCCCCCGACTCGTAGAGCGTTCCATCGAGATCGAAGACTATTCCTTTTATTTTCAAGGATTTGTCTAAGGTCTTCTCGGAGTGGTTTTTAAATATTCGATTATCCGAGATATCTTGGGAGAGTCTTCTAGCTGGATAATTTACCAGCTAGAGCTTGCGGCTTGATGTGGGGGGTTTTAAATGTTCGCTGATACGGCGATGACGCTCACAAGCTCGATGGATCCGATTCTTAGAGCTATTGTTACGATAGGGGTTCTAGTATTCTTTGCGAAGATCTTTGCAAGCGTATTCTCGAGTATCAGGCTTCCGGCGGTTATAGGCGAGCTTCTAGCAGGAATGGTTTTCGGTCCCTATGCTCTTGGGAGCGGTATAGTGATCTTTGGCGAGCCGCTCGTGGTCTTAAACGATTATGTTGAAGCCTTTGCCGAGATGGGGGCCATCATGCTCCTCTTCTCGATGGGGCTTGAGATGGGTTTAACGAGCCTGAGGGAGACTGGTGGATGGGCTGTTCTCGTAGCTACTCTGGGCGCTATAATCCCCTTCATCATAGGATACGAGTTCTATAAGTTTCTCGGGATGCCGGAGACGACAGCGCTCTGCATCGGAGCGATAATGGTCGCGACGAGCATCGCCATCAGCGCTAGGGTCCTCGAGGATCTCGATCTACTGAAAACCGATGAGGGAAACCTATTGATTAACGCTGCTGTGATAGATGATGTACTCGGCGTTGCCATACTCGCCGTCGTAACCTCGATAATAACCTATGGTGAGATAGGTCTCCAGGACGCCATTAGGACGATAACAGCATTCTTCGTTATCTGGCTCGCGATGGTGGGGATTGGGGCATATGTTCTGCCTAGGATGATCGAGAGGTTCATGGCCCTCGAGGCTGAGGGAGCGGTCGAGGCCGCCGCGATAGCATCCGCATTCATCCTCGCCGCGATGGCCGGAGGAATGGGGCTATCGCCGATAATCGGGGCATACGCCGCTGGAATGGCCATAGCCGAGTCGAAGGCTCTCCCCCACATAAAGGAGTTTATCAGGCATATCAATACTATCTTCAGCCCGATCTTCTTCACGGTGGTTGGAGCTAAGATAAATCTAGGATTGATAACGGATCAGGTAATCCTAGGGATACTTCTAATGACGGCGCTAGCGATCATGAGTAAGTTCGTAGGCTGCTTCGGAGCGGCCATGCTAAAGCTCAGAGACCTACTCGGAAGCGCTAGAGTAGGGGTGGGGATGATCCCGAGAGGAGAGCTAGGACTCATAATCGCAAACCTCGCATTAAGCAGGGGCGTGATCGGCGAAGAAATCTACGTCCAAGCAATCTGGATGGTAGTCCTAACATCGATAATCGCGCCGGTAATACTCGCGAGGATGTATTACATAAAGCCGAAGGAGGTGGCGGAAGCCGAGAAGCCGCCCGTATCCCCCATCCCGCCTCCCCCCAAACCTGAAGTAGAGATTCCTCCAGATGAGGAAGAGGCATAGGTTAATATTCGAGGTAGATCGCTCCGTATTGACAAAAGATGACCTGGTATCATCTACTCCTAGACTTCTATGGCTGCGCCGATGATAGCCTAAATGATGAAAGCCTGCTGAAGGAAGTCTTCAGCAGGCTTTCCAAGCTCATGGACCTCCAAATCATCGCCGGCCCGGTAATAGTCCGCTATATCGGTAGAGAAGGTAGTCCAAGCGGAGAAGGGCTTTCAGGATTCATGGTCGTGGCCGAGAGCCATGTCTCCATCCACACAGACATAAGAACGAGCTATGCCTCCATCGACGTCTATTCATGCAAGAAGTTCGATCAGGATAGCGTCATCAATTACCTCCTAGAGGTCTTTAAGCCTGAAAAAATGGAGAAGAAGTTTATCCTGAGAGGAGCTTTGAAGATCAAGGCTGATCAACCCCTTAGATAGGCTAGGTAAAGCTTATCTCCCCGTACCGGCAATATTTCTCAAGGCTCATGACGCCTAGAAAATTCCTTCTAAGATGTAGGATTTGCGGCGAGAGCTTCGAGAGCTATGAGGAATATGCGGCGCATGTATTCTCCAAGCATCCGGATAGGCTCTCGGCTAGATTTCGCCCAGAAGTCATTCGAGAGGAGTAGATTTATCCGAGCTGAACCATGTTAGGGTGGGCGAAATGGGTAAGAGAGACGATGAGACGATCCTCCTCTCGGGTCAGAGGGTTCTTAAAGATGATATCAGGCTTGAGGCATGCGGTGTAATAGACGAGATCTCATCTCTACTCGGAGTCTCGAGATCCTTTCTGAAGAGAGATGACGAGGTCTCGAAGGTTTTGATGGAGATTCAGAGCCATCTCTTCATCCTAGGATCGGAGATCTCCGGGATAGGGTCTGAGAATGCTTATCCTAGGATAGGGGACGAGCATTTGAAGAGGCTTGATCAGCTAATTCAGGAGTATGAGGGGAGGATGCCTAGGCTTAGCCGCTTCATCTATCCCGGCGGAACCCCAGCAGCCGCATTTCTACATCTAGCTAGAGCCGTCTCGAGGAGGGGTGAGAGGATTCTCGTAACTCTCTCTCGGAGATTCCCGGTAGATCTTAAGGTGATCTCTTATGCTAATAAGCTTTCCAAGCTCCTCTTCCTCCTAGCTAGATACGTTAATCTCAGGGAGGGTTTCGAGGAGGAGTATTGGGGAAGGATTAGAGGATAGAGAGATTCTTAAGCAAGGAGTTCTATATGGTTATTTGGGGCTGCACTAGGCTGTGAGCGAAGAGTTTAGAGAGTATTCGAGGCTTCTCGAAAGAGTTCTAGCAAGATTTCCGGAGCTGACAAGAGAGGAAGTCGAGGCTATGGTGGAGGCTAAGCTTAGAGAATCCAAGTTCCTAAACAGGATTGGAGCCTTATTGCTGGTCGCCGAGGAGCTGGGAGCATTCAAGGAGGTGGAGAAGGGTGAGAAGGCTGCTGATATCCGAAGCTACGTCAAGATCGGGAAGATCGTTCCCGGGTTAAGAGATGTATCCGTTAGAGGAGTGATATTCGCCATCACTAAGCCCATAGAGCTAAAAGATCATAAGATGATTAGGCTTAAGATAGGGGATGAAACAGGCTCGATAGACGTTATAATCTGGGATGAGAAAGCGGAAGAGGCATTTAAGCTGGGTCTGGAGCTTGGCGATCAGATAGCGATCCTACACGGCTATACCCGTGAGAGAATAGAAACCGGGAAGCCCGAGATACATGTTGGGAGGAATGGGATTATAGCGAAGCTCGAGGAGAAGGGACCTGACTCAAGAAGCTTCTACATGGATTTGGGGGAGGCGTTGGAGCATGGGGACGGCGTCTATGACGTGAAGGCCATGGTTCTAGAGCCGGGCGAGGAGAAGCTAATCAGCACAAGGTATGGCGATGCACATCTTAGGGAAGTTAGGCTTATTGGGGAAAGCGGCGGAGTTAGATTAACCATCTGGAGAGATCGGGTTGAGGAGTTTAAAGATCTTAGGGAGGGAGAGACAATCTATCTAACGGATTTAAGGATCGAGGATGGTAGGGCTACCCTAACGCCGAGAAGCATACTTGCGATCCGCGAAGCGCCCACGGAAGAGACTCTGAGGATGATAAATGAGCGGAAGCTTCGAGGATTAACAGTAAGGATTCTCGATATCGTGGAGACGAGGTTTGGAGCAGTCTATATAGTAACCGACGGATCTGAGATTCTGAGAATTAGGCTTCCAAAAAGGATCGAGGCTGATATCGGAGATCATCTAAAGATCAGGGAGGCGTTAAAGGAGGTTAGGAGGGGGAAAGCTAGGCTGATATGCGGGGAAGAGGATCTGGAGAAGATCGAGCCTGAAAAAGCTATAGAGGTTCCCGATAGGAGGATTAGGCTAAGAGACCTATCCTCGAAGGATGAGATAGAGCTTTACGACGTGATCGTCGAGGGAGTCCTATATACGAAGACTCAGCCGATAAAGGTGAAGACGAAGTTTGGAGAAGCCGAGAAGATAGGGTTCTGGATAAAGGATGAGGGATCCGCGATTCAAGCTGTAGCATGGAGGGATAAGGCTGATGAGATATCGAGGATAGCTGAAGGAGCTAGGATAAGGCTTAAATGGGTTAGCATCCGGATGAATGCTTTTAACGAGCCGGAGATCCAGCTGGATAACGAGTCTATTATCGAGGTTCTAGAATCTGGAGAAGAGAAATTATCCGAGATCTAAATCTGAGAGTATTTTCTCGATAGCCTCCGCAACGCCATCTCCATCCTCGCTCTTGGTAACGTAGTCTGCCAGCCTCCTGAGCCTCGGATCGGCATCGGCGACGGCTATTCTAAAATCCGCATACTCCAATAACTCTAAATCAACCTCCGAGTCGCCTATCGCGACCATAAACCCGTTAATCCCAAGGAGCCTCAAAGCCTCCCTCACGCCATACGCCTTATCAACACCCCTTGGAAGAAGTATTATCGTTCCACGATTATCCTTAAAGACTGCATCTATACCAAGCCTCCTAACCTCGGCACTAACGACATCCAAATACTCTAGCCTAAACGATATCGTATTCTCCTTCTCTTCGACGAACGGCAGAACCTTAAGCTGTAAAACCTTCTTCCTCCAAGATTCTGACGCGAGGCATAGGTATTCGCCGGTCTTTGGTAGATAGATCGTAAGACCGGCCTCAGCCACCCAAGCATCGAATAGATCTACGAGATCCTCCCTACCCATTAGATAGCGTCTATCCCTCCCCGTCGCTAGGATTAGGGTCCAGCCGGATTTCCTCGCCGAGATCAGAGACCTTCTAACATGCGGCTTAATACGATCCTCTCCTCCCCTGGTCAGAGTTCCATCGAGATCCGCGACGAGGATTTTACTCGACCTCAACCTCTATACCCCGAGCTAGGAAGCCTTTCGCTATTCTCGCTGCAAGCCATCTAAGCTTCCTCACATTTACCACCGGCAGACTTATGAACGCCTCAACCCTATTATCCTTCTCGCTTATTGAGAGTAGCTCAGGCTCTCCAAATAGCTCGGATTTAATCTCCTCAAGAACATCATTTATAGCGGATTCAAGATCATCGAGATTCCCTTTTTGGAAGGTTAGCTTAAGCTCCACATACCTAGCGAGGGATTGCGACTTATTTATCACCGGATATCTTAGGAAATAGGAGTTCGGGACTATGACGAGCTCGCCATCATAGGTTATTATCTCCGTATCCATGCTTCCGATAGATTTTACAGTCCCCTCAATCTCACCGACTTTAATCCAATCATTCTCCTTGAAGGGTCTTCTGATGGCTAGATACAATTCAGCCGCAAGGTTTAGAACTATATCCCGCATGCTTATAAGAAGGAATATGGCAACCGACGCGATTATTATTGAGATGGCCATCACGTCCAGACTCAGAATACTTACTACCGCCGCTACACCCAAGAAAATGATAAAGTATCTAACGAATTCCGAGATCTTTCTCGCAAACTCCACTCCAAACTTCGAGAAGGCGCGTTCAAGACTCACGCGAGCATACTTGCTAATGAAGTAGGTGAATACGAGAACTGATGCGGCTATCAAAATTCTCAGAATGAAGTCGTTTATCATCCGATCTCATTCACCAACCATCTTTAAGATATTTTTAATTTTCTTTTCCGAGCCGAGTAGATAGAGCCTGCCGCCTAGGTCGAGGTCGCTTAAGGAGTTCTTTATCTCCCCAGATCTCGACACGAAGATCATTGATATATCATTGCTTTTATCAAGCTCCTTTCTAAGTTTATGCATATGCTCCTCGCTTTCTATCTTGATTGAGGCTAGCATTACTCCTCCGGCTGGAAGCTTGTAGATTATGTTTGTGGCTGATCCGAGTATCTCGGAAAGCTCTACTGGGATGAAGCTATACGGGTTTATGATATATCTTATCCCCTCCTTGGCGAAGATCTCATAGTTCAGGGGATTGTTTAAAATCGCTATTATCAATGGTATCGCGTTTTCTCTACCAACCTTACAGTATCTTAGGTTGAGGGAGTCGCTTTCGGTTGCGGCTATCAGGGCGTCTAGTATGCTTGCATTAGTTTTGATATATGATTCGACCTCATCGATCTCCTGATGTAATACCTCGGCGAATGGAAACGTCTTTGATAGGACCTCGGCCTTCTCGCTCGTGAATTCGATTATGATTAGCTTGCCTGTGGGATCTATGTCCTTGATAGCGTTTGCTGCGAAGTATGCCGAGTGGCCTCCGCCGATGAGTAGGACTCTCAAGCGAACCCCCTACCAGATTCGAGGCCTAGATCTATTGCTCTAACGCCCCTTAGATATCTTTCGGCCCATTCTGGATCGGTTTTCTGATCTCTTATCGCTCTTCTAAGGATGGCTCCGGCGACCTCATAAGCCATATCTGTTAGGGCGTGGAGCGGCTTCATATCATGATCCTTATATCCTATGTCTCTTTCGACTATCCTGGCTCCGAGCTTGTGCAGGTCTATGAGTAGGCCGACATCAACCCCCCAGCCTCGCTCGAACTCGACCTTATAAAAGAGCGTTCTAAGCCCCGCTATCTCACCGCTTAGAGGCTGCTTGAACCTAGCTAGCTCAGGATAAAACATTCTCAGGAGGGGTTTGGCTACAAGTTCCGTAACCCTTCCTGCAGCCCTCTCAAAACAGCCTTTAACGAAGTCGGCTTCTCCCTCAAGTATCGGGTTAGCGAGCTTCTCGATAAATTCTGGAGTCATGTTCCGGATATCTATATCGAGATAGACTAGGACGTCGCAGCTTGCAAGATAAGCTCCATCCCTCATGGCAACACCCTTGCCCGGATATATCAAATCGCTTTGAACGATTACCTTAGCTCCCTCACGCTCAGCGATCTCCAAAGTCTTATCCCTGCTACCGCCATCGACGACGATAACCTCGCCAACCGCCCTAGCCTTAAACGCCGTTCTAACAGCCCGCTTAACGTAGCCCTCCCTATTCTTCGTCGGGAAAATTACCGAGATCTCCATCCACACGATCCTAAGAGCGGCGGTATATAAATTGAGGGGGCAGAGCCGGAAGCCCGCATTAACCATCTACTACTTAACGCTTTCATCATCCACGCATTCTAACCGAATAGCTGCGGAAGAATTAAATCAGGCCGGATCAAGTTGAAGAACATGGAGGATATCATCTTAACCACGACCCCTAGCATACCAGGCCATAGGATAAAGAAGGTTCTAGGCATAGTTCATGGAATGACAGCGAGAACTAGAGGCGTGGGAGGAAAATTTCTAGCAAGCATCCAATCAGCCTTCGGAGGAGAGGTAAGCACCTTTACAAGAGAACTTGAGAAAGCAAAGCAGGAAGCGTTAGAGAGAATGGTTGAGGAGGCGAGAAGGCTTGGCGCCAACGCCGTAATAGGAATAGACTTCGAGACAACAGAAGTCTTCGAATCAGTAGTCCTAGTATCCGCACATGGGACAGCGGTCGAGGTAGAGCCGGAGACATAATTCGAAGTGAGGAACAATCGGCATAGGAAGATGGGATTCGGATAAAGAGGTGAGGGCCGCGGCTGGGATTCGAACCCAGGCATCCGGCTCCACAGGCCGGAAGGCTAACCACTACCTCACCGCGGCCAGCTCTACTCGTAGTTTTTAATTTCACGATTTCGCTTTTAACTTTATTCTAGAGGGGAGTGCTGGAAAGCTATTTTAGCGGCTGTATACCGGACTTTACCGAGCCTTCTTGGAAGGGCTCTTAAAGTTCTTCCTAATGGTCGTGTTGATCTCGGCTTCGGGCGCTCTTGCGCCAGGTCCTCTCCTAGTCGCTACGATGAATATCTCGCTTAAAGCTGGTAAGTATGCGGGCTTCATCACCGCACTAGGTCATATGGTCTTCGAGCTACCGCTCATCATAGTGATAAGGCTTGGAATGTGGAGTTTTATAGATGATCCGATCGTGAAACTTACTATAGGTATTGTTGGAGGAGCTGGCTTAATGGCTTTTGGAATACTGCAGATTAGATCGTCGATTAGGGAGATTAGGTCTCGGGATGGGGTTATGGAAAAGAATCTTTCATCGAGATTTATGCTTGGGAAGAGCAGGCTTTTGACAGCATTCCTCATAGGCTTCTTCTTCACGGCTTTAAATCCCTATTTCCTGGTTTGGTGGTTTACGGCCGGACTGATTCTGATAAGTGAGGCGATTAAGCTTGACGCGGTCATCGGCATATTCATAATGTTCATCTTCCATATCTGGCTGGATTACGCCTGGCTTGGCGCCGCAGGATATACTACTGCGACCGGCGCTCGATTCCTCGGACCTAGACTGATCAACCTACTCTCACTAGCTCTAGCCATTATAATAGTGGTTCTAGGGGCCGATATACTGCGATCCACGCTTATAAACCTCTAAGCAGGTGAAATATGAAGATGGAACACATGTATATCCTCATTATAGTTGCCGCCTTCATTCTCACAACGCTCTACTACATCCTATTATATCGTAGGCTTAGAACCCGAGAGGCTGAGATTCCTAGGTTTAAAGAAGTTGAAGAACCCTCTCTGGAGGAGGATGCCTTAAAGAATCTTAGGAGGGCCTTAGCTAGGGATAAGCATTCTCTTGAAGAGCTTTTAATAGAGTTAAAAAAGATAAGAAAGCAGGCTGAAGAATTGCTTGATGATAGGTGAGGAGGTTTTAAGGGCGAGGGATGCCGCGATAAATGAGGTGTTTAAGGAGATTAGGGATGGGATGATTATTGGATATGGATCGGGGACAACTATCGCTCAGCTGACTCCTAAGCTCAAGAGCTTAGTTGAGGAGAATGATCTCCACGTAGAATTCATACCATCCTCCCTCCAATCAGTCGAGCTACTCGTCTCCCATGGCTTAAAAATCACAACCCTAGAGGAGCATCCCGAGCCTGATCTAGTGATAGATAGCTTTGATCAAGCAGACTATGAAGGGAACGTGATCAAGGGTGGAGGCGGAGCTCTTTTAAGGGAGAAAATTCTTGCCCAGGCAGCGAAAAAGGTAGTCTATATCGGAGATAATCTAAAGCTTAAGGAGAAGATGGATTTCCCAATACCCGTGGAGATCCTTCAATGCGCATATCCACATGTCAAGAAGGTTCTGGAGGGATGGGGTTTAAGGATTAAGCCTAGGATATGTAAGGGGAAGATGGGGCCTGTCATAACGGATAATGGAAATATTCTTGCGGATGTCTATGCCGGAAGGATTGATGATCCTGAAGAACTCGACTCCAAGCTAATATCCATCGCAGGAATACTTGAAACCGGGATATTTCCAAGATTGGTAGATCAGATAATAATAGGATACCCTGATGGAGCCATTAAACGAATTAAAGTTGAGAGAAAGAAGATAACTTCCCTAAGCTCTTCGCTTTAGCTCCAACCCCCTTTAAAAAAACTCCCCATACTCTTCTATCCCCTTACAAGCATCCTGAGTATATCGGTTAGACAATGTTCAAGATTTCATAAATGCCGTCTAGAAGTAGCCATGAACAAGCGTTATGCGGGGGGTGGGATTTGAACCCACGAACCCCTACGGGAGCGGGTCACTCATCTAGTTGGGGGGATCTTGAGCCCGCCGCCTTTGGCCAGGCTTGGCTACCCCCGCATAGCCAGTCTCGTAAATGATTTTGGATCATGCTTTTTCATAAGCCTTATTCTGGGGTTATTAGGGTTCCTATCTTCTCGCCTCTTATCGCTTTTTCTAGGTTTTCCGGCTTATTCCCATTCAAGACTATTGTTCGTATCTTGCTTCTCCTGAGGATTTTTAATGCTAGCATGTCTATTAGCTTGTATCCTCCTGCTACATGAGAGGACTCGCTTAGGATTTCCTCGAGCTTTGAGAGGGTTACTTTTTCTAGGAGCTTTGCATCTGGATCTTTTTTGGGATCTGATGTATATACTCCATCCACGTCGGTTGCTATGATTAGCTTTTCTGCTTTTAATGCTTCTGCGGCTAGAGCTGCCACGGCTGTTGTTGATTGCGCTGGCTGCAGTCCTCCAGCTACTACTATTCTACCGAGGGAGGCATACTCGATTATCTCCTCGAGGGATTCCGGTATCTCTTGATATGCTTTCTCGCCTATTAATGCTGCTAGAATTCTTGCATGGATTCTGGTTATTTTTACAGCTATGCTATCGCATAGGGATTCGCTTAAGCCTAGGTTTCTCGCTGCTTGGATATATCTTCTCGCCTCTTCTCCTCCACCTACAATTATGCACCAGCGGCCTCCAGAGTATAGGCCTGAGAGTAGGCTGGCGTATGCTTTGAGTAAGTTTAGGTTTATTCCTCGCTGGGTTGATATTAGATGGCCGCCTAGCTTTATGACGAGGTTTGATACCATTCCTAACTGATTTGGGGAGATTGCGGAAATAAAGTTTTGAGTTTATGGTCCTTTCTCGGTTATCTCCTTAACTACTCCTGCCGCGATCGTCATTCCCATATCTCTTATCGCGAACCTTCCTAGCTCTGGGAAGTCTGCGTAGGTCTCTAGAGCGACTGGCTGGAGTGGTCTAAGCTTGACTAAGGCTACGTCTCCGGTCTTGAGGAACTGCGGGTTCTTCTCTACTACCTGGCCTGTTCTCGGATCGAGCTTCTGGATAAGCTCGACGAACTTGACGGCGACCTGGGCTGTATGGATATGCATTACCGGCGTATAGCCTGCTGCTATCGCGGTCGGATGGTAGATTACGATTATCTGGCCTATGAACTCCTTAGCCACGTTGCATGGGTTATCTGGATGGCTTACGACCATTCCACGCTTTATCTGGGATCTATCAACGCCCTTAAGCGCGAATCCGATATTGTCTCCTGGAATCGCTTGCTGCAGCGGCTGGTGATGCATCTCGATAGACTTGACCTCAGCCTTAATCCCTGGAGGCATTATGATTATCTGGTCTCCAGGCTTTAGAACCCCTGTCTCAACCCTTCCAACCGGAACTGTTCCGACGCCCTTAATCGAGTAGACTGCTTGGATCGGGATTCTTAGAGGCTTGTCTATCGGCTTAGGCGGCTCCTCGAACTGGTCGAGAGCCTCGTATAGGGTTGGGCCGTCATACCATGGCATGTTCTTGCTCTTCTCGATTAGGTTATCTCCGGTCCAGCCAGAGACCGGGATGAACGGTATCTTTGAGACGTCGAAGCCTATCCTCTTCAGTAGGTCGCTTACTCCCTGCTTGACCTCCTCGTATCTCTCCTTGCTCCAGTTTACGGTCGGGTCATCCATCTTGTTTATCAGGACTACCAGCTGCTTGATTCCGAGGACTGAGAGTAGGAAGGCGTGCTCCCTCGCCTGGCCGCCTGGAGCGATCCCAACCTCATATTCTCCCTTCTTCGCGGAGATCACTAGGATCGCGCAGTCCGCCTGGCTGGCTCCGGTGATCATGTTCTTTACGAAGTCTCGGTGGCCGGGTGCGTCGATTAGCGTGAAGTGATATTTCTTGGTCTCGAAGCTCTGGAATGCTAGGTCGATCGTTAGCCCTCGCTCTCGCTCCTCCTTAATCCTGTCTAGAATCCATGCATACTTGAAGGTCTCCTTCCCGAGCCTCTTAGCCTCCTCCTCATACTGTTTCAGAGTTCGCTCATCTACGGCTCCAAGCTTCACTAGGAAGTGGCCCATCGTCGTCGATTTGCCATGATCTACATGGCCTACAACTACAAGGTTTAGGTGAGGCTTCTTACTGGCCGACATTTAAAACACCTCTTCTCCACAGCTAGCGTATATTGGGTTTCATCCCGTATATAAGCTTCTTCCCTTTAGAAGGACGCATCTCGTATAAGGGCTGTGAGTTAGGAGGCGCGATCTCCTGAGTAGGGTATGGTTTAAAAGACGCGGAATAAGGCTGCTTAGGGGAAAGAGATGAGCGAGGCTGAAGCTACCACTCCGGCGCCGGAGCTCGCGGAGAAGTTTAGGATCTTTGGTAAGTGGAGGGTGGATGAGGTCGAGGTTAAGGATCCCGGGCTTAAGCGGTATATCTGCCTCAAGCCTATGCTGATACCTCATAGTGGTGGAAGGCATGAGCATAGGAGGTTTGGGAAGGCTGAGGTGAATGTCGTCGAGAGGCTCGCTAATATGCTTATGAGGCCGGGGCCGAATGGCGGGAAGAAGACCAAGGCTCTCAAGATCGTCAGGAATGCGCTGGAGATAATCCATCTAAGGACTAGGCAGAATCCTATCCAGGTCTTGGTCAGGGCTATAGAGAACTCAGCCCCGAGAGAGGATGTAACGAAGCTGAGCTATGGTGGGATAGTCTATTTCAAGGCTGTTGATATCTCTCCGCAGAGGAGACTCGATCTAGCTCTTAGACATCTCGCACAAGGCGCGAGGGAGGCATGCTTTAGAAATAGGAAGACTCCTGAGGAAGCTCTGGCAGACGAAATAATCGCTGCGGCTGAGAATGATTCGAGGAGCTTCGCGATTAGGAAGAAGAACGAGCTTGAGAGAATTGCTTTAGCCTCTAGGTAGGCTCGGCTGAACGCCAAACCTCAATACCCTGAATGGCTCTCCCCGCCTCAAGGCTTCCACCTCAACGTATCTGGCTATAGTCGAGGAGGCTATCTTTTTCCCCAGAACCTCCTCTATCTGGAAGATTCCCGCCTCATTATCCATATCGACGATTATCCTTATCGGGATCCTACTCGATCTTCCCTTTGCTATCTCGACCCGCCTGATCGAAAGAGCTGAGAGAGCGTGAATATCGTATTTCCCCTGTCTATATGGCATTCTCGCCCTACCCTCGGCCATATCAACCCCATCAGCCACCTTAGTTATACCGGCCTCGAGGCTGAGAGCCATAACGCGTTCGTCATGCGAGAGGATGCAGTGGAGGATCTCTGGAGTGAGCTTATATGCTTTGAAGGGATCTTGATAGACTTTGCGAAGGATTCTCGGAAGGAATCTCGAGGCGAGGGCTGCTCCCATTAGGTAATGATAGGTTCGATGAACAGCGTTCCCGATGTCGTGGAGGTATGCTCCCATCATGACGACGAGCCTAGCATCCTCTTCATCCCCCACCCCATCTCTAACTACGGAGGGGACGAAATCCTCATCCAATAGGATATCCAGCATCTCCAGAGCAGCGCCCGCCACAATTCTAGAATGAACCGGGCCATGATCATTATAGAGAAGCCTCTGGACAGCCATCACGTTAGCCATGCTTAGATATGCCTGGACCTCGCTACTCTTCTCGAGCAGGTTTAGGGCGCGCTCTAGGATCGGATGACCCTCTATCTTCTTCTTCAGGATGGCTGGCGAGACCAGGACCATGCTTGGAAGAAGGAGGCTGGCAGGTAATTAAGGATGCTTACCGGTCTAAGGCTTCTCTAAGCCTCAGCATACCTTCTTAAAACCCTCCTGTATGCGAGGATTCCGAGGATGTAGATCGCGGCGGTCGAGATCACCACCTTCACGACATCTAAGGCGACCTCGGAGAGCGGAGCATTATAGACTAGGATTGATCTCGCTATCTCGATCGCCCATGTGCCGGGGAAGATCTCCCCGATTACCTGCATCCAGCTTGGGAGCCACCAGCTCGGAAACCATATACCAGCCGTGAATGCGAGCATCAAGCCTATCACGACGCTTAGATTTGTAGCCGATTTAACGCTCCTCGCTATAAGCGATAGAAGCATTCCTAAGCCAATCATCAATAACGCTATCAAGGGTATCATGAGAGCCGCGATCCAATCTTCGAGCCTAAGGGGGTTCCAGGCTATCCTCGCGCCGCAGAGATAGACGCCGAGGAGGATCATGAAGAAGGCCATGGCGCCGAGGACTATCATCCCGGCAAGCGTCTTCCCTAAGAGCATATCAGTCGATGTGGCTGGAGAGGCTAGAATCCTTCTCAGGGTTCCCCGCTCCCTCTCCTCAACAGCCATTAAGGATCCGAACATCAGCCCAGAGTAGAGCATGCTCATCCCCAAAGCGCCGAAAGTATACCAGCCCAAGATAGACGGCCTATCGGCTAAGGCTTCAGGCTTAATACTGGTAAAGCTCGCATTAATCGGCGAGGCGAGGCCTAGCATCCACCTCCTCATGAACTCCATCCAGCTGAGGTTTCCATTCGCCGGGATCGAGAAGTTTTCAGGCATGTATCTCAAAGCATAAAGCTTGATATACCTTAGGCTCTCATCGATTTTCCTCAACGCGATCCCCTTGTTTAGGTTCTCGAAAAATCCTCGAAGAGTGTATTCTGCTATCTGGGCTGATTGGAGGTCTCTCATCCCGATGTAGATTCTTAGGCTCGCCTGACCTATGATCAGATTCTTTCCAAAGTTTTCGGGTATTAGGATTCCGGCGTCGAGCCTGCCTCCCTTAATGTCCTCGATTAAAACGCTTCTATTCTCGTAAAGTTTGATCTCGAAGAGGCTTGCGCCATGATATTCTGACGCGTTCAAGATTTGGATCAGCATGCTTCCGTTCACGGGTAGCTGGGATGAGTCCTGATTCACTACTCCTATGGTCAGGGTTGTGGGCTGGCCGACGGCCGGCGGGAGGAAGATGTATGCCGTCATTAGAAGCCAGATGGTGGGCCATGCGAAGATCCAGAAGACGTCCGCCTTGCTCCTAAGTGTCAGCTTTAGATTTTTCAGCATAAAAGCCTTGACGGCGGGCCACTTCATTCGCTCAGCCTCCTACCAGTTAATCTGAGGAAAACATCCTCGAGCGTCGGCCTGATGACCCTAAGCATCTCAAGCTTAATTCCCTCCTGCAGTAGCCTCGAGACTATTCTCGGCACAGCCTCATCCGGATCATCTACATGGATCTTTATCTCGCCATCCTCCTCAAGGATCTCCCCTTCAGATACTATCCCTCTTAGGGCATCTAATACTTCAGCATGGCGATCTAGGATCTTCAGGAGGATTACCGCCCTCGGACCGTATCTCGTCTTCAACTCCTCTGGAACTCCCTCAGCGATTATTCTACCTCGATCCATTATGATCACCCTATCGGCGAGCTGCTCGGCCTCCTCCATATAGTGGGTCGCTACTATAACCGCCCTTCCCTCCTTCACGATCTCTAGGATCTTCGCCCATATCTCCCTCCTCGCCTGCGGATCCATCCCCGTGGTAGGCTCATCTAGGATTAAGAGCCTTGGATCGCCTATCAGGGCTATCGCGAAGCTTAGCCGCTTCTTCATACCGCCGGAATAGGTCTTTACAAGCCTATTCGCGTAATCGGATAAGCCAATAAACTCTAAAAGATTCATGCAGCGCCTCCTAGCCTCAGAGCCGCTTAGCCCATATAAGCCGGCGTAGAAAAGCATATTCTCAAGCCCTGTCAAGTCATCATAGACGATAGGCTCCTGCGGACAATAACCAATTAAACTCCTAGCCCTAGGATCCGAGGGATTCAAACCGTTTATCCTCACATAGCCATTATCAGGTCTAGCTATCCCCGAGACTATTCTAAGAACAGTCGTCTTTCCCGCGCCATTCGGCCCAAGTAATGCTAACACCTCTCCTCGAAAAACGTCGAAGCATATATTTTCGATAGCGATTCTCCCACAATATCGTCTCGAAATATTCTTAACGCTGAGGATCGGCGGATCCATAACTCGTTTGGCCAAACCGTCAAGGAGGATAATATCCTTTATTCTCAGGATAGAGCATCCTCGGGGGCTAGAGGACTCGCTTAAGCTCTTCGAGGTCAAACCATGTTCCGGCGCAGCCATTCTTCAGAAGCGGGACGGCCTGACCTAGAATCCCCATCCTTCTAAGAATATCATAGCCGAGCTTTAGCTCGGCACCACATGCAACCCCAACCACCGCGACATATTTCCTAGATGAAAGTATCTTTGGTATGCAGGATCCGCCCGGAAGAACATATACATCATACCCCTTTTCCTCGGCCAGCCTGACGGCCTGACTGATTAGGCAGTCGGGAGAGCAATGCATACACCGGTAAGTCGGGATGCTGGGATCGAAAACGGCTTTGCAGCGATTATCCATGTATTTTCTAGAGCAATGAGGGAGTAGGAGGGCTCTCCTCCCAGAAGCCTCTTTGAATCTTTCCCGATTTAGGATGTTAGCAGCCTGAATCTCTATGAAGTCTTCGAAGAGGGATATAGCTTCGAGAAGATTTAGGCCGGTAACCTCCTCTACCCTAAACTTCTTGATGAGATGTCTGGCCAGCCTTCCCACCCGTTGATGAAATCTCGCATTATATGCTAACCTAGTAACCTCTTCGAAGAAACCTCTTGGAAGATTCCTTAAATCGAAGGTAAACCGATAAGGCACTAAGACACCTCCCTGATTCTTTAATCCAGCTTTTCTTGCGACGACGTCTTCTTTTAAGCCTTCTATCTTTTTCATGCATATTTATTAGGTTATAGAATTTAACTCAATTCAATTTATTTATAATTTGCTAAGGTTATCATTTTGAGAATCTGGCTACGAGAATAGACGTTACGCGATCAAGTGACCAAATTTTAACTTTGATAAGCATCGGCTTCTCGCGACGACAAATTTATTTACACAGGAATAAATGTGAGTTCTTGAAAATCTCTTTGACTGGGGCAACTTCCCCGCTACGTTATTTTCTAGTATAATTTACGACAGCTTCATCGCTCTTATCTCAGCTATAACTTCTATGTTGTAAGTGATGTGGATGATGAAGATCAGAACTTTTCTTCAGTCTCATGGACAAGGTCAGGCTATGGCTATTGTTAACGGTGGTGGTCATAGCTGGATGTAGCACCATCGTATGGTGGCTGTGAAAAATCTCTAGTAGGTCTTTTGAACATTCCATATATTGTGCATTAAACTCCGCATTCTTAGCGAGAAAATAACAATATGCTGAATTTTCGATTTGTAGCGACTGCTCTTCGAGGTTTTGGAGTATAAAAATTAATAAGAGAGAATGTCGTGAAAAAACCGATGAGCAGAAAGAAAATTCTTCTTATGTTTTTAATAACATTTCTAGCGACATCCCTGCTAACCCTCCCGGCTTTCGCCCAATATAAGGCGCCTCACACGAAACCTGGTCCAGCCGTTGAAAAAGTAATTTATAAACGTGTTGACTTAGCATTGGCTGCAAAGGCGCTCGAAGCTGGCGACATTGACATCTATCAATTCGGTTTAAGGGCTGCTCAGGCGAAGGCATTGACGGGGAGAACGGACATAAAATTATACACTGCCCCCTCAGGTCTCTACGATATAATCCTGAATCCGGCGCCAGCTCCAGAGGGCGAATTAAACCCATTGTCAAATAAGAGAATTCGACTAGCACTCCAGTACGTTTTCAATAGAGAATTCTTGGTGACCGATGTCTTCGAAGGTTTCGCCGCTCCCATGACGACATTCCTCTCATACTACGATCCAGACTACACGACGATATTCGACATTATCGCGAAATACGAGTTTAAGTATGATCCTGCCCTCGCGTCCCAAATAGTCGACGAAGAAATGACCAAGATGGGTGCCGAGAAGATAGCTGGCAAGTGGTACTACAACGGTAAACCTGTTACCTTGAAGTTCATAATAAGAATCGAGGACGAGAGAAGGGAAATGGGCGATGCCTTCGCGACGGAGTTAGAAAAATTGGGATTCACCGTAGAGAGAATCTATGCGCCATTCGGAGTAGCAATCGAAAAGGTCTATGGAACGGATCCAAAGGACTTCGAGTGGCATCTCTACACTGAGGGATGGGGTAAAACCGGCGTCGATAAATACGATTATGGAACAATAAACCAGTTCAATGCGCCGTGGTTCGGATTCATGCCTGGATGGCAGGAGACCGGGTACTGGCAGTACGAGAACTCTACGATAGACGAGATAGGTCTAAAGATATTCCAAGGCCAGTTCAAGAGCAAGGAGGAGAGAGACGAGCTATATCGTAAACTAACTGAGATGGGTATCCAGGAGTCGATAAGGATCTGGGGAATCACGAGGCTCGACGCATACGCGACGAGAGCTGAAGTAACCGGTATAACGAATGACATCGGAGCCAGCTTAAGGGCATGGCACGTCATAAGGAACGCATACATACCAGGAAAAGACACACTAAAGGTAGGACACTTATGGGTCTGGACTGAGAGATCGGCGTGGAACCCGGTAGGCGGCTTCGAAGACGTATACTCCGTTGACATCGCTGCTTCAACATGTGACCCGGCAATGGCTCTACATCCATTCAACGGTCTGCCGATAGCGATTAGGGCCGCCTACGATGTCGAGACTGCGGGACCAGATGGTAAACTAGATGTACCATCAGACGCCGTCGTTTGGGACGCGATAAATGATAAGTGGGTTCCTGTTCCTGCTGGAACCAAGGCGATTAGCAAAGTAACTTTCGATTACTCCGGGTTCTTTAAGGCGAAGTGGCACCACGGCATCAAGATATCGCTCGCCGACCTTCTGTACAACTTAGCATCTCTATGGGATATCGTGATGGATCCCGAAAAGAACTCGACAGAGCCCGCGATCGCCTCTCTGAACGCTCCATTCTTCCAAATGCTCAAGGGCATAAGGGTGCTTCCAGACGGAAGAGTCGAGGTCTACATAGATTACTGGCACTTCGAGCCAGCCTACATAGCAAATCAAGCCAACGTCTGGGTGTCCTCCTATCCGTGCATGACTACGCCGTGGGAGATAAGGGCTGCCACGGATAAACTCGTCTTCGAAAAGAAAACCTTCGCATACAGCGATAGCGCGGCCACAAAGCTCGGCGTCCCATGGCTCAGCCTAGTGCTCAAGGATCACGCAGCAGCAGTCGCCGAGGTCCTCAAGGAGATGAAATCCGAGGGGTTCTTCCCGGAGAGCTGGTTCACGATAAATGGAAACACCTATGAGACGAAGGATGACGTGATGGCGAGATATGACGCGGCGCTAAACTGGTACGACACCTACGGTCTGATGTGGATAAGCAATGGCCCATTCATGTTGACCAAATTCGATCCAGCGGCACAATATGCCGAGCTCACAGCTTACCGGGATGAGAGCTATCCATTCAAGCCGGGAGATAACTATTGGGGTCTACCGGAGCATGTCGAGATAACGAACGTGGGCAAATCCACGATAGTCCCAGGCGGAGAATCGACCTTAATCGTCGACGTGAAGGGACCGGGAACCCTTCACATGAAGTACCTAGTTAAGGACCCGCTGACCGGTAAGGTCATAAAGGTCGGAAAAGGGGAGAAGATCACACCGACCAGATTCGCCATTAAACTAGACCCCGACTTCACCTCAGGGCTTAGGCCAGGAGGGCTCTACGAATTCACGATAGCTGCCTACAGCGATGAGGTCGCTTTCGTCGCCGCGGTTAAAGAGTTCGTGGATGTTCTGAACATTGAGCCATTAAAGAAGGGCGTGGAGGAGTCCATCAAAGTCGTTTCAGAAGATGTAGCCAATAGGCTTGGAGCCCTATCAAAGGACTTGGCAGAGGCCCTTAAGGGAATTGAAGGGGCTATAGGAAAGGTCGCAGAAAGCGTCACAACTGTAAACACGGCGGTTAAGGACCTTGAGAGCACGATGACGGAGTCGATCAGCGGAGTTAACAAAGATGTATCAGAAGTAGGTGCGAGCGTGGCCATGCTTCACGGAGAGGTGAAGGACCTCAAGGACGCCGTGCAAAACCTGATGACGATAGTGACAATCGTGTTGATAATCTCCATAATCGCCGTCGCCCTATCCGCGGCCGCCATCATAAGACAACGAAGACCATCTTAATCCCCGGCAACCTTTATTACATCTTTTTTGATTTTTAGTAGTAACGATGAGATTAGCGAGGGCCCTCGCTGTTCGCGCCATTAACCTGCTATTGGTCCTCTTCCTGGTCCTCTTTTTAGTAGTCATAATCATCGGAGCTACCGGGACATCAGATAAGATCTTAATGTCGATGGTCAGAGAGGAAGTAAGCACTTACAGACAGGTTATCTCGAGAACCATAACCGATCCAGAAGCCTTGAACAAGGCCGTTGAGACATATAGGCAGGAATTGATAAAAGCCTATGGGCTCGATAGACCTTGGTACACTAGGATAGGGGATATGTTGATGAGGATAATCGTCTTAGACTTAGGTACTTCTAAAAGCCTCCAGACATTCTCCGGAAGTAACAAGGTTATAGATCTAATAATGGAAAGGCTTCCAAATACGGTTCTCTTAGTCACGACGGCAACAGTTTTAACTTTCTTAATAGGATTGTTCGTCGGAGTTAAACTCGCTACAGCGATAGGATCAAAACTTGACAGGGCTTTGACATATTTTTCTGCAATATCTTATGCCTTGCCGACTTGGTGGACTGGAATAATATTCATATTGGTATTCTATTTCTATCTCAGAATCTTCCCTCCTGGGGGAATGTATAGTGTTCCTCCACCCGAAGGGGAATTTGCAAGATTTCTAGATCTCCTCTGGCACGCCACGCTTCCAATAATAGTCCTAGTTTTGGCTACAGTAGGCTCGAGCATCTACGTGACGAGAACTGTGGTCATAAATATTGCTCAGGAAGATTTCGTAACTGTTGCCAGGGCAAAGGGATTATCTGAACGCATAGTCAGATGGAGATACATCGCGAGGGTTGCAGCTCCCCCGATCTTAACCCAGCTAATATTGGGTCTAGCAGGATCGATAGGCGGCGCAATCTTAACGGAAACCGTTTTCGGATGGCCGGGAATGGGTCTGCTCTTCTATCAGGCGATAACCTCGGGCGATGAAGCCTTAATCTTAGGTCTCGTTTATGTTTTCACGCTCGTTTATGTCGTAGCGAGATTCATACTCGAAGTACTTTACGTCATTCTTGACCCGAGGGTGAGAATATGATATCATCAAGGAAAGAAGCGATACAAATATTCCTTTCAAGCACGGTCTCAAAATTAGGAATAATACTCTTAGTAGTCTTATTAGTGTTTTCAATTTACGCGTTAACGGCGTTTCCACCAGATTATGGAAAACTCATATGGAACAACCCTAAAGCCTGGGAAAACTATCCTAAGTCCGCTCCACCCGCTTGGATAAACATGTTCGCTCCATTCAAGCATTTTGAACATAAAATCCTGACATCAAGTGAACCTGTAGTATTCAAGGCACCTGATGGAACAACTAAAATGATCTATTACTTTGACCTAGATTATACTGCCGACGAATTTCCGACGTTTCTCTCGATGTCCGTGAAAGGTGTAAAGTATTGGAAGTCTCCTCCCGTTATCGCGGTCAAACTCATGCAACCAAATGGAAAGGTGATTGATATAATGTCTTTCGCGGTCTCACCTCCAAGATCTGAAGAAAAGCCCCCTTACATACGCTTCTCAAAAGAGCCACTAACCTTAAAGATAGACTCTGATACGAGCGTTTGGAGAAGTATTTCAGCGTTCCTCAAGGAGAACTATGGGCTTAATCTGAGCCCCTCGAAAATAGGAGAAAATCCCGAGCGTTTCCTATTCGGATCCCATGAAGAAGGTAACTTTTCGACTCCGATGAAAGGCAAATACAGATTTGAAGTAGTTGCAACACTCTATGATGATAAAGACTCAATAGATAAGATTTCCTTGGTGCTAGGTGGAAGCGTTTATGGATTACTTGGAACGGACGTGATAGGAAGAGATATAGCAATAGGCGTTCTCTTAGGATTCCCAACCTCACTTTTCATAGGCATAGTCACCTCAGTAATAGTAACGCTAATTGGCGGGCTCTTAGGAATCGTTGGTGGATACGTTGGAGGAAAAACTGACGAAGTCATCCAAAGAATATCTGACGTGGTTTACAATCTTCCACTTCTTCCATTGACAATCTTCCTCATATTCCTAATGGGATCAAGCATCTGGAACATAGTCTTAATTCTAATAATATTCGGTTGGCCGGGGTTAACGATACTCACAAGATCCATAGCACTTCAGCTTAGGGAATCTCAATTCATTGAAGCTGCAAAAGCATTTGGTAGCTCATCGCGAAGGATCATATTCAAACACATGCTACCGCAGGTAACGCCCTTTATCGTCGCTCAGATGATCTTCTACGTCCCCACTTTCATACTACTTGAGGCCGCACTCAGCTTCTTGGGGCTAGGAGACCCCTCACTGCCGACTTGGGGGCAAATGCTAGAATTAGGGTTTAGGAACGGCGCGATCTACATGGGCCTCTGGTGGTGGATAATTCCTCCAGGCATAATGATAGTTCTAACAGCATTTACCTTCGTATTAATAGCACTTGGAATGGAACCCGTTGTAAATCCGAGGCTCAGGAGAGGATAGTATGAGGTATCTCATGAACTCGCCTTTAATATTCACTCAACGGCGTATTCCTGGAGGTGTGAATCGGAATGACTGAAGGGGAAATACTGACTGTACGAAACTTATTCCTATATTACAGTTCAAGGGGTTCAATTGTTCGGGCAGTAGACGATATTTCATTCGAACTCCCGGAAAAATCCGCTCTGGCATTAGTCGGAGAAAGTGGATGTGGTAAAAGTTCAACGGCAATAGCACTTATGCGTCTACTCCCACCAAATACAGCAAGATACGAAGGCAGAGTACAGATGAATGGACTGGACGTTTCAAACTTATCCGAAGAAGAGTTTAGAAAAAAGGTTAGGTGGCGGATTATCTCAATGGTATTTCAAGGGGCGCTGAATGCCCTTAACCCCGTGTTAAAAGTAGGTTTCCAAGTTGCTGAACCATTAATTCATAACTTTGGATATAAGAAAAAAGAGGCACTAGCTCTTGCCGAAAAGGCGCTCGAAGACGTCGGATTACCAAGGGCGGTTGCGGAGAGATATCCCCATGAACTTAGCGGCGGGATGAAGCAAAGAGTATGCATCGCGATGTCCTTAGTAACAAAGCCGAAGATAGTGATTCTCGACGAACCGACATCAGCCCTAGACATAATAACCCAGGCAAATATAATCAACCTCCTAAAGCAACTTAAGAAGGAGCGGGGATTATCCTACATATTCATAACCCATGACCTCGCGTTAAGCAGCGAGCTAGCGGACTATGTAGCCGTAATGTACGGAGGTAAAATCGTGGAGCGCGGCCCGGCAGATGACCTTTACGTTTCTCCGGCTCACCCCTACATGAAAATGCTTCTGAACAGTATCCCGAGACTTAGGCAGGATGTTTCTTTGTCCTTCATACCAGGGGCTCCCCCGGATCTTAGAAACCCTCCACCAGGATGCAGATTCCATCCAAGATGCCCATTTAAGATAAAGGGTAAATGTGACGTAAAGGAGCCTCCTGTTGTTAAGCTTAGAAAAGATCATTATGTAGCTTGTTGGTTATATGAGGAGGAGAGCGAATGAGCATGTCAATAATTAAAGCTCTCGATCTCAAGACATACTTCCCCGTTAGAAAAGGATTCTTCAGAATAGCAGGATACGTTAAGGCTGTTGACGGAGTTAGTTTAGAAATTCTTCGTGGTGAGACCCTAGCGCTCGTAGGCGAAAGTGGATGCGGCAAAACAACACTCGGAAAGACATTACTAAAGATAGTTGAGCCGACCGATGGAAAAATCTTTTTTGATGGTCAAGAAATTACCGGATTAAATGAAAGGGATATGAAGAAGCTTAGAAAGCGCATGACGATGATCTTCCAAGATCCTTACGCAAGTATAGATCCCACCTACAACGTTTTTAAGGTGATAGAAGAGCCGCTAGAAATACATAACATCGGAACAAAAGAAGAACGCGTTGAGCTAGTCATGAAATCACTCGAAGAAGTAAAACTTGTTCCGCCTGAAGATTTTGCGAGAAAGTACCCACATATGTTGAGCGGCGGTCAGAGACAAAGGGTTGCAATAGCTAGGGCGTTAATTCTGAGACCCAATTTCATCGTAGCCGATGAACCGGTATCGATGCTTGATGCTTCCGTCAGGGTCGAAATACTTTTATTACTAAAGGAGCTTCAGAAGAAATACAATCTCTCATATCTCTACATAACTCACGACATAGCAACCGCGAAATATTTCTCTGAGAAGATCGCAGTCATGTATGCTGGTAAGATAGTTGAGATGGGCCCCTCCTCCGTTGTGCTAAAAAAACCGCTGCATCCGTACACGAAAGCTCTTATAGATGCTATACCGGATCCGGATCCTTCCAATAGATTTAGGATTAGAAAGGTGGTTAAAGGCGAGCCTCCGAATCTAATGGACCCACCGAAAGGCTGTCGTTTCCATCCAAGATGTCCTCACACAAAGGATGTTTGCAAGGTCAAGGAACCTCTTTTAAAAGAGGTTGAGCTTGGTCACGTGGTTGCCTGTCATCTTTATTAATGTGATATGCGGCCTGTAGCTGATTGACTGGCGATCTCGGAGCTGGAGGAGACTATGATGGAGGATTTAAGAAATCATTCTGGAGATCATTAAGCTTAAGGAGAAAGGCAGGGAGCCCAAGCGATCCTAGATAATGCACTGGATCTACGGAAGAAGGCTTGAGAAGGAGCATAAGCTCCTGAGCTTCAGGGCACTAGATCATATACCAACTCCTGAGAAGCCAGCACCGAAGCATACTCAAATGCAGGCTTGACCGCGATTCGTAGTCAACTTCCTGAAGCTTTAGAACTTCTGGATTATGATAATTACCAATTGCTCCAGCTTCCAGACATGCTCCATTCCTAACCATATACCATGTATTCCCTAGCTTGACTAAGTTTAGCTTAGTATCTAGAGGAACACTATATTGGGGAACGGCTTTCGCCAAGTGGAATATCACGTTATTACCTCGACCCGATGGATTCGTCCATCAACTTCTACTATTTCTAACAGCTTAACCCAGATGTGAGATGTCTACCAGCGTCGATTCCGAGTAAAAGTTCGATAGGTACCCCACGTCGGGCTGACACCCCCTTTTAGACGATCATTTCCCCAAAAGGCAACCAGCGCCCTTAGGCATTATTTCCCTTCCGTCGTTAGGCTTGATACTCCTCATTATTCGGGAGGATTATCGCAATCCCGTTAGCTTTTATCATACCATTCTTGAATACTGATGAGTCCTTTTCTCTGATCATTAGAATGAATTTATCAATCTCAATGTCGTAGATCTTGAGGATTATCTCCCCGCTCGCCGTGTCGTTACTTGAGAAAAGTTTCAGAATAGTTTCACTTATAAGAATTGAGCATATTCGAGATCTAAGATCGCTATGAAATATTGATGAAATACGATCATGATCTAACCTGTATATCTGTATAAATGTTCAAATAGGAGCGTTTTTAAGAGAAATTAGTTTCGCGATGAGCAGATTTAAGGTCTTAGACTTAATCAGGGCGCATCAAAGATATAGATCCACAACCCTGAACATGATTCCTAGCGAGAACGTTCAAAGTCCGGCTGTTCTGAAGGCTTTGGCGACGGATCTTGCTGGAAGATACTCTTATCGGCCTAGGTATTATGCTGGGACGAGGTATATCGATGAAATCTGGGAGTATGCTGAAGAGCTTGCTCGAAAGCTTTTTAGAGCCGAGTACGTCTGCTTAGAACCTCTTTCAGGCCATATCGCAGCCCTCCTAACCTATGTCGCTTTTGCTAAGCGTGGGAAGCTCGCAG
>CAYNFG010000007.1:23074-35275 GCA_964396455.1 uncultured Nitrososphaeria archaeon | reverse complement strand
TGCATGACTATTCTCGTGGTTTCTATCTCGAGGGATGGGAAGCCTAATGTTATGACTTGTGCTTGGAATATGCCTGTTAGCGAGGATCCTCCCTTGATAGCGGTAGCCTTGGGGGAGGAGAGCTATACTGGTCGGCTGATTAGAGAGTCTGGGGAGTTTACGGTGAATATTCCGGATGAGCGGTTGTTGAAGGCGGCCTGGATTTGCGGGACGAAGAGCGGTAGGAGGGTGGATAAGTTTAAGCTTGCCGGGCTTACGCCGGCCCCGGCTCGAAAGGTTAAGCCGCCGATTATAAGCGAATGCATAGCCCATCTCGAATGCAAATTAGAGAATATGGTAGAGGCGGGCGAATGCATAATCTTCGTAGGGGAGGTTCTGGAGGCGTATGCGTCGGAGGAGTTCTTTAAGAAGGGTGTCTGGGATGTGAGAGCGGTTAGCCTACCGCTGCATCTAGGCGGAAGCTGGTTCGCGATCCCGGGCAGGGTGGTAAAGCCTTGATGATCCAGACGATTTATTAGAATGGGCTAGCTGACATCTTTAAGGATCATGGCGTTAAAATGGTGGGTTTGGCTTCTCATAGGAATCTGTATAGGAGGCATAGTGGCATCATCCGTCGCGTACTTCCTAATGCTGCCGGAGAGGGTTGGGATAGAGCATGTCGCGGTGATCCAGCTCTCGGGAACCATAAGCTACTCGGAGTCGCCGCTAACCCTATTCTCCGGCGAAACGATCACGCCCGACAGGGTTAGAGAGCTTATAGACGAGGTTGAAGCCGATCCATATGCAAAAGCGGTAGTAATCGTGATCAATAGCCCGGGTGGAAGCGCCGCAGCCTCCGAGGAAATATACCAGATGATCAAAAAGCTCTCGCAAGAGAGGGTTGTAGTAGCGTATATCGCCGAGTATGGAGCCTCGGGAGGCTACTACATCTCACTCCCAGCAGATAAGATAATAGCATCACCACATGCATTAACCGGCTCAATCGGAGCAGTATCCCTAGTGATAAACTTCGCAGAACTAATGGATAAACTAGGAATACGGGCCGAGACATTCAAAAGCGGAAGGCTGAAGGATATCGGAAGCGCATGGAGACCATTAACGGAGGAGGAACGCAGAATACTGCAATCGATGGTGGATTCTATAGCAAGAGTCTTCGAGGAGAGAGTCGAGGAGAATAGAGGGGATAAGATAAGGGATTGGGATGAGATCCTAACAGCCAGACCATTCATCGGGTTGCAAGCCCTCAAACTAGGATTAGTAGACGATATCGGAAACCTAGAAGATGCGATAGACGCCGCGAGATCCCTGGCAGGATTACCCGAAACAGCTCCCGTAAAATGGATAAAACCGAGAAAACCAAGCCTGCTAGAACTCCTCCTCGGAGGCGGAGAATCAAAAGCGATGAAATTAAGCTATGAAATACTCCTAATGTGGCCTCTACCAACAGGAATAGAGCCAGACCAGCTAATAATAGCGAGAACATGCCAGCTAATCAAAGATTAAATGGGCCCGCCGGGATTCGAACCCGGGACCTCCGGCTCTCCACCCACAATAGCCCGCAGGCCGGCGCCCCATCCAAGCTAGGCCACGGGCCCCTTCAGCATCAAACAATCTGAAGAGACAGTAATTTAACCTATCTAAAATCCGCTCCACAAAATAAAATGCTCGATCAAGAAATCCCGGGGAACTTTATAGCATTCTAATCGCTGAAAGCGTCAAGTATATAAAAGGATGATTATAGCGGATGAAGTAGGGGCCCGTAGCTCAGCCTGGTCGGAGCGTCCGGCTGATAACCGGAAGGTCCTGGGTTCGAATCCCAGCGGGCCCATACCTCCTTTCTTTTCTCCTAGCTTTCGTTTTCTTTATAGGCTGAGTCTCCTGTATTGCTTTAGGGTGGTTTAGGCGGGTTGGTGGATGGCGTTGAGACCAGGATTCTGAGGATCGATGCTTTGAGGCCTGAGCTTGATAGGCTTAGGGAGGCTGCTGATGTTATTAGACGTGGAGGTTTGGTCGTTTTCCCTACGGAGACCGTTTATGGTCTTGGAGCGGATGCTTATAATCGTGAAGCCGTTATGAAGATTTTCAGGACTAAGGAGAGGCCTATGGATAATCCGCTTATAGTCCATATCTGCGAGGTGGGGGATCTTGAGAGGCTTGCGGTAAGGCTTCCCGAGGAGGCTTATAGGATCGCGGAGAAGCTTTGGCCCGGCCCGGTTACCATGATCCTCTGGAAGGCTTCTCTGATACCGGATGAGGTTACCGCCGGACTGCCTAAGGTTGCTATCAGGATGCCCTCGCATCCGGTGGCTTTAAATCTGATCAGGTTATGCGGAGTCCCGATAGCCGCGCCGAGCGCGAATCTTGCCGGAAGACCCTCGCCGACCATGCCCGAACACGTCATTAGAGATCTTTATGGAAGGGTTGATCTTATAATCGATAGCGGAGAGACGCTCTTCGGCGTAGAATCAACGATCATAGATGTTACAGTTAAGCCTCCAAAGCTTCTAAGACCCGGCCCAATCCCGGTCGAGGATATCGAGAGGGTCCTAGGATTCAAGATAGATATACCCGCCTATGCTAGAGGGCTTGCCGAGGCCGAGAAAGCGATCTCGCCAGGGATAAAGTATAGGCATTATGCTCCGAAAACCCCCCTAATACTCGTAGAGGCAGAAAGCTACGATAACTATGAGAATTACGCTTTAAAGGTTCTCAAACTAGCGGAAGCGCGATCCTCAGCCGGATTAAGAATAGCGATAATAGCCTCGAGAGAGACCAGCAGATACTACTCCTCTAAGGGATTCAAAACGCTGATTCTAGGCTCTAGGAAAAACCCCTATGAGATCGCGAAGAATCTTTTCAAGATCTTGAGAAGCTTAGACGATCTCGGTCTAGATCTCGCATTATGCGAAGGCTTCGAGGAGAAGGGTCTAGGGCTGACGATAATGAATAGGCTGCGGAAGGCGAGTGGATATAATATAGTCAGGGTCTAGTCTCTCCTACTCCTCCTGTAATGAGAGGAGGGCATTAGCCCTATGATAGAGTATTCGGATTCTAAGCTCCATGTTCGAGAACTTGCTTCGTAGCTCGGCTGGAAGCCCCTCTACCTTAATTTTCCGAAGCTCATTCAATAATTCTTCGAGTATTCTTTTCGCGAGCTCCATCCTAGCCTCCTTATTAAGAAGGTTCTCACAGAATCTAAGATCCTTCTCGATTTCCTGCAGCTTTTTCTCGACCTCGCTCACGTCCATCAGGCTCGCCTTTTATCAAATTCTACACGCACAATAAAAAGTTATAACCTCAATCCAATTCCTGTTTCCAGGGTTTCTTGAGAGGTTGTGAAAGATTGGGAACCTTATCAGAGAAGGCTTTTAAACATGATCCGCTTTGGCAGATCCTTGTAGAGACCGTAAAATCTATTCCAGATTTCGAAGTTCATTTAATAGAGGTTAGGGATAAGATCCTGCCCCGTAAGCCGGATATCTCGGCTGAGGAATTATCGAGGCAGCTGTCGATAACCTTGGGCGAGGCTCTGGTGATACTTGACGAGCTTAGAAAAACTCCTAGAGAGGTTGAGGAGGAGTTATCCAAACCTATCCCAGAGCCGGGGTATGAGCTTGCAGCTATAGGCGGCACATTTAGCAGACCGCACTACGGCCACCTAATGCTAATTCTCATGGGGCTTAGATTTGGAAAAAGATTGCTAATAGGGGTTACGACGGATGAGCTTGTGAAAAGACTTGGAAAACGCTACCCCGTTCCATCCTTCGAGGAGAGAGTCCAGAGGCTTAAAAGCGTTTTAAGGGAGAGAGGCTGGACCGATAGATGCACGCTAATCCCCCTAGACGATCCTTATGGTCCAACGATAATAGACCCGTCGATAAGGGTTCTTGTCACGAGTCCATTTACGTATTTTAGAGGTCTCGAGATAAATGAGATTAGATCGCAAAAGGGGCTTGATCCTCTAAGAATTTTCGTCTGTCCTCTCGTGGTCGCATGGGATGGTAAGCCTATCTCGAGCACTAGAATATTCTTAGGCGAGGTCGATGAGAGGGGTAATGTTCTCTCGCCTCGTTAGAGTGATCCGAAGAAGAAGAGCAGTATGAACATTATTAGTCCGACGAGTATGGTCGCTTTCCACGACGCATTATATATCTTCTTAAATCCCGCGGTGTTGTAGATCACGAGTCCTAGCGTCGAGAGCAGAGAGAATATGCTTAGCATATATTCTTGGAATGATATAGTCTTCTCAATCCTTATAGGCGTTCTAGTTAAAAGTCTTCCATAGCTTACCTCGCTCCAATTCCCTCTACAGAGATCTATCTTCTCAAAAGTCATCTCCTTTCCCCCCTTTATCCAACTTACCCCGCTCATGTTCATGTAAGTCAGAGTCTTCTCCAAGGCATCTCCAAGCCCTACCGCCTCGAGATACGTCCAATCCGGTATAGTTAGATTTGGATAAGCTTTGAAAACCCTAAGATAGGCTACTCTAACGACATCTCCTGAGATATGTACCTCTCCGCTAGGCGTAAGCCCGACGAGGCTCGCATTCTTGAAAGTAACGTTCTCCATGCTTGCATCTATTATCACGAAAGATGCTTTTGGAACTTGTAGGATGAAGGGGGTTTGAAGCGATGTAAATATCGCCACTATTATGAAGGAGTGGAATATAAGCGTGAGCATCTTGACGAGGTTTAAGTCTTTTCCCGTGAACATGGCGACTAATGCTATTGTAAGCGCTATTATGAAGAAGGTGATCAGAGCCTGTATCCCTCTAGCAACCATTATAGACTCGAACTCCGGTATCGATGGCGTAATCGCCTCGAAGCCCCTAAACCCGAATACCATCTCGATCTTATAGTGTAGAACGTAGTCGGTTACATAGGTTAGGACTAATATTGAGATTACGAAGATCGCGATTCCTCGGACGAGCCTCAGCCACTTCTTGACATCAATCTCCGAGAGTAGACATTTTATCTCCTCTATTATCTCCTGCTTATTCAAGTCTCCCAAGTATTCTGAGAAGGCTCAGATTTATCCTTTTAAGCTTAACTTGCCGGAAAACGAGCAAAGCTATTAAAGCTATTGCAAGCGCTATGGCTACATCGGCTACTAGGAGCTCTATCCTATTGTAGAATTCTTTAAGCCCTCTTCCAAATTCTCCTCCCTCTGCCTTCTCTAAGCCTTCCTTCGTAATGCCTAGGCTTGGGGTCGTCGTTTTGGTAGCGGTCACGGTCGTAGGGGTTACGGTCTCCTTTATCCTGCTTTCATACCCTGCTGCTAGAGCCTTTCTCTCGGGGCCTGCTTTTTGGATGCTTAGCTGAGCGTAGTCTATGAGAGCGTCTATGGTTAGGGCGAGGATTATTGCCGTGAGGATTATTAGGCTGATCCGCTTATCCACGGGTCTTCAATCCTCCTAGTGATCCATAAGTCTATGGATTAGAACGGGCTGGAGAGTCTTCACCAAAGCCTGTGCCTCCATAGTCTTATGGTCTCTATCCAGAGGAAGAGGGAGGCTAGTATGCCGAGGGCGGCTGCATGAGGGTCTGGGCTTGGAATATTCCGGGCTAGATAGAGTATTAGCAGGGTTGTTATGAAGACAGCGTAGAATATCATTCTGGGGATAAGCCTGCCCCCTATCATGACGAACATCTTTAAGACTCCTATATCCACCTTCTCCACAACCCTATATCTCCCCCTATCATCTCTAGACACAAGCCCCATATCCTTCAGCTTCTCGAGGTGATGATGCGCCACGCTCGGGCTTGAGAATCCGAGAATCCTTTGAAGCTCTCTAACGCCTATCGCCTCGCCTCTTCTAAGCAGGTAGAGATATACCTGGAGCGTCTTCCCCCTAAGCTTATAGATTTCTCCAGAATCCCCCATTCCCGCAATATCTTCTGGAGGACGCTATATTATAAAACGTGTTGAGAGCGGCGGATGGAATCTTTTAAGTGATGGTTCTCAGTTCAGCTCGATGGGGATTATGGCGAAGCTTACGTTAATCGTCGGGATAACGATCTCAGCCGCCTCAATATGCTTCGCGATATTCTATGTTCTCTGGTTCTTCGGATTTCTCCCCTTAAACCCGGATCTGGCTGTCAGGATCCCCGTCCTAGTAATGGTTTTAGCCGTATGCTTTATCGCTGCGTGGATGGGGTATGTTATGGCGACCGCGCCGCCTAGGCGGGAACTCCAAGCAGGAGAAGGAGGTCGATAAACCACTGGGCTTTAACTGGGAAGAATTCTAGGAACCAGCCTATCTGCATGGCTGTAACGCCGTAGAGAACTAGCTCGGATATCTTATCGCCCTCCATGATCTTAGGCAATCCTATAGCGATTATCGGGACGGTCATATAGAAGTAGAAGGGATAAACCCATCTATGCAGTAGATAAGCCATGGGGAAGTAGATTAGGTAGTTTGCGGAGAACCAGCATAGTAGAAATAGCTCTAGCTTCGGAAGCTCCCCCCTCCTCAGCTTTAGAACTGCGAGATATAGGGAGAATGCGAAGACTACCCAAGCCATCCACCAGAGCGGCGTCTGCAAGCCATAATATGCTATCGGATGATAGGTCTTTAGATCATCCACGCTTACGGCCACCACGTAATAGCCCCTCCTCGGAAACTGGAATAATGGATTAGTCCAGCTTAGGGGGAGATAAACCTCATCATTCTCCGAGAAGGTTAGCGAGGAATGATAGGTTAGCATATAGTCTAGATGCTCGAAGGGGGTTGAGAAGGCGCCATACGCGTAATCGTAGATTCCTAAGCCGGTTATCATCACTAGGGCTGCTATGAAGCCCATCTTCTCAATAACTTTCAACCAGCCTCTGAGAGCTTCCTTAAAGCTCGCAGACTCATAGCCTCGCTTTAGAAAATCGTATACTAGAATGCCCGCCAATACGAGTGGTGCGGAGGTCTTAGCGAGCATCGCCAAACCAAATGATATTCCGGAAACGGTCAGCCTTCCCCTTAGATAGAGTATCGCTCCTAGGAGCGAGAACATCAGGGCTGGCGCATCGAGCATGGCTATGGAGCTGATGTTAAACGATGTTATATCGAATCCGAATAATATGGCTGCGAGTATCGACGCCTTATAGCTTCTCGTAAGCTCGTAGGCTAGCATCCCAACGAGATATACCGATGCTGCTCCGCATAATGTTATGAACGTCCTCCACCCATATGGATTATCTCCAAAGACCAGTATCCCTAGTAGCATGAGGGCTTTCGAGAGTGGCGGATGCTCGTTGTTTGCAGCCTCTCCCGCCAACATCTTCCTCACAGCAGGTATATAGTGAGCCTCATCGAAGACGAAGCCGCATTTAGCACCCTCTATCGGAGGCTGTATGCATTCTTCGGGGGGAGCATCTGGCCATGGATAGGGGATTATGGCGAGCTTCAACGCTAAGACTATTATCGTTAAGGCTAGAAGCCAGAGCCTAAGCCTACTCTCCGAATCGATTCTAAAAATATTCTTCATAGACTTTGATAGGCTTAAATCTCTCAACCCCCCTATAAACCTCTACCAAAATGATGAATAACATTACTGCTCTCAGGATCGCGAAATACTGTGGTAAGGCTCCGAGCTGGAGGGGGTTCGGCTCCTCAAACCATAGAAGTATTATGGCAGAGTTCGCGAGCTCGAATACGAAGTAGGGTATCGGGAGCCTGCCCATAACGGCCAGTAGCGGCAGAAGCCATAAAACCATCTGAGGAGTAAAAACATAGCTCGAAAGCAGGAATACGGATAAGATCATGAACATCCGCGTCGGCAGGTCAGCGCACTCCCTCGCGTAAACCTTTAGCAAGCCATAACATAGAAGGGCTAGGCTGAAAAGTTTAGCAGTATTCCAAGTCTTCTCATCCGGAAAGAATACTAGAAACCATGCGTTCTCTAAACCCCATCTAAGATGATAGAAGTAGGTCTCGTCGATAAAGCTCGGATTAGCATACCATAAGGCGATATTCACAGCTCCGAAAACCCCTATCGAGAGGAGCAGATATGCTATTCTATCCTTCCAGTCTTCGAGATATTCTAGTATGAAGGGGATTGCTAGGATATTCACGAGCTTCACAAGGCTTGTTACGGAGAAGATGATCGCCGAAAGCTTCACCCTTCCCTTCATAAGCAGGTATATCGAGAGGATTAGAAGGGCTGCAAAGATTACATCGAAGTTATAGATCGTGTATAACAGGATCGAGGGGCTTAAAATCAAGAATACTAGGACGTAGCCGAGATCCACCCTCCTCATCTTGCATAGCCTAACCGTTATCTCCACTAGGAGGAAGTAGAAGCCGGCGATTATCAAGGAGAAGATCGTATAGTATGCGACGAGATCCCTGCCTAAAACAGCTGATAGATAGGTTAGGAAGCCCGCTAGAGGGGGGTACTCGAAGGGAAGCTCGAGATACGGTATCTCCGGCTTCCAGAATCCTCTATACCAGAAGGAAACGATATCTGAGTAGATCGGGCTTGAGAAGAGGGGATAATGGATGATATAGGAGAATGCTATCGAGCATGCTGCAGCCGAATAGATTATACGCCTATCGATATGCACGCTATCTCACCTTCCAAGCTTCTTGCTAACATAGGGGCCGTCAGGTCTATATCCATGCTTATAGTAGTATCTTCTTACGCCGACCCCGCTTATCACGACGATCTTCCTAGCATCCAGCTCTTCCGACGCTATTCTCTCCGCCTCTCCTAGAAGCCTTGATCCGATCTCCCTATGCTGGAACGCAATACTACTCGAATCCACCCTCCCAACAGGCACCATCTTCCCATATACATGGAGTTCTCTTACGAGCGCTGAGCCTTCAAGCTCTTTCCTCAAAATCCTTGACGGCAGCCTCAATCTTATAAATCCGAATAGAACATCTTTTCCCGGATCCTCGTAGGAGATGAAGTATTCAAGTCCGCCGGATGCCTCATACTTTCTCACGATTAGCCTAGCGTCCTCGACTCGCGCCGTTACTCCATCCTTAAGCATTCTATGCCCAACCTCCCTACATCTAATGCATCTACATCTCGATCCCTTCTCCTTAAGCCTATTCTCAACGACCTCTCTCAGGTTAGCAACCTTATTTCCTGCGGCGGCGAGCCTTAATGGTATCTCCCTCTGGATACGCTGGATTCTGACGTAGGGCGGCGTGAGCTCGAGCCATCTTGCCAGCAGCTCTATAAGTTCTTCATCGCTATACGGCTTGTATAGCCCCCTCTTCCATAGCTCGTATAGCTTCGTATCTGGAAGGACGAGCGTCGGGTAGATTTTAATCATATCAGGTCTAAAGCTGGGATCTTCCCAGATCCTTCTATACGCTTCGAGATCCTTCTCTATACTCGATCCTGGAAGATTCGGCATTAGATGGTATCCGACTTTGAAGGCTAGGTCTTTTAGAATTTGGGTTGCCTCGATTACGTCCTCCACCGTATGTCCTCGATTTACAATCCTATACACCTCGTCGTCTATCATCTGGACTCCAAGCTCAACCCTCGTTACTCCAAGCTCTAGAAGTCTCTGGGCTTGTGGGAGCTTAGCCCAATCGGGTCTGGTCTCTACGGTTATCCCCGAGATCCTATGCTTAGGCTTATCCTCAGCCTTCATCAAAGCCTCCTTAAGCGAGCTGGACCCCTCTCCATTAAGAGCGTCCAAGCACCTCTTCACGAACCATTTCTGATATCCTTGGGGTAGGGCTGTAAATGTTCCGGCTATGAAGATTAGCTCGACCTTATCCACCTCATGGCCCATCCTCTCAAGCTTTCCGATCTGGCCCTCGACCTGGAGATATGGATCGTAATCCACGAGGTGGGCTTGCCTGATAACCTCCTCCTCGCCCGTATGGCTTTTCGGAGCCTCCGATCCTCCGGGGCAGTAGATGCATCCGCCGTGGGGGCACGCCTTCATCGGGACTATAACCGTTATCGTCGTAACCCCCGAGATCGTTTTAACAGGCTTCTTAACCAGAATCCCTTTAAGCCTTTCCCTCAGCTCTCTAGGAGCGTTTTCGAGGATATCTACATTCGATGGAACCTTATCAAGCGAATACTCCTTCGCGACAAGCCTTTTAACCTCATCAACTCTATGGCTACCATACTCTAGGATAAGCTTAGCAGCCTTCCTACAAGCCTCTCTAAACCTCGTATCGGCGGCCGCCAGCATCCCGCCTTCCAGCCATGACGATTATGAATCTTGCCAGCTTTAAGCCTCATGCCTAAATACCCGGCCTAATAGCCTCTATAGGACGGATGCCCGAATTCTGGTTCAAGTACGGCGTTACGGAAGTCTCCCTCGAAGTCCCCGAAGAAGTGAATTACGAGCATATAGGGTTCGAGCAATCTAGGCTCAGCGAGGATTTATGGCGAAGATTGACAGACTTCGCGGAGAAGCTCTGCCAGGAGGCGGGCTCGCGGCCGGTAACAATACTTTATGATCACTTTGGAGAAAACCTTTTACCAGCGATCCTAAAGCATCTTCTCGAATCCTTAAATGAGGGAGGGGTTAGAGAGATAAGGCTGCTAACATCCTATTGGATGCTGGATCCGAGATCGGGAAGAGAGCATCTGGCTAAATGTCTGAAAGAGCATGGAATAGCCTTGAAGCCGATCGAGCCGGGAGAATGCGATATGGTGAGCCTCGGCGAGATTAGCGTCGCTAGGGAGATTAGCGAATCAGCCCTAACGATAATACTAGCGGATATAACCCCTCACGGGCTTCTCGGAAAAGCATCGATTAGAGAAGCCTTAGCCCTCGGAGGATTCATCAAACAAGATTCTCAAGCCGATCTAAAGCACTACATCCATGCGTCTTGGGACATATTGGTCGGCAAGCTACCCCTCTACGCCATAGCAGCCTATGACAAGGAAGTTTTCATGGGAGATGCTAGAGAGGTTTCAAGGAAGATCGATAAACTCGATCTAACAAGGGTCGTGGAGGATTATGAGGTCGTCATCGCTGGATGCGGCGGATACCCCAAAGACTCCTCCCTCCAAAGCATAGCGCATACGATAGGGATGTTAAAAGACTCCGTCATGGATGAGGGCATGATAGGGATCATCGCAGAATGCAAAAACGGCCTAGGATCGACATCATTCATAGAAGCCCTCCTAGCTAAGGGCGGAAGCCCGCTCGAGAAAGCGCTTGCAAACTTGATGAGAGATGTTTTAAGCGAGAAGAGGATCGCATTCGTCTCAGCTCTCCCAAAAAGCGTCTTGAAAAACCTTTTAGGAGTGAGGGGCTTTGACATCCCTCAAGACCTCCTAGTCTATGCCTTAAGGATCTATAGCAAAAATGCTAGGCTCCTCATCCTAGATGAGCCTAGGATAAAGCCTATTAGAAGGGCAACGCTATCACAAAGCTCAAGACTATCATGATCAATACTAGGAAGAATGCGAGCTTCCTCCCCCTCGATAGGGGCGATACCTCATCCAGCGGCGGGATGTCGGGCATTCTCGACATGAGGAAGTAGAATAGTATCGCTATGAAGAAGTATCCGGTAACCGCCAAAACCGCTAAAGCTACATAGCTTACGATCCTAAACTGTCTAGCTGTTAAAACGCTTCTAAATATCTTCGATCCATCGAGCTGCCAGATCGGCAGAAGATTCAAAGCCGTAACGAAGTATCCAAGCCAGATTGCGAAAAATATCGCCCCGCTCATAAGCGGGACCTTGCCAGGGGCTTGGAGCCGGAGTAAGGCGACTATTAACTGGAGCATAAGCGGCGGCTGGAGATTATAGATCTCGATGCCTCTAGCCTCAACGGCCTTAATAATCCCCTCAAGCTCGCTCTCGGTAAGCCATGGAGCATATAGCTCGATTGCTAGGAATGCTGCGATTGTGCTGAGGATGAAGCTCATAGCCGGCCCGCTTATCCCAAGATCGAACATATCATCCCTATTCACTATCGGCTCCTTCTGGAAGATTACTGCTCCGAAGGTTGGGATAAATCCCGGTATCCCCGGGATGAAATATGGCATGCTGGCAGACATCCCGGACTTCCTAGCGGCGAGGAGGTGCGCCAGCTCATGTAAGCCGAGAATAGCCAATAATACGATCGCATATAGCCCGCTCTCAAAAAGATTATCCAGCAAGCTTCTAGGACCAAATACGATGCTATAGAGCGAGCGGAAAGCCGACCAAATATATCCATCAGCTAGAATCGCTATGAAGGTTATCAGGAAGAGTATCAGGGGAAGCCTTCTATA
>CAYNFG010000007.1:2597-22974 GCA_964396455.1 uncultured Nitrososphaeria archaeon | reverse complement strand
CAGCTAGAATCGCTATGAAGGTTATCAGGAAGAGTATCAGGGGAAGCCTTCTATAGCGTAGGAAGCCGAGGGTTGGCTCCCGATACTTGAAAACTCTTATGATGACCTTCCCATCCTCCATCCTCGCCGAAGGTATATATCCGATCTCCCGTAGATCCCTGTATAATCTCTTAAAAGACTCCTTTATCTCCTTCTCCCCTATTAGGAATGTCAATAGTCCGGCTTCATAGAAGATATTTTCGATCGTAAAATGCTTTGCAACGATGCCCTTTATCTCCTCGAGCCGATCGTAGTATGCCTCCAAACCCTTATCCAGTATCAGCGTTATTCTCGCGATCTTTAATATTTCGCCCTCTCGGAGGGATTCTCGAAAGGAATTATTATCTAGTTGTTCTCCCCCAGAGTGTATATGCAGTTTCATGATAAGGTTTGCAGATATTTTGAGAATCCGGGTTCCAGGAATACGGAGGCTGTCTTAGAGGCTGTTCTGCGAAGGCTTAAGGAAGGAGATCTGAAAACCGTAATAGTCTCGAGCACCTCGGGTAGAACCGGCTTAAGATTTGTTGAGGCTCTTGGGGAGAGGGCTAGGGTTATAGTCGTCTCCTATGAGAGGATTCGGCCAAGTATTAGGGAGAGGCTCTTAGAGCTTGGCGGGGTGGTTATCGAGGAGGCTGATTTACCGCTCCATAAGCGTGGGATGGATAAGATAAGGAATACGCTTTATATGCTTGGCCAAGGGTTTAAGGTCGCCGTCGAGGTTATTCTAATAGCCGTCGACGAGGATGTGGTTAAGCCTAGGCAGATAGTTATAGGTGTTGGAGGAACCGAGCGTGGGGTGGATACTGCGATAGTCGCAAGAGCGGCATCATCTAAAGAGATGCTGGGAGAGGATATCAAGCGTAGGCTCGAGATCAGGGAGATAATAGCTATGCCGATTAGGAAGAAGTGGTGGGAGTAGTCTTTGAAAGGATAAAGTATTAGGAGTTAATATCATTCTGATGAAGAGATGGAGTGGAAGGCGAGTATGGAAAGCCGCAGCGGCGAGGTGCAGTCATTCCACATAAGGGAGGCATCGGCAGCAGATCTCTCGAAAGTCATCATGATAAACAGGGTATGCCTTCCAGAAAACTACACGTTCTTCTTCTTCGACTCGATACTCCAAAGCTATCCAAAAACCTTCCTAGTCGCAGAAGTGGATGGGGATATAGCTGGCTATATCATGTGTAGGGTTGAGCAAGGCTTCTCAAAGCTTAATAGGCTTAGCATCACAAAGCTGGGCCACGTAATCTCGATAGCAGTCCTCCCCGAATATAGAAGGCGAGGAATAGCGAAAGCCCTGCTAACCCAAGCCATGAAAGCATTAAAAGAGGAATACAAATGCGGCGAAGTATATCTCGAAGTAAGGGTCTCGAATACCGCCGCGATATCCCTCTATCAAAAACTTGGATTCAGGATTGTGAAAGTTTCTAGGAGATATTATGTTGATGGTGAAGACGCATACATAATGGCTCGGAAACTCTAGATCTCGCCTAAGATGCCTCCGGCCTTCACCCTAGCTATGAGTATGCTCACCTCATTCGGCTCGGTAGATAGTTCGTTGCTAAACCTAATCCTGCCCGAGATCCTATTGAAATGCGCATATTTCCCCTCTGGAGGCTTATCGAGCCTGCAGTAGTAGATTATTGGGTTTAACGTGGCTATTGGGGTCAGGAACACGAATGCAATCTTCCTCTCCTCGTCTATGTTGATTATCGATGCATGCATCGCCGAAGCTATCGGGATAAGCTCCTCAAGTCCTGAGACCTCGATCATTATCGGCGTTGGCCTGCTCATCGAGATGGTTAATGGTAGAAACTCCTAATAGCTCTATCCCTTAAAGATCTCAAGGCTTGGAATTATCCTAGACGCCTCCTCCAGATCCTTATGGCTATCGATACTCATCCAAATACACGAATCGAATGGATGAGCTTTCAAAAGCCCTTTCTCAGCAAGCTTGGGAAAAGCAGTCTTCTCAATATCCCCTTTCTCAGGCAGATAATCGAATATCTCGGATCTCAAAGCATATACTCCAGCATTAATCCAGTATTCGCTTATTCGAGGCTTCTCGACAAACGATTTTATCCTACCGGTCTCCGGATCAAAATTTATCACCCCGAAAGGCGATGGTAGATGGACGAGGGCTATAGAGCCGATATACTTCTCGTCTAGATCCTTTAGAAGCTCTAACGGGTTTAGATCCGTCAATACGTCTCCGTTGAGCATCAAGAATTTGTCTTCTCGCCTGAGAAATGGCTCAGCATTCTTTAAAGCTCCGCCAGTTCCAAGAGGATCCTCCTCAACAGCGTATCCTATCTTTACGCCATACCTAGATCCATTTCCAAGTCTCTCGATAATCTTCTCCTTCAGATAGCCCGCGCACACTATTATCTCATCGACGCCATATCTCCTCAGCCACGCTATCTGCCACTCGATAATCCCCTTATCCCCAACCGGTAGAAGAGGCTTTGGAAGCGTCTCGGTTAAGGGTCTAAGCCTCTTCCCATATCCTCCAGCCAAGATTACTGCCTTCATCAATCTCTCAAGACTTCTCTGGCATTATAACTATATCGCATACGCAAACCCCCTCGCTAACCGGTTCTAAAGCGTATCCTCTGACCCTGAGAAGTATCCTCAACTATCACTCCGATCTCGGCAAGCTTCTCCCTAATCCTATCGCTTAAATCATAGGTTTTCCTCCTCCTAAGCTCCTCCCTTACCTCCAGTAGAATTCTTAGAATTCTCTCGGCCTCAGCTTCAAGCTTTAGCCTACTAGGCTTGTAGTCTTGCAGAAGTCCTAGAGATGATGAAAGCTCGAGAATGGTATCATAGTATGCTTTTAGCACGCCCACATCCTCTCGCCTCACCCCTCTAGCGAGGAAGGCGTTAGCAGATCTCACGAGGCCATAGATTTCTGCTAAAGCCCTCGGCGTATTGAAATCGTTCTCCATCGCCTCTATAAACCTGCTTCGAGCATCCTTAATCTCTTGAGTTTCTCTCTTTTCGACTGCCCCCTCGACCTCGCTTATGTTCTCATAAAGCTGATCAAGAGTCTCCCTAATCCTCGCTAGGTTCAGCTGAGCCTGCCTCAAAGAGCTTTCGTTATAGTCTATCTGACTTCTATAATGCGCGGATAATACGAAGAGCCTGATTACATCTGCTTCATACTTTTTTAACGCATCCTTGATCGAGATGAAGTTTCCTAAGCTCTTGCTCATCTTCTCACCATTTATCGTTAGATAGCCGGTGTGGAGCCAGTATCTTGCGAAGGGCTTCTTCCCGGTATATGCCTCGGCCTGAGCTATCTCGTTCTCGTGATGCGGTAGGATCAGCTCCTGTCCTCCGCCATGGATATCTATCTGCTCTCCCAAGTATTTCATCGCCATCACGCAACACTCGATATGCCAGCCGGGAAAGCCCTCACCCCACGGACTATTCCACTTCAAGAGATAGCCTTTCTCAGCCTTCTTCCATAATGCGAAATCGGCCGGATTCCTCTTACGCGGATCAGGCTCGATCCTATGCTTGATAAGCTCTTCATACTTTATTCCAGAAAGCTTTCCATAGTCTGGGAATGTCGAGACATCGAAATAGACGTTTCCATCGACCACGTATGCATGACCTTTCTCGATAAGCCCCTTAATCACCTCGATCATGTCAAGTATATGCATGGATGCCCTCGGCTGGATATTCGGCCTCCGAATCCCGAGAGCATCCATATCCTGGAAGAACGAGAACATGTATTTATCGACGAGCTCCATAGGCTGGAGCTTCTCGCGTCTAGCACCCTCGATTACCCTATCCTCTCCAGTCTCCTCCCTGATATGGCCTACATCCGTGATATTCCTAACATAGAAGACTTTATAGCCGCGATACTCGAGAAAGCGTATAATCGCATCAAAAGCGATATACGTTCTAGCATGTCCAAGATGCGCCACATCCTGAACCGTAGGCCCGCAAACATACATCCTAACCCTGCCAGCCTCGATGGTCTCGAAGATCTCATAGCGTCTCCCCAAGGTATTGAATACCCTAATCGGCATCCAGCTATTTCTGCCGATTTTTCATGGTATAAAAACCATAGCCCCCTTGATGGAAATATTTATAAATGAGTAATCCGCAAAAGTGTTGTCGAGAAATAAAAAGTTTAGGAGGTCTAGGAAAAGTGTCGGAAAGAAGATCGAGAATTTGGAAGGAGGGGATGATCTGCCCCGAATGCGGCAACGATATCCTTATTCATGATCCTCGAACTGGGGAGATCACATGCCCGAGCTGCGGCTACGTAGTCCAGGAGCGAGGCGTGGATAGAGGGCCTGAATGGAGAAACCTCGATGAGGAGGAGGATAGGAGTCGGGCTGGGGCGCCATTATCAATAATGTATAGGGATCATGGTCTCTCAACCGTAATCGATAGAATCGATGAGGATGCTGCTGGAAGAAGGCTTCCGAAAGAGGTTAGGGAGAAGCTTCTGAGATTGAAGAAGCTTGATGCTACATCGCAGGTAAGCGCCTCTGAGGCTAGAAATCTTCAGCAGGCGGTGAACATCCTCCAGATCTACGTCGATAAGCTTAGGCTTAGCCAGACCATAGCCGAAGCGGCCATGCTGATCTATAGAAAGGCTCTTAAAGCAGGGCTTGTTAGAGGTAGGTCAATTCGCTCGATAATGGCTGCAGCAGTTTACGCCGCTTGCAGGCTAATGGGCGCTCCAAGAGACCTAAGAGAACTTGAGAAGGCTTATCCGATAGTTAAGCGTAAGACGATCGCCCAAGGCTATAGGCTCCTCCTAAAGCATCTAAACATCAAGGTTCCGGTAGCGGATCCGGCGATCTATCTAAACAAGATAGCATCTAAGGTTGGCCTCGATGAAGGAACCGTGCAGGAGGCTTTGAGGATTCTCGAGGAGGCTCATAAGCGGGGCGCGACTATAGGGAAGGATCCTGTTGGAATGGCTGCTGCCGCCCTCTATATGGCATGTCAGGAGAGGAATCAGCCGGTAACTCAGAAGGATATAGCGAGGGCAGCTGGAGTAACTGAGGTAACTGTTAGAAATAGGTTTAAGGGTTTGAAGGAGGTTCTTGAGGAGCAGCACGCTCAAACGAGCTAGATACCTAAAGGATTTCGATGTTCTCGTCTGTCAATCCTATTGATAATAATATCTCTTTCACCTTCTGCCTATGATCTCCCTGTAAGATTATGACATTGTTCTTTACAGTTCCCCCTGAGGCGCATGCTTCCTTAAGCCTCTTCGCTAGCTTGTGTAGATCCTCCTTCCCATCATCCAGCCCCTCGATGATAGTTACGGGTCTACCCCATTTTCTCGTCTCAAGCTTTATCTTGACCTTTTGCTGCTCTCGGCTTATCACCTTGCAGGCGCAGATCGATTTTGGCAATCCGCAGACTGGACAGATCTCCTCCATTACCTACCTCCTTTCAGATTATCTTGACTCAGCAGTTATATAAGTTTGCTCTTGCGAGTTCGGCGTTTTGACAGAATAGCTTTGAGTAATCCTCGTAGAAGCGGGCTGGAGCACGTTTCGCATAGCTAAAAGGATAATAGTTTTGAATATCCTTGATTAGGATAGCTTTCCGGAGATGCCGTTGCTTAAATTCGATGAGCAGTATATAGTTTCTCTCGCCTCGAACCTCGTTAGAATTAATTCGGAAAACCCTCCGGGGAGAGAGGCTGAGATTGCGAGTTTCGTTGCCGAAAGGCTCTCGGATCTTGGGTTTAAGGCTAGGATTGATAGATTTGATGGTCGTGCGAATTCCCTCGGCTTTCATAAATTTTCTGAGAATGGTTCTCGCCTAATGCTGCTAACCCATCTCGATACCGTTCCGGCAGGCGATAGGGAAGCTTGGAGATTCCCTCCCTTCGAGGGCGTCGTGCATGAAGGCAGGCTTTATGGTAGAGGGGCTGCGGATGCTAAGGGGCCTCTCGCCTCTATGCTCGGCGGATTGAAAGCGTTGATAGATTCTGGGGTAGAGCTTTGCGGTGAGCTCGTCTTCGCGGCCGTGGCGGATGAGGAGCTAGAATCTCAGGGCGTTAGAAGGCTTTTGGCGAGCGGCTTAAAGGCCGATTATGCTATCGTGGGCGAGCCGACGAGCTTGCAAGTATGTATCGCGCATAAAGGTAGGCTGGTTTTATCGATAAATTTCCTAGGTAGGTCTGCTCACGCCTCCGCCCCCGATCTAGGGGTAAATCCGATCCAGATCGCTGCCAGATTCATAGAACGCCTCGATGATCTCTCGAAGAAGCTTTTAGAAAAACATCACCAGCTTTTAGGATCTCCGACAATAAGCCCAACGATCATCAGAGGCGGCATAAAGGATAACATGATACCGGATAGCTTGGAACTGATAATAGATCGTAGAGTCTTGCCCCAGGAAGATCTGGAGACCATAGTCGGCGAGCTAGACGAGCTTTCCAAAGAATCTGCCAAGAGATATAATGCGGATTCTAGGCTTAGGATCATCCGCTGGGTCCCGCCCGCGGAAGTCGATAGGAGGTCTCCGATAGTTCTAGCGGCAATCAAGGCGATCGAGGAGGTTCTAAAGATTAAAGGAGAGGTTAGAGGATTCCAGGCGACATGCGATATGAGCTATCTAGTCAATAACGCTGGAATCCAATCAATAGTCTTAGGGCCTGGGAGTCTTGAGCAGGCTCATGCTATAGACGAGTGGGTTTCGGTGGAGGAATTGGTGTCCGCTGCCAAGATCTATGCTTTCACCATCCTGAATATCCTTAAACCCTTTGAGAGGGCTTAGCCATGTTCTTCATATAGCCTCTTCTTCGCCTCGTATTCTCTTCGGTTCATGGCTATTCTAGCGGGCGCTCCGACGACCACCGCCTCGGCTGGAACGTTTCGGGTTACTATCGCTCCTGCTGCGACAACCGCCCGCCTCCCGATCTCAACCCCCGCTCTGAGGATTGCTCCAGCACCTATTACAGCCTCATCCTCTATCCTAACCCCGACGAGCCTTCTGCTAACAGGATACAAGTCGTTGGTTATTATCGTCCCCGGACCTATGAATACCCTATCCCCGATCTTAGTTAGATGAGGCAGATACACGTTCGATTGAATATTCACATTCGATCCTAGCTCGACCTCTCCATCAAGCTGGCTAAAGCTTCCAATCCTACTATTATCCCCGATCTTCGACCCCTCCCTAATGAGAACTCCATGGCCTATCTCAACCCCGTCACCTATCTCGACGTTCTCGTAGATTACCGAATGGCTTCTGACGATACACCTAGATCCTATTTTAGCTCCATCGCTTACTTCGTCGAGGTCGACGCCCTTATCTCTAAATTCCATAAGCTTTCCTCTGACGGGATAGCCTATATACACGAAGCGATCTATGATCGTATAATCGCCTACAATAGTCCTTCCCAAGATCACCGCAGGCTTTAGAACCCTGCCACGAATTACGGCTTTCCTAGAGATAAATTCCTCCATCGCCTTGATCGAGGGAACTCTTATAACCTTTAGATAAAAATATGCTCTTGAGCGGGTCTTGGGCTCTAGAAGCCTGATAAGAAATCTTGATGATTTGATCGAGGCTAGGACGGGTAAGCTCTCGATCCTCCGAAAGGAGGTTTTAGAGGCTGCCGAGGCTGGTGTCAGGAGCGTTATGCCTGAGAATTTTATGAAGAAGGTGAGGCTTGAGGATAACCTCCTCCTAATCGGAGATTCCTTCAAGATAGATCTACGAGGCTATGATGAGGTGGTTGTTCTCGGAGCTGGGAAGGCGGTAGTCCAGATGGCGGAGTATATCGAACGCCTCCTAGACGACAAGATATCCGGAGGTCTCATAGTTTCGTCTATGGATCCATGTAAATCTCATAATCTTAGGAGGATAGATCTATTTCCATCGACTCATCCGATTCCGAGTAAGCTTGGTTTAGAAGCCTCTGAAGAGATGATGGAGTATGCTGAGGAGATCTCGGAGAAGGCTCTGGTAATATTTCTCCTCTCAGGCGGGGCTTCGGCGATGCTTCCGCTGCCAGCTCCGCCAGTAACCTTAGAGGATAAAATCACCACTACCAAGCTCCTCCTAGAAAGCGGTGCCTCAATAGACGAGATCAACGCCGTTAGAAAGCATCTCTCCCTGATAAAGGGAGGCTGGCTCGGCAAAAAACTATCGAAAGCAAGAGTAATAACCCTGATACTCTCGGACGTGGTCGGGAATAAGATAGAGTGCATAGGATCTGGCCCCACAGCTCCGGATCCAACGACCTTCAAAGACGCTTACGATATTCTGAACAGATATGATCTATGGGATAAGGTTCCCGAGAATGTTAGAAAGAGGATTCTCGACGGCATCGAGGGCAGGGTTGAAGAGACCCCCAAGCCGATGGATCCGGCATTCAAGAGTATCACAAACATGATAATAGCCGATATAGGCGATGCGTGTAGGGCTGCCGCAACCAGCCTTCGCCTAAGAGGATTTAGATGCATGGTTTTGAGCAGGTTCGTCGAGGGCGAGGCTTCTGAGGTCGGCGTCTTCCTTGCCGGGATCCTAAGAGAGCTTACAGAAAAACATGGCAAGAGAGCGTTAATCCTCGGAGGGGAATACATAGTAACCGTCAGGGGAGGCGGGATAGGCGGAAGAAACCAGGAACTAGTGCTAGCAGCATCCATAAAGATGGCCGATCTAAAGCCATGCACCATACTCAGCATAGGAACAGATGGAATCGATGGAATATCTAACGCGGCCGGAGCAATAGCCGACCCGCAAACGTTCAAGGACGCCCTCTCCCTCGGACTAAACCCCGTCAAATTCCTCAAGGAAAACGACTCGAACGAATTCTTCAATAGGGTAGGAGGAGCAATCTATACGGGGCCGACGGGGACGAATGTTGGAGACCTAACCATTCTGGCCACGAGCGTTGAATGATATCTTAAAATCCTCGAAAAATAGGTGAGTATGGGAAAATGAGTTTTGAAGCATTTCTAGACATGCTCTATAGAAGCCTTCCATGGCTTGCCGCGTTAATCTTCATAGCCATCCTAGCATACATAGTATTCGACACCCTGAGGGAGAAGCATTAACCGATATCCTAGTTTAGAAACGGATTCGGCGCCGGGGATAATCAACCTCTAATAGCTGGGCTGATCTGGATGAGGTTAAAACTTTAATCAGCCGAAATGCTGTAACTCTAATCGGATACGGTGGGTTATGAGCTTCGTAAAGGATGCTGATGCAGCCTTCGTCCAAAAATTCTTCAAGCAATACTATTCTGAGAAGAGCGGAGAGGTATTCATTCCCGATAGGCTTCAGGAGAGAGAGTTCGGCTACTTCACATTTAAGGGAAAAATCATGGTCAGGCATATAAGCTTCAACGATCCGAAAGAGTTCTTAAGCCTGCTCGCCGAGAAAGCCCCTCTACACGTATATCACTCCTCAGCATTCTACAAGTATCCCCGAGCTCCGATGGATGAGAAGGAGTGGCTTGGCGCCGAGCTGGTATTCGATATAGATGCCGATCATCTGAAGACGCCCTGCGAGAAAAGTCACGACTTTAAGATATGCAAAAGCTGTTTGAAAGATTATCCGCCGGATCTCGAGAAGTGCCCTAGCTGCGGCGGCCAGCTGGAGAAGGTTGAATGGGTTTGCGAGAAATGCTTGGAGGCGGCTAGGGCTGAAGCTAGAAAGCTTCTAGAAATACTCGAATCCGATCTCGGGTTCGGGAGGATTCGGCTGGCATTCTCCGGGAATAGGGGGTATCACGTCATCGTATCGGATGAATCTGTTCTGGACTTAAGCCAGCAGGAGCGTAAGGAGATAATAGACTACGTTACGGGAGCTGGATTAAGCCTCCGCGCATTAGGTCTTGAACGCCGCCGGATTATAGATGAGACCGCGCCAGATTTGGATGACCCTGGTTGGAGGGGGAGGATTGCCCGATCCGTGTTGGAGCTTGCGATCTCGGCTGACGTGGAGAAGATATGCGATCTCGCTGGAGTAAGGAGCAGGACACGTGATTTGGAAGAGGATCTTGAAAAAGCTAGAAGAATTATCGGCGATAAGATTCCCTGGAACGTTTTAAGACCATCGGTAAGAAAGGTTCTGGTAGAGGCTGCTAGAGAGAATGCTTCGGCGCACGTCGATGTAGTCGTAACCCAGGATATCCATAGGCTTATCAGGCTTTCTGGCTCGCTTAATGGAAAGACGGGATTAAAGGCAGCGCCGATAGATCCCAACAGCCTCGACGACTTCGATCCAGAATACGCGCCAGTAGCATTCCCTATGGATGAGGAGGTTCACGTCAAGATAATTAGATCGCATAGGGTCAGGCTCGCAGGCTTCGAGCTACCGCCAACCTCAAATAAGATCCTAAAACTCCCATTAGCCGTAGCAATTCTACTGCTCTGTAGGGGGGTGGCAACCCTACCCTAGATCATGAGCATAAACCTTTAAGGTATAGCCGATATCTCAGAACCTCGTTGGAGGATGGCCGAGAATCGGGAGGAGAATATCTACGAGATCCTAGTAGATCTATGGAGGAAGGAGAGGAGGATCGAGGGGCTAGCGAAGATCCCGGAGAAGCTGCCAGAAAAGCTTAGAGAATATGTTAGCGGGGTAAGGCAGTATCTAAGGGTCCCGGATAAAGAATCTCTATCAGCGGAGCTTAAGGAGGAGGCTGCAAATGCTGTAGCAAGGCTGATGCAGGAGATATTTGGGCTGAGAATGCGAAAGCTGATCCAGTATGCATTAAAGGGGGAGATGCCGGAAAACCTATTCGACTTCGAGAAAAACATATACTCGAAGCTGGTGAGCATACTCAAGGAATATCGAGAACATGTTAAAGACTTGGTGACAGCAACAGCCTATCAAGACTGGGAGCAGATAAGCTCGAAATACGAGGTAGTTTATGTTCTCAAGGATATCCCACCGTTCGTTGGCCCAAATCTAGAGGTCTATGGCCCGTATAAGGCCGGAGATCTCGCAGCATTACCGCCCGAGAACGCCAGCAATCTCGAGCTTGCAAATCTCGTGAGAATCATAAGAATCCTCCAACCTAGAGATTAATGGTTACACCCTCTAAGATGATTTGTTAGATGGGCTTGGTCTCGGAGATTAACGGAGGCTCTGCATATACTTCCTCTCCATCAATTGATAGTAGGATCGTTCCTATTATCAGCTCTCCGATCTGGGCATCGTATGGCGTTAAGATCCTAAAGTAGTTCTTCTTCAGATCGAGGCTTATGAGCAGCCCTATTCCTGAGAATGATCCATTCGGATCTCGTAGATAGCTTAGGATTCCGATCCTCTTTTTCGCAAGTTCTTCTAGAGCATCCGCCGCCTCATCCAAGATCTCCCCGGAGTATTCCGAATATCTAGATAATAGTCCCCTGACATGCTTCGCTATCTCCCCCGGCTCATCGAATCCTGTAATCGTTTTCATCTTCACCCAGCTCGCCGGAATCTTTCTTACGATAGCCTTTCTCAAGAACCTCTCATAAGCTATCTCGCGTAGCCTCTTTCTAGCCTCCTGCGTCCTTTTCCTAACGTTTCTAGGAGGGGGTAAAACCTCGTAATCTATCCCGAGTTTTTCACAGCTTTCCCTAAGCTCGTCCGGCATGTCTCCTATCGCTGCTAGAAGCCCTGGTTTTAGTATGCTTAATAGCATCTCCTTATGCTTTAAGGCTTGGATTCCGGAAGTCCATCCATCGAGATCCGTAGACACGCCTACTCCAGGATATTTTTCTGAGATATAGCCTACCAGCCTTCTAACCGCTTCGAGATGCTTCTCGACGATCGGGGTTGGAGAGGTGTATCCCACGACTTCGCCGAACTCCATCCTATGATACGATATTTCTGGGGACGGCGTTCTAAGTAGCGTGCAGCCTATGGTCGTCGGCGGGCATATATTCGATTGACCTAGATCTAGGTCTAGATAAATCGCCGAGCCGTTTCTCCTCACGATATTATTCGCTATCAGGGTGGCGAGGCTCGTCTTTCCAGAATCGACGCCGCCATACACGCATACGCATGAAGGTTTCTCCGAAGCCTTTCCCGCAAAACTTCTCCACTCGCTTGGAATAGTATCTCCCTCGACGATCTCGAATCCCCCTCCCTCGCCATAGGCCACATCTATTATCGAATCCTCCTCAGCATAGATCGGTCTAGATCTCCAGCTCTTAACGATCAACCTCCTCCTCGAGGATAGCGGACATCCTAAGACAGAAGCTCTTCCCTCCACGAGTATCGCGGATGCCGGACCATGAAGGAGTAGCGTATTCCCCTTACCAACCTTAACCCTATCCATATTCCCCCTCCTACCCCGCTATTCCAGCCTGAGCAGGTTTTTCAGAGAGAGTATTAAGGCTGAATATTCATCCTTGCTCATGCCCTTGATCTTCGGTAGCAATCCCTTACTTGTAAAAGATTCGTCGCAGACCATGATCGTAACCTCCTCCCCTCTTAATTTTTTCTCGAGTTTATGGAGAGCTTCCTTAACCGCTTTAAAATCCGTCGCAGCTCCGACGATGATATATTTCCTCTCGGCATCTTCATGTCTCTTGATAAATTTTCTGACTTCTTCCGCTAGCTCGTCGAGCAAGCCGTATCTACCGGTCTTGACAAGCTTGTTATCGATAAAATATGCGACTCCGAGGTTTTTCCCAGGATCTATCGCTACTAGGACAGTTTTATATCCTGATCCGACGATGGCCGTCTCATATGCTTTCTCCACAAGCTCCTCGATCGAGCAGAAATCCTCGACATAGAATGCTTTTTCATCCTTTAGGAGTCCTTCAGCCCTCTTCCCTATTACGACCCTAACATCTAATGGCAGCTCTCTCGGATCTGCGACGTGGATCAGCTCGGCATTATACTCCTTGATAAGCCTGCGAATCTTTGAGGCGAGTCTAAGATCTAGCGTTACGAGCCCTATCCTGGGTCGATGGCTTCTCAAGGCTTCCACTCCAGTTTTACGGGGTATTCTATATTTATTAGCCGCTCGCCTTTTAATGAATCGGGAGAGCGGAGTAGGCCGCTTGGATGGAGTGTGGGTGAGATGGGGCGTAGGAGAAGGAAGATAATTAAACGTGTTGTGAAGCCTTTCCCGAAGATATTCGTCTGCCCGCTATGCAACGAGCTAGCGGTAGCAGTCTATCATGAAGAAGGCTCTGATAAGGCTAAGGTGATATGTGGGAATTGTAAGGCGAGTGCCGAGGTTAGATGGCTTCCATCCTATATGCCCGTAGACGCCTATGCCGAGTTCTACGATATAGTTACCGGGGCGAGGAAGCCCGCCGAGGAAGCTGTTCAGCAGGCAAGCTCGGAAGCCCAATCAGCACAGCAACCTCCTCAAGAACCAGCTCAAGAGATCACCGAATCTGAGGATAGAGGTGAAATCCGTGAAGCAGTTGAAGATAGGGAAGGTTGAGGAGTATCTATTGAAGAAGCTGGAGGCAGGCGAGAAACTCCACCTACTACTACTAGATCCCGAGGAATCGCCCGCCGATCAAGCCGCTGGAATCGCTAGAGAGGCGGAGAAGGCCGGATCAGATGGCATAATGGTTGGAGGCTCCACCTTCTTCTCACAATCCCTTCTAGACGAATTTGTTAAGTCGCTAAAATCGTCGGTATCGATCCCGGTGATAATCTTCCCAAACAATATAACGAGCATAACAAGATACGCTGACGCGATATGGTTCATGAGCCTGCTAAATAGCGTAGACCACTACTTCATAATAGGCGCGCAATCCCAGGGAGCGGTTCTCGTAAAGCAGTATGGTTTAGAAGCAATCCCGATGGGCTATATCGTATTCGGAGGCGATACAGCGGTCTCGGCCATGGGCAGGGCTTTACCGCTACCACCGGATCGCGGAGAGGTCGCAGCATGCTATGCCCTCGCAGCACAATACCTCGGAATGAGATTCGTCTATCTCGAGGCAGGCTCTGGTGCTAGGAAGCCCTTACCTCCATCAACTATAAAAGCTGTTAGAAAAGCGGTCGAGATCCCGCTTATCGTCGGCGGAGGAATTAGAAGTCCTGAAGCGGCTATAAGCGTTTTGGAGGCTGGAGCCGATATAATAGTAACCGGGACGATCGCTGAGGAAAGCTTGGAGAGATGCAAAAGCATAATCGCGGCAATCAAAAATTTCCGAAGCAGATCTTAGAAGCTGGAGAGGTCTTTAATCCTTAAAGAACGCCATAACAGTCTTTAGTCATGCCGGATCCGCGAATCTCCAAGCTCGCAAAACTGGTGGTGGAATACTGCGTTTCGATTAAGCCGGGCGATGAAGTCCTGCTCAAAGCAGGGGTCGAGGCGATACCCCTCATAAGAGAGATCGTTAAGGAGACTGTCAGCAAGGGAGGCTACCCACATATAATACTCAGCGAGAGCGGAATCGATGAGATATTTTACAGGTATGCGCCGGAGTCTGTTCTAAAGCATCTATCTCCTATAGAAAAATTCATCCAAGAGGAGATCGATGTCTCGATATCGGTTATATCCGATAGCCATAGCAAGCCTCTAGTCGGAATAGATCCGGATAGAATCAGGATTAGAAGGGCGGCTAGAGCCGAGCTAACCGAGATATTCATGAGAAGACAGGCGACTGGAAAACTTAGATGGAATGTTACAATCTATCCTACGAACGCGCTTGCTCAGGAAGCCGGCATGGGGCCGATAGAATATGAAGAATTCATCTACCGCGCTTGCATGGTCGATAAGCCCGATCCGATAGGCGAGTGGAGGAATAAGGCGAGAGAGCAGGAGCGCATAATATCCCTTCTTAGCAAGATCGATGAGCTTAGAATAGTCTCCGAGGATACGGACCTTCTTCTAAAAGTTGGTGGGAGGAAGTGGATAAACGATGATGGAAGACATAATATGCCTGCCGGAGAGGTATTCACAGCTCCTGTAGAGGATAGCGTTGAAGGCTTCATCAAATTCAGTTTTCCGGCGGTCTGGGGAGGATTCGAGGTCGAGGGTGTTAAGCTAAAGTTTGAGAGAGGGCGTGTAGTCGAAGTCCATGCTGAGAAGGGAGAGGATAAGCTAAGGAAGATTCTCGAAACGGATGAAGGCGCTAAAAGGCTAGGCGAGGTCGCATTCGGGCTAAACTATAACATAACTAGGCAGACGAAGCAGATTCTCCTCGACGAGAAGATCGGCGGAACCATGCACCTCGCCCTAGGAGCAGCATACCCGGACACTGGTGGAGTGAATAAATCCTCAATCCACTGGGATCTAATAATAGACCTGAAACATGGAAAAGTCTATGGCGATAAAGATCTAATCTACGAGAATGGCAGATTCATACATTATTAAGACCTTATATTGGAGTATATGCCTCTGTGATCAGGGTTCATGGAGCCGTTTGAGCGAGTCTCAACAGGAATACCGAAGCTTGATCAAATGCTCGGCGGAGGACTGCTTAAGGGCAGAACATATCTCGTGACGGGAGAGACGGGTGTGGGGAAGACGATCCTAAGCCTGCAATTCCTCTTAGAGGGATTGAAGAATAATGAGCAGTGCATCTACGTATCCCTCGATGAGCGTATCGAAGGAGTTTTAAGAGGAGCTTTATCGCTTGGATGGAATTTCTGGGAATATATTGATCAAGGATTATTCCATCCCTTCGAGCTAAGATTATATGCTGAGGATCTTAGAAGATTCGGGAAGGAGAGTAAGGCTTTCGTCGAGGCGTTGGCGAAGATAGCGCGAGGCAGAAACATTAGCAGGATAGTCTTGGATCCGATTTCGGCTCTGGCGGCTGGAGCGAGGGATGAGCTGGTTATAAGAGAGTATCTTAGGGAGATTGTGAATATGATAGAGGAGCGATTCGGGGCGACAACCCTGCTGACGTGCGATATACCGACGGGATCGAATAGGCTTAGCAGATTCGGGTTCGAGGAGTTCCTTTCATCAGGCGTGATCGTCCTAGGCATAGTCAGATTTTATGGAAAGCTTCTGAAAACGATCTACGTAAGGAAGATGAGGTGGAGCAAGGCGGATTCATCAATATACACGTTCGAGATAAGGCCCGTCGAGGGAATAGTCATACTCCAACCCCTCTCGGAGCAGATGGATGAGAAAATGGTAAGCAAGCTCTAGGATCCACTTTTCTAACCGGGCGGGGTGAATCTAATTATGGGTAAGGTTTCGAAGGGGGTTAAGTGCTCGGTCGTAGGCTGCGAGAATAGAGCCGTGAAATCGGTCTCAGCCCAGAGAATACCCTCGGGTATGAAGGTCGAGGCCATGGGTAGGCGAGCCTACCTCTGCGAGAAACACTGGAAAGAGTTTAAGAAGCTGACGAAGGATGAGCGTAGGATTGAAAGATTACGCTATACCGGTCTATAGGATGGTGTTGAGGAGATGAAGATCCTGCAGCTCCACGTGGACTATGTGGAGTTCGAGCCTATACAGCCCGAGAGCAGCATCTACGAGGAGGTTGAGAAGAGGGTCTACCGGATTGAGGATGCATTACTGCTCTTAACCTGCGTTGAGAAGGGGGATGGGCGTAAGCTTGCCGAGGAGGCGATTCAAGATGCGGCGGAGTTTATGGAGAAGCTTAAGATCTCCAAGCTAGTGATATATCCCTATGCTCATCTAAGCACAAACCTCGCCCCTCCAAGCGACGCCCTCTCGATCTTAAACGCTATGAGAAGGGAGGCTAAGAAGCGAGGGCTGGAAGTCTATTCAGCGCCATTTGGATGGAATAAGCGGCTGGCGATAGCCGTTAAAGGGCATCCGTTAGCTGAGCAGCTAAGAAGCTATACGTCGGAGGCGGTTGAGGGGAAGGAGGCTGAGGAGGTTCCTCAAGCCCTCCTACTCGAGGAGAAGCTAGAGTCCTACTGGTATATCTTAACCCCGGATGGAGAGATGATTCCGGTTAGCGAGTTCGACTTCGCGGGCCACGAGAACTTGGAGGCGTTTGCGAAGTATGAGATGCAGAAGTCTAGAGCTGTTCTCGAGCAGCCGCCACACGTCTCCTTGATGAAGAGGCTTGAGATAGCGGACTACGAGCCCGCCAGCGACCCCGGGAATCTGAGATGGTATGCGAAGGGGAGGCTGATCAAGAGTCTGCTCGAACAGTACGTTACCCAAAAGGTTATCGAGTATGGGGGAGTGGAGGTCGAGACGCCCATAATGTATGATATGGGTCATCCCGCCTTGAAGAAGTATCTTCACAAGTTTCCGGCCAGGCAGTATGTTATCCCGGTTGAGGATAAGAGGTATTTCCTAAGGTTTGCCGCATGCTTCGGCCAATTCCTCATCGCGAAGGATATGCAGCTATCCTATAGGCATCTCCCGATCCGGCTCTACGAGCTAACCCGATATAGCTTCCGAAGGGAGAAGAGTGGAGAGCTCGTCGGCTTGAAGAGGCTTAGAGCATTCACCATGCCCGATGTCCATGCGATATGCAGAGACCTAGAGCAGGCTAAGGAGGAGATGAAGAAGAGGCTTAAGCTAAGCCTAGAAGTTATGGAGGGAATAGGCTTGACGAGAGAGGATCTAGAGATGGCGATAAGATTCACGAAAGACTTCTATGAGCAGAACAAGGACTTCATCTTCGAGCTCGTAAGAATGTTCGGGAAACCCGTTCTGGCGGAGATGTGGAGCGAGCGATACTTCTACTTCACCCTAAAATGGGAATTCAACTTCGTCGATTGCCAGCGAAAAGCAGCGGCGTTATCAACGGATCAGATAGATGTCGAGAACGCCAGATCCTACGGAATAACCTATGTTAATGAGAGGGGCGAAAAAGAATATCCGATAATACTCCACTGCTCCCCGAGCGGGGCTATAGAGCGGGTGATCTACGCGCTCTTGGAGAAGGCGTATAAGATCATGGAGCGGGGCGGCAAGCCCATGCTCCCCCTATGGCTATCGCCCACCCAGGTAAGGCTAATCCCAGTAAAATCCGAATACCTCCAAGACTGCCTAAAGCTTCTAAACGAATTCGAGAAGAACGAGATTAGAGCAGATATCGATGATAGGGATGAATCTCTCGATAAGAGGATAAGGGATGCGGAGACGGAGTGGATACCCTATGTGATAGTTTATGGTGAGAGGGAGAGGAAGAGCGGAATGCTTAGCGTTAGGATACGCGAGGAGGGTGGAGGAATTAGGAGGATGAAGCCTGAGGAGCTGATAAAGGAGATCAGGGAGAAGACTAGAGGTAAGCCTTTCAAAAAGCTTCCCCTACCAAAGCTGCTATCAGCAAGACCATCATTTAGATAAGGTATCCAATTTTCTGGGCTTAGGTAGGATTATCACCCCCTCCTCCGGATCCCCCACCTCGAGATACTCGCCCCTAAGATAGTAGAGGCCGATTAAAGCGCATATTACGGCATCGAGCAGATGCTGATCCGCATCCTCCGGAATATTCTTTAATCCCTGAGCGGCTAAAGCCTCCCTAAGAACCCTCCTACCCATCCTCTTTGGAGGAAGATTCAGAAGCCTCCTAGCCCCGGTCGGAAAAACCTCTATCACCTTATAGCCCTCCCCCTCTAAAACCCTCCTCAACCTCATAGCACGCTCCGTTAAAGCCTTCATAGACTTGAGAAGCGGAGATAACGGCCTAGCCCCAAGCTTCATAACCTCCCGCTCACAACTCCTAAACATCCCCTCCCTAGGAAAACTCAGCGGAGCATCAATAGCAATAACCTCCGGACTCCTCTCAAAAATAAATGAAAAAATCTCCTCATCCCCTCCAGCCCTAGCAAGCTCGCATACAAGCCGAGTATCAAGATAACATAACCCGGTAACCCTCGTAGGTAAGCCAGCCAAATCAACACCAACAACCCCAAACCCCATCATCAGGCACACAGGAAACAAACCATAAATAAATCTAGAAAAGCCTCTAGGATAGGGGCCCGTAGCTCAGCCAGGTGGAGCGCCGGGCTCTTAACCCGGGGGTCGGGGGTTCAAATCCCCCCGGGCCCGCTTCATGGAGAATGCGAAGAGAGGAGTTGTATGATTATTCGGGGAATATGCATGCCGATTTAAATATAGGTTATCTGCAGTCTTGCGAGGGATGGATGTCCGGATTTTATCAAGCTCTCTAGTTTATGAGGGTAAGGCGGTTTCCGTTAAGAAGGAGGAGGTTGAGCTTCCATCTGGGAAGAGAATTTATCGTGAAACGGTTCTCCATCGCGGGGCTTCGGCGATAATTCCGGTGATGGATAATGGCGATATAATCTTTGTTAGGCAGTATAGGCATCCGATAGGAGAGTATATTCTCGAGATTCCCGCCGGGACTCTTAAGGAGGGTGAGGATCCGGAGGCTTGCGCTAGGAGGGAGCTTGAGGAGGAGACGGGATATAGAGCTGGCGAGCTGATTCACCTCTTAACGATCTATCCAAGCCCGGGTTATAGTAGCGAAAGGCTCCACCTCTATCTTGCGAGGAAGCTTGAGAAAGGTAATCAAAATCTGGAGGCTGATGAGGATATCTCGATAACGTTTCTAAGCCTTGAAGATGCTTTGGAGGCGATTAGGAGGCGGCGGATAAGGGATGCGAAGACGATCGTGGGGATACTCTACTATAGCCTCTTTGTTAAATGAACCATGTTAGAAATGCCTGTAGCCCCTCTCCCCGAGCTTTATCCATCTTCCATCCCATCTAACTCTGATCCCGCCTTCCTCCACGACTCTACCGATGACAAATAGTCTTCCACCAGCTCTCTCGACAGCTTTAATCGCCTCATCAAGAAAATCGGGTCTTATCGTCAGAACCAGCTCGTATTCCTCACCGCCATAAAACACTAGATCGAATAGGTTTGCTCCAAACTTTTCAGCATATCTTCTAGCATCAGCGCTTATCGGCGGGTCCTCGACGACGAATCCAACATTATTAAGCCTCGCGAGCTCGTAGAGGGACTCCGCAAGCCCATCGCTAGAATCGATTGAAGATGTTATCGCGGGGGTCTTCGCAAGCTCTAACGCCTCTCTAACCCTCGCGATGGGTCTAGAGAATTTCTCGATAACCCTGCTGATAAGCGGGTCGTTTCCCAGCTTGTTGAGAAGGGCATGTAAGCCTGCTGCTTGGGCTCCGAACTCGCCCGTCGTAGCTAGGATATCTCCGGGTCTAGCTCCAAGCCTCGAGAACGTCCTCTCCGCCTTACCCAGGCATATTACATCTATCACGATCTCGTTTCCGGAGTTTAGATCTCCTCCTATGATCCTTCCATCATAGAATCCTGCCGCCGCCTCGAACCCCCTCCATAGCTTCTGGAAGTCTTCTAATGGCATCTCAGATGGGAGCATTAAGGAGATTAGATATGCTAGCGGCTTCCCGCCCTTAGCAGCTATATCGCTTGTAGCGGAGCTTATGGCCTTAAAGCCTACATCCTCGAGCCTCATTCCGGCTGGTATATCCG